>NZ_JBZYAO010000003.1:239926-359426 GCF_059820445.1 Paenibacillus sp. sgz302190
GCGAATCCCGGGCGCGCGTTGTGCCGCCGGGCACATGGCGGCGGCACAACGCGCGACGGTAGAAAGCCTGCACTTTCGCAGGCTATGGAGAAACCCGCGCGCCAGAGCCGGCCGGTCGCACCATCCGCCTGGTTGCGTGAAGAAAACCTGCAAAAGTACAGTTTTTGCTCGACGGATGCGCCGGCCACGGCATATTCCTGCAAATGTGCAGGCTTTTCGCCGCGAACATGGGCTCAGGTTCATTTTTGGCGAAAATTCCTGCACTTTCGCAGGCTTTTCGCTAAAATGAACCACTTTCCTGGAGAAAACCTGCACTTTCGCAGGCTTTTTCCCCGGGGAGCCGCCTTATCCCCCCAGTTCAGATACGGAGATAATGACCGGAAACTCATCGACCATGCGGTAGGTAAAATGAGAGAAATACTCGCGGCTGCGGGAGGCACAGTTGAATTCGTCATTCCTGACACCGCTCATATGATGGGGGGCTGCCGGATGGGGAATGATCCCAAATCCTCAGTCGTTAATTCGTTTGGACAAACTCACGATATTCCCAACCTTTTTATTTGCGATGCGAGCATTTTTGTCACGTCAGGTGCCGGAACTCTTACGAATACGGTCATGTCGCTAGCGCTCCGAACGGCAGACTATATCAAAGGAGAAAGCGAAGATGCATACGAGCGGAGTTTTTTTCCATCATGGTTACTCAAGTGGCGTGAAGCATCCAAGAGATGGAAATATTCATGAAAGAAAATAAAATAGGGCAGGACATTTGCCGTAATTGAATATCGGGACATTTCCGATCTATAATGACGGCCCCGCCATAAAACGGCCCTGACGAAACACGCAGCGTGCAGGGTATGGCGGGCGAAAACCGGAGAGTGATCAGCTGTAATTGTCGGAGCAGTCTTTTTTCCCAAACGAGAATCCGCAGTTAAAATACAGGAAGCTGCACAACTGCAGGCCTTGTGGGCCGCCGCATCGCCGCGAACCTAGATGCCGAAACCTTTCATCAGCGGCATAACGAATTTAAGCACGCCCATGCCTATTTTCATAAAACTGCCGATTGATCCGAAAAAGTTTCCGCCCCCCAAACCGCCTAATCCTCCGGCTCCCCCAAGACCGCCCAAAAGCCCGCCTAAATCGCCTAAACCTCCGGATTTGCCGAGCAGATTGCCCAGACCGCCTAACGCGCCCAATCCGCCCAGCGACGAAATTTGCGCTTTCGCTCTGGCCGGATTTCGGGACAGCTTCCGCTTGCCTTTTACGCCTTCGATCAGCAGTTCCCCGTCCTGCGCTTCCCGGACAATTCCGCAATAGCAGCTTCCGTCTTTCGTTACAATTAGAACAGGCACTCTGTTCATAACCGCCTGAATTTGCGCCATCGTTTGCGGTTCCGGGCGGCTCCCGGCCCTTTTATGGTTGGATGTTCCCGCTCTTTTTTTCATAAATGCTTGCACGCCCTCTCGAATGTCTCGTCCTCTATTATTTATGTTATGACGAGCGTGCCGCCTTTGACTGCGCAAGTATGGAGAAATGCGCCCCATTTATTTCCGCTTAGGGGGGGCTAAACGGAAATAAATTCACAGGGGGCACCTCACGAAACGGAAAAATCGTACGCTAAGCAATTCATTGCATGAAAAACCGGCCCCTTTATTCAAAAAGGAATCCGGTTTTTGGAATCGTCGCAACAACAATTGCTGTAATAATGCGTGACTTTACAAATGAGAGCCCCCACTGGCATCAATCAATTGCCCGGTTACCCAACGGCTGTCGGGAGAAGCTAGAAAAGCAGCTATATCCGCGACATCTTCTGGTTGACCCCACCTTCCAAAGGTAGCATCAATGGGGAAAAAATCAGGACAACAGCCACTAAAGTATTCTTCTATTTTAATTTTAAAAGGAGAATATAAAATTAATTGTTCTACCCACCCAAGTACGCCAAAGCCAATAACCAAAAAAATGACTATCCGTAACAGTTCCAATAAGAATAAAAAAGGTTTAGACAGACTAATCAACCTCCCCCTGGTTGAAGATTGTTGAAGCAGGGATTATCACCTATATATTACCATTCGACGGATCCGAAAGCACTCGACATCCTTGCGATTGAAGATTTGCTTCTGCTTTGGCAAGCCGATTCAAATCGTTCTCGGCTAGGTTCACAGTAGTTTTTCCTTGCCTATTTGTTGAAGATCCTCTTCAAGAAGAAGATTTGCCCTATCCAAAATGTCATTTGCAAATTCACGCAAATCACGCAATTCTGAGGAAAACACTATTTTTTTCTTGAAATCCAAATTGACTATTTCTTGAATTCTCAGCGAAGACTCATTTTTGGCAATAATGGCCCATGATCCGCTTTTGGTTATCTGATTGGTTTCCCATAATTGTGACGAAACATGTATGATCTGACGGTATAACTCCTGCAGCTCCAGGATTAATTCTTGTTTATCTTTATTCATATTATTTGTCGTCCTTTTCAATCAATATATCAGCTCCGTAGTCTCCAGAAGTGGCAGTTCCTTTCACTCTACGTAACACTTATCGTAAAAGTCAAATCTATACTTGACCGGTGGATAATGCCGAAGATGAAACTGCTCTTTAAATAGCGGTTGAAAGCTATATTTTTGAATAACTTCGTTCACATCATATTTAAGCTTTCTGACTCAATTATACCATCAATGTATAGAGAAAACTTGCAGAATATGGGTTCGTATTGAATTGGGAACGGTGCGTACTCTCCGGAACCTAAAACCCTAAAGGGTAAGATCTGAATGAGCTGGATTGGGAGCTGGAAAAAGAAAAAGTACGATTCGTCCGCTATGCGGACGATTTCGTACTCTTTGGACGAGAGGAAGATGAGGTACGACGTGGGGAAGATATCGTTCAATCGACCATGATGAAATTGCGATTGGAACTTTCCCCCGAAAAAACCATGACGCTTCACCTGATCGAGAAGACTACGCCCGAGGGAAGGATTATTCCTGAGCTGGAATATCTCGGCGTAGCTATCCAAGGCTGGTTTCGAAAGCGAGATGGGGCATGGAGCTTTGGATTGAGATGTACCTCGGAAGCGCTGAAGAATTACCGCGACTTACTTGTAGCCGCCTAACAAGTAGTTGTAAAACGGCTCGTCCACCCAAAATTTATAGCTGTCCACCTGCAGGCTCGAATCGATCTTGTTGATGCCTGCCGCGAGATCGGCGGATTTGTCGTTCAAGGTAAAGGATTGCGCGTAATAATGGCCTTTAGTAATTTTGTTGTTGGAAATTTGTTTATAATCCGGAAGCTCGGTCAAAGAATAGTAGAGCGGCTGCCACCAGGAGGCGTAAATCAGGCCTTTCGCATCCTCGCTGTTCTTTTTGGCATATTGGAAAATGACGGATTGGAACTTATTCTTTTGCTCGGCATTGTCAAACTCGAACTCGATATCGTATTCTTTGGAATAAGCGATATAATTGCCGTTCTCGATCTGCACCACCTGGTAATCGTCCGTTTGCGTCGGCTCGCCCCATTCCTTCAAATAAATGAAGGCCGACGTCTTGGGCTCCAGCTGCACTTTGGCCTGAATGCCTTCGCTGCGCAGCAAGCCGATCAGCTGAACGGCATGCGTAATGTCGGAATGCCCGTAGGTGAGCGACAGCTTCGGATCGAAATTCGCGTCATACCGGGTATCCTTCAAGTTGTAGCCGGTCACGAGATTTTGCCTCAAAGCTTTGTCAAAAACGGCGCGCAGCTCCTTGGCGGAAATAAGATCCTCCGTCTTCCAGGCTTCCTGCACTTTGCCGAAAATGTCATCGTCCGTCGTCAAGCCGAGATAATGCTTGTAATGGCCCTGGAAATCGAGGATTTTGACTAGCAAATCGCTCGTAAAACGCTTATCGGCAGCTGCTTCAGGCTTGAAATCGGCGTACCGCTCTTTGGCGAGGAGCCCCGTATCTACAGCGGCAGCCAGCTCTTGCGCAGCTTGCTCGGTGAGCGCCCCGGTCTGCCCGGCGTCCAGCTTAAGCTTGGCCAGCGCGGTTTTGATTTTGTCCTGGGGATATGTATAAGCCAGTTCCTTCAAACCGGCCGCTTTGACCGCGATAAAAGTCGCTTGCAGCTCGGTAAGCGGCAGCTCGCCCTGCAGCTGTTTTTCCGTAATGATTCCGTTCTCGTACAGCGCCCGGGCCGCGTCATAATAAGGGCTGCTCTTTTGCACATCGGTAAAAGGATTGGACTGATCTTTGGGCTGCAGCTTCAAAATGCTGTTGACCGCATTGACGAAGTCGCCTTTGGTTAAGGAAGCAGCCAGGCTGACGTTGTAATGATCTTTCAAAAATTGCTTGTATTCCGCGTTCGCTTGACCGGATTGCGCAGCGAATGCCGCCTGATGAACCGTACCGAACGATAATAGAGCGGCGGATAATGCGATGGCGCGTATGGTTTGGGCAGATTTCAATAGTTTCATAGATGACGTGCACCTCCGTTTATTAATTCACATGGGAATAGTATGAATTTGACGCATAATATATCATTATTCGGCGGGACTGTCAATGCGATTTTCGCTCGTTCCTTCTTCTTTTCTCAAAAGGAATCCGCCGACCGACCGCGAATTCATACATAGGAGTCTGTCCGATGAACCACGTATCTCCGTCGGACAGACTCATAGATGCCGGAAAACCGTACATGCAACGAGACTGGATTCGAAAAGGAAGGTGTTGTCATGAAAGCCGTATACGCCGGGAGTTTTGATCCGATTACGCTGGGTCATTTATCCGTTATTGAGAGGGCGCTGAAAATGTTCGACGAAGTCCACGTCGTCATCGCCAACAACCGTTCGAAGAAGCACCTGTTTACGATCGAACAAAGGACCGAGCTGGTCGGGGTATCCATTTCCCCCAGGCAGCAGGAGCGGACGAAGATCGTGCCTTATGAAGGAATCGTCGCGGATTACATTAATGCCCACGGCATTCATGTCGTCATTCGCGGCATCCGCAATGCGACAGATCTCGATTACGAGCTCCAGATGGAGCAGTACATAAGAAATACGACCGATGCGGATACGGTATACTTGTCGCCTTTTACTCCTAACATGCAAACGAGCAGTTCGCTTGTGCGCATGTTTTTGCTCTCGAATAAAGCGGAATTCGCCAGAAATTATATGGCGCCCGCAGCCTTTGAAAAAATCCAAACCTATAAGAAAGAGGGATAGCGATGAAATTTACGGTGATCGGCCAATGGGGCGCCTATCCGAAAGCGGGAGAAGCTACGGCAGGCTATTTGCTGGAGCATGGGCAGGAGCGCATCCTGATCGATTGCGGGAGCGGCGTGCTGTCCTGCCTGCAAAAGTATGCCAAGCTCGATCAGCTTACCGCCGCGATCATTACGCATACGCATCACGATCATATCGCCGATTTCGGCTGCCTGCAGTACGCCTGTCTGATCGACACCGATTTGCAAATAAGGACGGCGGATCTGCCGGTTTATATAGCTCGCGACCCGAAGCCGGCGGAGCAGGGCGGATACGCCTCGATGAAAGGCACAGCCGTCCGCGCTGTGTCCGCGGCGGATACGCTGCGTTTCGGCGACATGGAGCTGTCTTTTTTCCAAACGTTTCATGAAGTGTACTGCCTGGCGGTGAAAGTGAAAGTCGGCGGCCAAGTGCTGGTCTATACCGCCGACACGTACTACGACGATTCGTTGATCGAATTTTGCCGCGGGGCGGACGTGCTGATCGCCGAAGCTTCCTTTTACGCCGGATTCGATCAAGCGCGGAAATACGGGCACATGAACGCGCACGAAGCGGGGCGTCTGGCCGAGCAGGCGAGTGTAAAAAAGCTGGCGCTGACGCATTTGCCGCATTTTGGAGACGTAAGCAGGCTGCCTGTAGAGGCGGGCGAAATGTACCGGGGCGAGATCGTTTTGGCCGCGCAGGGGACGGTTTTTACGTTTGCCGCCGAAGGTTGAGCAGGATCTGACATTGACATGCATGCCCGGCCATGTGTAAGTTTAAAGTAAAGGAACATGTCTGATCAGAACTGGAGTATCCGCATAATGAAGAAGTTTAAAAAATTTTATATTGAAATTACGAGCGTCTGCAATTTGGCCTGCACGTTTTGCCCTCCGACGCAGCGAAAGGCCAACTTCATTGCCGTCGACGATTTTGCCAAGACGCTCGATCAAATCAAGCCGCATACGGACTATATTTATTTTCACGTAAAAGGGGAGCCGCTGCTGCATCCCAAAATCGACGAGCTGCTGGACCTGAGCCACGAACGCGGCCTTAAAGTCAATATTACGTCCAACGGCACGCTCATTGCCAAAAACAGGCACAAGCTGCTGAACAAGCCGGCGCTCAGACAGATGAATTTTTCGCTGCACAGCTTTGACGGGCACGAAGGTTCCAAAGACAAGGCGGGATATTTGGCCGGCATTCTCGGCTTTATCAAGGAAGCCGCCGCCACCTCGTCCGACATCATCTTTTCGCTGCGCCTGTGGAATCTGAACCGGGACAACGCGACGAATCAGGAGCGGCAGCGAAACCGCGAGCTGCTCGGCATGATCGAGCAGGAGTTTAATCTCGACTACAAAATCGAGGAGCAAGTCGTGCGCGGGAAAGGAACCCAAATTGCCGACCGCATCTATATCAATCAGGATTACGAGTTCGTATGGCCTGCTCTGAAAGAAGAGGAGGACGAGGGCAAAGGGTTCTGCCACGGCTTGCGCAACCAGGCCGGCATTCTTGTGGACGGTACCGTTATTCCTTGTTGTCTGGACGGAGAAGGGGTTATCAATCTGGGCAATATTCATCAAAAGCATTTCTCGGACATCATCGAGGGCGAGCGCGCGACCCGGTTGTACGACGGCTTCTCCCGAAGGGAAGTCGTTGAAGAGTTGTGCCGCAAATGCGACTATCGGCGAAGATTCAGCCTGTGACCCAAAGGCGCGGCCAAAGCTTGGGGGCATGGTCCGCGGTCGCGGCGGCTCCGAACCGAAGCCGGCGCCCGGTCGCTAACGCCGCGGCTCGGGCAATCCCTGCGAATCTGCTTACTGCAGGTCGGAGGGATTTTTCTTTTCGATATTTGCGTTGATTTGATCGAGCGCTTTGCGCAAAACCGCAACCTCATCCTTCGGAATGTCCTGAAGGACGCTTTGCACGAGCTCGGCCTCGATCGGCGCCAGCAGTTCGCTTAGCGCGCGGCCGCTGTCCGTTGCATAAGTCAAAAAGGAGCGGCGGTCTTCCTCGTTCGCGACCCTTTTGACCATACCCTTGCGTTCCAGTTGGTCGAGAATGCGGGTAACGTTCGTCGGGTCTTTTTCAATTCGGATCGACAGCTCTTTTTGGGAAATTCCATCGTCTTCGGCCAGTTTGTTCAGAACCGACCACTGTTCGGGGGTAATCTCGTAGGGTTGGAATCGAAGGGTAAGCAGTTGATTCAGTTTCCTTGCCGTTTTGCTGATGATGAAGCCCATGGAATCGTTTACAGTCACTTGAAGTTTTCACCTTCTTATTTATGAAAATGGGAACGGATCGAACCTGCCGATCACTTTATTATCGCCTTCCGGGCGGTCCGATGTCAATGAATCCCGGACGATCCAAGTTCCAGGAGGACACAATTTCCCTGCGATATCGCCTATTTTAAAACGAATACCGTATAATGACAGTAAAGGGCAACGTGATCACAAGCATAGGAAGTGACTCTCTTTTGAACTCTACACGGTTATTAAGCGATTATCTCAAAGAGAAATGGTTGATGTATGCTGCCGCGGCGCTAATGATTTCGGTGGGAAATATCGTGTACTCGTACTACCCCAAGATGCTCGGACAGTTCACGGATCATCTGCAGCAGGGCGACTTGACCCGTTCGCGCATCATCGAATACAGCCTGGGGCTGCTCGCGATCGGCGTTACGTACGGGTTACTGATCGCCATCGGACAGTATATGATCATGCGGTTCGGCAGGCGGTTCGAATATGTTGCGCGGAATCGCCTGTTCGAGCATTTTACGAAGCTGAGCGCAAGCTTTTACTCGAAGCATGGCGTCGGGAAGCTTCTCAGCTATGTGGTCAACGATGTGACCGCCGTAAGGGAATCGATATCGATGGGCATCAACCAGATCGTGAACTCCACGATTTTGATCGGGGCCGTCATCGTTTCGATGCTGTTCAGCTCGATTCCCTATTACCTGATCGCGGTTTGCGTCGCGCCGATGGTCTTGATCCCGTTCATCGTCGTCCGGTTCAGCCCCGTGATCCGAAAGCGGTCGCTGCTCGTGCAGGAGGCGCTGAGCAAAATGACGGAATCGGCGGAAGAGCAATTCGGCGGCATCCGGGTCGCCAAAAAGTTCGCCGTCGAATCGATTATGAACCGCAGGTTCGGCGATACGGTCGACCGCATTCGCGACAGCCAGCTCCGCCTCGTCCGGCTGTCCTCGCTGTTTGAGGCGCTGATTCCGTTTCTCGGCGCACTGTCGCTGATCGTCACGCTGGCGTATGGCGGCTATTTGACGATTCATCAGCGGATTACGTTGGGCCATTTTGTATCGTTGACGCTGTACATCCGCATGATGGTTAACCCGCTTCAGCAAATCGGCCGGGTCATCAATACAATGCAGCGGTCAAGAGCGTCGCTGGAGCGGATCAACGATTTGCTCGATCTGAAATCGGACATTCAGGAGCTTGAAGAGCCCGAGGAAGCGGATTTCGAGCATTCGGCCATACGCATCGAGCACCTGTCGTTCGCATATCCCGGCGAGGAAGACGAAGTGCTGCACGATATCAGCCTGCGGATTGAACCGGGTAAGTCGCTAGGCATTATCGGCAAAACGGGCAGCGGCAAAACGACGCTCGTCAAGCTGCTGCTGCGCATTTACGATCCGCCGGAAGGCACGGTCTGGATCGGCGACAAAGATATCCGCGAGCATACGCTGGAAAGCTTGCGCAGCCAGATCGCCTACGTGCCGCAGGAAGGCTTCCTGTTTAGCACGACGATCCGCGACAACATCGCGTTTTACCGCAGGGATACGCCGCTCGATCAGGTGGAGCACGCCGCGCGCAAAGCGGAAATATTCGCCAGCATCGCGTCGTTCCCCGAGCGGTTCGAGACGAAGTTGGGCGAGCGGGGCGTCACGCTGTCCGGCGGTCAGCGCCAGCGAACGAGTCTGGCGAGAGGCATCATCAAAGATTCGCCGCTGATGATTTTGGACGACAGCGTCAGCGCCGTGGATTCGGTGACGGAGAAGCATATCATCGATACGATCCGCCGGGAGCGCTCGGCGAAAACGACGATCTGGATCGCGCACCGGATCAGCGCCCTGAAGCACACGGACGAGATTATCGTGCTGGACGAAGGGCGGATCGTGCAGCGCGGGACGCACCGGGAGCTGCTTGAGCAGAACGGCTTGTATGCCAAGCTGCACGCCATCCAGGAAGGAAGGAGGATGGCGGACGATGACGAAACCTCCTTCGAATAAAGCCGGCATGTCGGCATTCCGCATGTTATCCTATTATGCCAAGCCGCATAAATATACGTTCCTGCTCGTGCTCTGCTGCACGCTGCTGGGCATTGCGGCGGATTTGCTTCAGCCGTATTTGGTCAAAATCGCCATCGACGACAATCTGATGAGCGGCCGCAACGATTACCGCTCGCTCGTGGTCATCTGTCTGTTTTACCTTGGCTTGTCCGTCGGCAGCCTGTTTTTCACCTATGTGCAGAACAATTTGCTGCAGTTTGCCGGCCAAAGCGTCGTCGCCCGCATACGCAAAGATTTGTTCGCGCATATTTTCCGCATGTCAATGTCCTACTACGACCGCACGCCGAGCGGAAGCCTGATTACGCACGTATCGAGCGATACGGAGACGCTGAATCAATTTTTCACGCAGGTGTTGCTCAGTTTGATGCGCGACGGCATGACACTGGTCTTTATTATTGTGCTGATGTTCCATCTCGATCCGCAGCTTACTTTATACAGCATGATCGTAATCCCCGTAATAGCGGTTATCGCGATCGGGTTTCGCACATATATGCGCAAAACATACCAGCTGTCGAGATCGCAACTGTCCCAGCTAATTGGCTTCGCCGCCGAAAATTTGTCCGGCATGCACCTGATTCAAGCGTTTCACCAGGAACGCGAGCAGAACGGCCGGTTTTCCGAGCGCAATTTGGGGTATTTTCGCGCCAACCTGCGGGAAGTCCGGACGAACGTGCTGTTCAACCGCTCTTTTGATATGCTGGGCAATCTCTCGGTAGCGTTCATTACCTGGCTGGGCGGCATGGCGGTCTTTCATAAAACGATCGAGTTCGGCGTGCTGTATGCCTTCATCACTTATATTCGGCAATTTTTCCAGCCGATCAACAGCATCACGCAGCAGTGGAACACGCTGCAATCCGCAACCGTATCCGTGAACCGGATCTGGAACGTCTTTTCGACGCAGCCGGACATTACCGACGCGGAGCGCCCGGCGAAAGTGGATCTAGCGCAGGTGAAAGGGGCCATCGATTTTAACGGCGTCAGCTTCGGCTACCGGGAAGACGCGACGGTGATCGATCATTTGAACCTGTCGATCCGGCCGGGGGAAATGATCGGCATCGTCGGCACGACGGGCGCGGGAAAAAGCTCGCTCATCAGCCTGCTGTGCAGGTTCTACGATGTGCGGGAGGGAAGCATCGAAATCGACGGCACCGATATTCGCGATATCCGGCAGGCGGAGCTGCACCGCATCGTCGGGCTCGTGCAGCAGGAGCCGTACTTGTATTCCGGCAGCATTTTGGACAACGTCCGCATGTTCGACGAAACGATCGGACGGGAGGATGTCATGCGCGCATGCAGGCTCGTCGGCGCCGATCCGCTGATCATGCGGATGAAAGACGGCTACGATACCCGCGTATCGGAGCGGGGAAGCGGGCTGTCCGCCGGCGAGCGGCAGCTGATTTCTTTTGCCCGCATCATCGTGTTCCAGCCGAAGGTGTTGATCCTCGACGAAGCGACGGCGAATCTTGACTCGCACACGGAGCAGCTGATTCAAGCAGCTCTGCAGGTCGTAGCCGAGGGCAGAACTTCGCTCATCATCGCGCATCGCATCTCGACGATCGTCGGCGCGGACCGCATCATCGTGATGCGCGAGGGCCGGATCGTCGAGGAGGGCACGCACGGCGAGCTGCTGCAGCGGCAGGGCTACTACGAGCAGCTGTACCTGCATTCGCTGGGCGAGGCGGCGTCCGGCGGCACGGTTTGAGCCGGCGGCATGGGTGAGACCGGGCCGGGCCGTTGCGGGCCGGGGGTACAAGCCGCGGCGGTCTGGGACGCGAAGGTCCCGGACCGCGGGCGCTCTTCCGCCGGAAGCCGGAAGGCGCGAGTTATCGCGGAGCGATTATGGCCCGGCGGAAGGGAAGCCCCATGGCAGTCCCATGGGGGGCGCATGGCGCCGATCCGGCGACCATGTCTAGTTTCGCCGCCCAAGTTAGCGCAGCCGTTCATTGAAACGGCTTGGCAAGCCAAAAACCTGCGAAAGTGCAGGTTTTTTCCATGGATGCGGCCGGAATGGCGGGAAAGCCTGCAAATGTGCAGGAATTTCTCGGACATGACGGGGCGTAGCGTGACTTTGGGCCGGAAAACCTGCACATTTGCAGGAATTTTGCGCTGCAAGCGGATCAACGGGAAAAAACCTGCACTTTTGCAGGTTTTTGCCGTATCGGCGAGTAGAAGACCGTGCCCATGGCGATGCATTACTTTCGTCTTCATAGATACCGCCAACGGCATAGGGGCTTTAGCAGGTTTTCTCCGCGTCGGCGAGTAGAAGACCGTGCCCTTGGTGATGCATTACTTTCATCTTCATGGGTACCGCCCAACGGCATGGGGGCTTTAGCAGGTTTTCTCCGCTGTTGCCCGCGCCCTTACCGTTGCAAGCTTGTCTCCACGCGGAAGCACTGTGGATTTTGCGATTCACGCATCGTCGGAATTAAGCTTTATAGCAGGCGTATTTCCAGCGTTAGTGCGTCTGCCGACCGCCGTCATGCGGCGCAATACCGCGCACCGGGGGGCCGCACGGACCAAAGGCCGCCGGTTGACTGGCGGCCGTAATATTTTTGCGCATGTCAGGCGGTTTAATCGGCGGTGATCATCCAATTGACACCGTATTTATCCGTGAGTTCTCCGTAGAACAAGCCGAAAGGCTGCAGTTCAAAAGGCTTTTTCACACTGCCGCCTAACGCAAGCTTTGCGAATGCTTCGCTGGCTTCTGAATCTGTTTTGTAGGATACATTTAGCAAAATACCAGAGCCTTGCGTCAACGGCTCCAATGAATCAGCCATGAAAATTGAATTTCCTCCGGCAACAGCCAGGCATAAATGCATGACTTTGTCCTTAAGCTCGTGTTGTGCGCCCATTGACTGCTCATGCGTCATAACAGACAAGATCTCTCCGCCTAGCGATTGCGTGTAGAACTCAGCTTGAGAACGCGCATCCTCCGATAAAAGAAAAGGCCTCAAATGTCCCAATGTCGACACATCCTTTCAATTTGGATTTTAGAATTGTACAAGTTTTATTATACGTGAATTGCACATGCCGCCTTTCTTATGGATTGCTATATCCGCGTAGCTGCCGATCATCCGCAGCAAAAAAAGCCTGTGACCTGCAGTTCCAATAGGGAACATGCAGATTCGCAGGCTAATCACATCGTTCTTCTCTTTGGCGCCCCGCTGAATAAACTCGGCCGGGCACAATTGAACGACAAGCGTCGCGTTTTGGTAATTTACAGGTAAAAATTGAATTGCTGCAATTTCTACGGAATTTCCGCATAGGCCGGATAGGCGAGCTCTTCGTTTGCGCCGGTGGCGGGACGAATCAAATGCTCCTTTGACATGCGCACCGCGGTTTTTCGCGTTTCGCGTTGCCTGTATCCTGCTGATTAACAATGATTGTAAATTTGTTGCGCATTAACGGGCTGCGATTTTCCCTGTGACACAAAGAATGAAGGATCGATTGACTTTATTCCAACGATCCTTATCTTTAAGCTTAAATATGTATTTGGGCAATTATTATATTACTTCGTAGGACCATTATCAACACTGGCCTTAAGGACATTTCGGATGCTGGTAGGTACTGAAGAAAGGAAATTATAGCCAGTCAAAGACTCAATATCATTTACACTTACTCGATAGTTGCCCCATGGCTGACTAGAAACCGTCTGATCATTTGGCATCAGAACAGAAATGACTCTGGTTGAAGATGTTATTCTGCTAATATCATTATTTCCGTTAGGCAGCACTACGATTATTTTCCATGTCTTTGACGGTACCACAACACCGTTCCCTACAGTAGTCATGTATCCATTGGACCCGGTGCCTCCGCTTCCGTAACCTCCGGCTATAATATATACCTCGTTGCCGGACGTAACAAGCGAACGTTCATAATCCTCCAAGTTTGCCCAGGTAACCTCGTTGTTATTTGGCGCTTGAGGAATCATATTATCCATCAGGAATGTTGCTGAATTGTTGGCAACGGAAGATGTACGGTCTCCGGAAGGGCACATGTGTCCTCTGTCGAATCCAGTCCCCGAAAATTCACTCGCTTTAACCTCATACCATCCTGACGGCAGTGTGGTGTCCGGGCGAAAATCATCCTGTCGCGCTGTACTGCTAAGATCAGCCGAACCCAAGTGCCAACTGGTCCAGTTAGGCTCGTGTTTGCTGTTATTGTAAGAAAAAACATATTGTGATTTAATCATCAAATAATTATTGGAATTGGATATATCGCTGGTTGCACCGCTTGGATTGCCTAATCCCATATTATCGTCATCATTAGGTGGCGCTAATGGCGGCTGTGCTGCGTTTGAGGAATTATGAGGATTTATGCTGCTTGTAATATACAGGTCGTTTGCATTATTGGCAGTGTCCCAACCATTACCTTGATCCTGAGCTGTTCCGCCGTTGTTATCTTTCCGTTCTGCACTTGTAGTATTTGAAAGTGTGCCTACAGGAGAAGTTTCTGAATCATTTGCAGAACCGTAGCCTACAAAATCCACAACATTTGAATCTGTTGAGCCGGATACCGATGTAGTGACTTTTGCCAATGCAACTTTTCCGCTGCTTGCGCTTAAGTTTATAGTGCCTGTTATATCAGGTGACGGCAGGTTAACTGTTCCGCTGCCTCCGCTTGCTTCTGCGATTAAAAAGTATTGATGAGCGTCAATGCTGCCCGATATATTTGTGATGTTACTAAATGAGCCGCTTGCAGAAGCGTACTGAACGGACCATCCGGACAAGTTTATGCTGGAATTCGTAGGATTGTAGAGTTCAATAAAATCATTTTTGTACGACGAACCACTGTTCCCGCCGCCACCATAAATTTGACTAATAACAACATGAGATGAAGCAGCAGCATTTGCATGCGTATTGAAAAAAATTCCTGAAAAGCAGAAAAACGCAAACCACACGCCTAACAAAATTGCACCCTTTTTTTTCACAAATCCCTTTCTTCTTTTTAATAATTTCAACATGAGCCACATCCTTCTTGTAGTATAGTCTAGGGTTGCCGTAAACCCTTACTAAGAATAGAACGGATTTATTAACTCGCTGTTAGCTAGATATTAAGTCTATTTGTAGATATTTAGTTAGGAAAAGCACTAAAATATAGGCATTTTGATCAGTAACAAGAGCGGAACTGAGTTCATATGTTGTCATGGGGGTAATCGAATAATGGGCGGATCTCATAGGGGAAGTTGTTTCCTGATTATCTTGGTTCTGTTCATTTTACCAGTGCCAGAGCATGCTGCCGGCACAACAATTTATTAAACGGAGGTTTTAGCAAATGAATGATTTCCAAAATGATCTACAGAAGTTGAATGTTTCCGAGTTCAGTGCGACAGAGGTGACGCCTTGGGACGCGCAGGGCCAGCAAGATGCTCGATTATGCGTCTTCTTTTGCTCTACCTGTACCAACTGCTCTACCTGCACCAACTGCTTTAATTGCACCAATTGCTTTACCTGCACCAATTGCTTTAACTGTTCCAATTGCTTCAATTGCTCCAATTGCTTTAATTGTCACCGATGCCACAATTGCCATCGCTGTCATCACTGCCACCGTTGAGGACATTGAATTGGTTCTTGCCGATAATGGAAAGCCCCTCCAGCAAACCGAGGGGTTTTTCCCATGTCTAGCTTCTCTTAAAGAATAAGACATGAGGGACAATTAGCTGTACATAAGATTATTTGTGAAGAGGTGAAGCAGATTGAGAACAGCTTACGGAGGAGGAATAGAATGGCAAATTTGAGCCCTTCGATGCGACCGAAGATGAATAGAGATACGTTTTTTCTCCCTGATCCAAACGGTAGTGTGTATTTTCGTAACAATGTAAGCTCGTTCCGCATGGAAGGAGAATCGATCGATCAGTGGATTGAAAAGCTGATACCGATATTCAACGGGGAGCATAGGTTGGCGGATTTGACAGACGGATTGCCGGACGGACACCGGAACCAGGTATATGGAATTGCAGAAATGTTGTATCGTAATGGGTTTGTTCGGGATGTGAGTCAAGACACTCCACATCAACTGTCTGAAGAGGTTCTTCAAAAGTATGCTTCTCAAATTGAATTTTTGGACCATTTCGGTGATTCGGGTGCGTACCGGTTTCAATCCTATCGTCAGTCCAAAGTATTGGCGGTCGGCTCCGGCCCATTTTTGATCTCGCTCATTTCCGCGCTGCTTGAATCCGGATTGCCCAAGTTACACGTGCTGGTCTCGGGCTCAGAGCCGACTGATCGGCAACGGATGCTGGAACTGGCGGCACATGCCCGTAAAACGGACCCCGAGGCAGCCATAGAGGAGGTTACCCTGCAGAAGGAGGGGGTTCGTAGTTGGCGGGAGGCTGTTAGGCCGTTTGATTCGATTTTGTTTGTGTCACAGGAGGGTGATATCGAGGAACTGCGGGTTCTACATGGGGTGTGCAGAGAGGAGAAGAAGGTGTTTCTTCCCGCTGTTTGTCTGCAGCAGGCGGGTATGGCGGGCCCTCTTGTGCATCCGGACTCTGAGGGCTGCTGGGAGTCAGCGTGGCGCAGCATACACGAATCCGCGATTTGTAAAGACCCGGAGCTGCACGCCTTTTCTTCCACAGCGGGAGCGCTGTTAGCGAATGTGGCCGTGTTTGAATTATTAAAAAAGATTACAGGAACGAACGATTCGGAACCAAGCAATCGATTCTTCCTGCTTAATCTGGAGACTCTGGAAGGAAAATGGCATTCGTTCATGTCCCATCCGCTTGTGACCGGACGCACCGCAGTTGAATGGATTCACGATTTCGAACAGCAGCTCGAGCGGAGATCAAGCAAAAGTGAGAGCGGCTTGCTTCCTTACTTCAGCCGGTTGGCATCGGCGGAATCAGGGATTTTCCATATTTGGGAGGAGGGGGACTTAAAGCAGCTGCCGCTCTCTCAGTGTCGCATCCAGCCAATCGATCCGCTATCGGAAGGGCCGGCTAGGCTGCTGCCGGACATTATTTGTACCGATCTGACGCATGAAGGAGCGCGGCGGGAAGCAGGGCTGGCTGGGATTGAAGCGTATGTGTCGCGAATGGCAGGCCTGCTCGTCGCGGCGCTTTCCTCCCATCAGGAGGCAGAGGGCAGCAAGATAGAACCGCAGCAATTTATCGGCGTCGGAGCGGGAGAAACGGTTGCGGAAGGCATTGGCCGGGGGTTGCTAAGGTGTTTGGCTGAGGAGATGGGCAAGCAACTGGCGTGTCAGGAGCCGTCTGTCTTTCGAGTACAATTGTCTGCGATAGAAGATAAACATTGCCAGTTTTATTTGCAGGCTTTGACGACGATGATGGGAGCGCCGATGATTGGCTTGGGAGAGACAGTGTCCGGTTTCCCAGTGGTTTGGGTCGGTACGGGTGATCGCTGGTATGGCGGTGTAGGCTTGAATGTAACTTTTGCGTTGCGGGATGCTTTGCAACAGGCTCTATTGGAGGCACAAAACCAACCGGCTAGTCTCACATCGCAACATTTGGAGGTATCGTCCGTAAGTCTGGCGGAACAGTTGCCGCTAAGCCTTGAGATTCCATCCTGCGAAGCGACGGTAAAATCGGAGGTTCTGCAGTCCGCCTTGCAGGTCTTGGAACGGAACTGTAAACGGCTCTTGGTCTTCGATCTGGCCGTAGAACCATTTTCGAAAGAAGAAATGGCAGGAGTGTTTGGCGTGTTGCTGCGAGAGGAGGAATCCCGGTGAGCGCCATCGTTATGATTGTGGGAGACGGGGTGTTGGCGGACTGTGTTTACGAAGAACTGTCAACCCGATTCGAAGTCGTACGTCAGAACGATTTCCAGGCAGGAGTACCGGAAACGGTGGATTTGGCCCTGGTGCTGCACGATGCTTGGCATCCTTATGTTCATCAAAAGGCGGAAGAGCTGCTGCAGCCAGCCGGCATCCCTTGGCTGCGCGGCTTCGTTTCATTCGGCGAGGGCGTGATCGGGCCTCTGGTTCGCCCGGGTTCACAAGGGTGCTCCCAGTGTGCGGACACGCGGCGCCTCATGGCGGGACGCGACCGCAGGGAGATGCGGGCGCTGCAGCAGAGGCTAACGGCGCACGGGGGAATACCGCGAGATGCGTGGGCTTCGCGTACGGGACTTTTGCAAGCCGCTCATCTGATGGTGGCGGAGGCAAGGAGGATGCTGCAAGGCAAACCGGTTCAATTGGCAGAGAAAGTGTCTGTGATCAACCTGAAAACGCTGGAAAGCACACTTCACTTCTTTCTCCCTGACCCGCTGTGTCCGGTTTGCAGCCGATTGCCTGACGATTCATCGGCAGCAGCCCAAATTTCGCTGAAGCCAAGTCCAAAGATCAGCTTGGACAGTTACCGCTCGCGCCCGATGGATGATCTGAAAAAAGTGCTGACTAAAGACTATCTGGACAACCGGACCGGTTTTTTGAATGGGAAAATGGTTGACCTTGCGTCGCCGTTTGCCGATGTGAGCGTGAATCTGCCGTTGATCGCTGAGGACGTAGGAACGGCAGGTAGAACTCATTCTTACGCGGTGAGCGAGTTGACCGCCATTTTAGAAGGATTGGAACGGTATTGCGGTCTGGCGCCCCGAGGCAAACGGACGGTCGTTCATGGCAGCTTCCGCAATCTGGAAGATCAAGCGCTCGACCCCGTCAAGGTAGGGGTGCACACGGAGGAGCGGTATGCTCAGCCGGGGTATCCGTTCACGACGTTCGATCCTGACCGCCCCATTGATTGGGTATGGGGCTATTCGTTTCTGCAAGAGCGTGCGATTCTGGTTCCGGAGCAGCTCGCCTATTACAGCATGGGCTGCGGTCACTCTTTCGTCTTCGAGTCTTCCAACGGATGCGCGTTAGGAGGAAGCTTGGAGGAGGCTATTTTGTACGGCATATTGGAAGTAGTGGAGCGAGATTCATTTCTGATGACTTGGTATGCGCAGCTGCCTCTCCAGCGCCTTGACCCTTATTCTGCTAACGACCGGGAATTGCAGCTGATGATCGATCGTTTGCGAGCTGTGGCGGGGTTCGATGTGTATTTCTACAACTCGACGATGGAGCACGGGATTCCCAGTGTTTGGGGGATAGCGAAAAACAATAAACAAACAGGAGTTAATCTCATTTGTGCGGCCGGAGCTCATCCTGATCCGGTGCGGGCGGTGAAAGGCGCGGTTCACGAGTTGGCCGGCATGGTATTGAATCTTGATAAGAAATTTGAAGCGAACCGGGATGCGTATGATCGGATGCTTCACGATTCCTCCCTGGTGCATCAGATGGAGGATCATTCACTGCTGTACGCTTTGCCGCAAGCGCAGGAGCGCCTGCAATTTCTGCTGGATGACAATCGCCCGCTGCGATCGTTTGAAGAGGAATTTAAGCGGGAGGCCAGGCATGCTGATTTAACGGACGATCTGAAAGATGTTCTTCAGGCGTTCCACCGATTGAATCTTGATGTGATCGTGGTGGATCTGTCATCGCCGGAAATCATTCGAAATGGACTGCATTGCGTGAAAGTGCTGATCCCTGGGATGCTGCCGATGACATTCGGACATCACTTTACCCGTGTGGCAGGGCTTGAGCGGGTGTTGAGGGTACCGGTGGAACTCGGGTATGCGAAGCAGCCCCTGACGCTGGAACATCTCAATCCATACCCGCATCCGTTCCCATAAGTTGTCACTAGGGTAGCCAAAATTGAAGCGTGGAGTGGTTTACACCCTCGTTCCTATCAGGAGGGAAAAGTATGAATCTGGAGGCATTTCTGCACAATTTGCATTATGACATTGACAAGACCAAACCGCCGGACGCAGTGGTGGATTGGGAAGACGGACCGCTTGCATATAAGCTCTACCGCGGTTTGCCTGTGGTTCCGTTATCGCCGGAAGTACCGCTGACGCTTGATGGCGGTGAAGCGCAGGTGCTGCCTGACCTTCGCCATATGGGTCATTTTCTCTGGTACATATTCGGACTCACTCAATTGTCCCAGTCCGTCCCTACCTCGAATTCCATGATACAAAACATGGGCCTGCTGCAGTTGTACCGGCGGTTTGCCCCCTCGGGGGGAGCGTTATATCCAAGTGAATTATACGTGTATCTGAAACTGGAGGATTTGCCCGAGGGGGTCTATCATTATGATGTGGCGCACCACCGCTTGGTGCTGCTGCGCAAAGGCAGCTTCGATGCCTATTTAGCTCGGGCTCTTGGCAATCGCTGTGACGTTTCGGCTTGCTTTGGCGCTGTTTTTGTATCGACCCTGTTTTGGAAAAACTTCTTTAAATACAATAACTTTTCCTATCGTCTGCAAGGACTGGATGCGGGTGCGTTAATCGGGCAGCTCTTGGAAGTGGCGAAACGGTTCGGCTTCTCGTCGGGCGTGTATTTCCAGTTCCTTGATCGAGCCGTGAATGGTCTTCTCGGGATATCGGAACGAGAGGAGAGCGTGTATGCGGTGATTCCGCTATCGATGGAGCCTGCGAACCAATGGTTCGCGGGTAGGAATGAGGGAGAGCGGGAGTGCTCCGCCACCGAATTGTGCCGGGAGTTGAGAGCGGTTCAGCATGATCACTACGTCCGATCCCGGAGGGTCAAGGAGTTTCCGATGCTCATCAAAATGAACGAAGCATCCTTGCTGGAATCGTTTCGGCCGTTAGGGCATATTGGCGCAGAGAAGATCGTTCGCTGCGAGGATCAAGCGGTGGCTCTGCCCCGCGTGAAGCGGTTGTCGTATGATCTGGCGTCAATAAGCCGAAAACGGTTTTCGCCTGACGGCGATTTTATTATGGGCAAGGTAAGCCAAGAGCAGTTGGCCTTGCTGCTGCAGGAGGCAACGGCCTCCTGCAGGTACCGGAATGATTTGGATGGAGCTCATGAGAACCCCGTTTCTCGCGTCTCGCTGTACAGCTGCTTGTATAACGTTGAAGGCATTCCGGACGGCGCTTACCATTATGATAGCGCTGCTCATACGTTGCGGCCGGTACGCCAGGGAGATCATCGGCTCAAGCTGCAGCAGGGCATGCCTTCCGACAACGTGAATCTGTCCCAGGTTCCGCTATGCTTTCATGTGGCAGGAGACAAAGATCATCTCGTAACAGCACTGGGGTATAGGGGATACCGCATCCAACAGATGGAAGCGGGGATGCTCGTGCAGCGTTTACTGTTGGCGGCATCTGCAATCGGGCTGGGGGGACATCCGCTCCTCGGATTTGATGTCAGATTGTGTGATGAGATCTACAAGATGACTTCGCAAGGAATAACCAGCCTGATCCAAATCCCGGTTGGACCCTATCGTCATTGCCCCCGATTAGTTGGGGGGGTGCATGGCTAGGAGTCTGTCCGACGGAGTTACTTTTGTGCATGCCCACTGAATAATGACTGCATATATTGCCGCTTACGCTGCATAATTACTGTCATTTTGTATATATACCTTCTACGTGGTTCATCGGACAGACTCCTAGATGCTCTTTAATCGCTTTATGACCGCCAAAAGGCGGTCTTTTTGTTGTCATGAGCCTTTAGTCATGGCTGAATTTGTCGAATGGAAAGGCGCATCGGGACTGATACGAAATGTATCTGATTTTTGAACAAATATAACGGTATTTTGTGTGGGAAACGGAGGGGCCGAAAAAGTAAGATCATAGTTGTGAAAGCACTTTCAATCGAGGGAGGGTTCAGACCAAATGAACATCATCGTCCATGGCAAAACGAAACAGAAAGAGAGGTATCTATGCTGATGATGCGAAGAAAAGCGAAGCAAGCTTTTATGACGGTTCTAGGATTGCTCGTACTTGCGTCTTCCGTCCTGCCTTTGTCTCCGTCAGGCGTTCGGACGGCTAAAGCGGAAACTGCGCCCGCCGTCAAAAAGTTCGACTTCGGCACGAAGACAAGCCCTGTTATGGCGGGCTTTACTCAGGTTCACGAAGAGCTTTTGTATACGCCGGAATTAGGATACGGGCTCGATAAAACGGTCGTTTCCAGGCTCCGTTCGGGCGGGGACGATCTGTTTAACGATTTTGTGCTGGGTCCGTCCTACACATTCATGGTCGATGTGCCGAACGGCGAATACGATGTGACGGTATACTCGGGCGATCTGCTGGCGGGCACCTCCACGACGAAGACGACAACGACGCTTGAAGGCGTGACGGCGGGAACGATTACGACCAAGCAGGCGGTGGCGCAGGCCAAATACCATACGGCCGTCAATGACGGCCAATTGACCGTCGGCATTACCGGGACGGGGACCGGCGGGTATTTGAACGGACTCGTGATCGAGCAGGTGATCCCGCAGCCGCCCGCCGTACCGCAAGGGCTGTCCGTCACGGGAGTAACGGCGGCGGAAGGCTCGGCCTCCGTGAGCTTGCAGTGGAGCGCCGCAGCGGATGCCTCCAGCTACAATGTGTATCGGGCTCCGGCCGGGAGCGGCGCATACGTCAAGCTTGCGGCGGTCAACTCCGCAGTCTATACGGACACGTCCGTCAGCCTGAATGCGGGCTACTCCTACAAGGTCTCGGCGGTCAGCGTGAGCGGCCTTGAATCCGCCCTCAGCGAGCCGGTCGCAGCGGAGGTGAAGCCGGCGGTCGAACTGCCTGCAGCGCCGTCGCAAGTTGCGGTCAGCAGTGTGACGGCAAGCTCGGTCGCTCTGGCCTGGACGGCCGCCGAGCGGGCGACCGGCTACGCGATTTTCCGGGCTGCAGCTGCGGACGGGGAGTTCGCCGGGATCGGTACCAGCGAATCGGCGGGTTATACGGATACGGCTGCCGACACATCGGCTGCTTTATACTACAAAGTGAAAGCCGTGAACAGCGCGGGCTCGTCGGATTTTTCGAATGTGGCGGCAAGCGCGCCGTACAACGCTCCGCAGCCGCTTCCCGAAGGGGCGCCCATTCGGTTTGACTTTGGGCCCGGCGCCGTAGCAAGCGGCTACATCGGCGTCTCGGCCGGCGTCGCCTACTCGCCGCAGCTGAAATACGGCTTCGCCGACCCTTCCAAAGTCGGCTCAGGCGACAGAAATAGTTCCGATCCGTTGAAATCGGATTTTGTTTCGCCGGCGGGTACGTCTTTCATCGTCGATCTGCCGAACGGAGACTACACGGTTTCGCTTATTGCCGGGGATCAGGCGGCGGCGACCGATATCGCGATCAAAGCCGAAACGATCCAGAAAGTTCAGCAGACGAGCAAAGCCGCCGGCGAATACCTGGAGATGAGCTTCGACATCGCGCTTGTGGACGGCCAGCTAAATCTTGATTTTACCGGCTCCGCACCCAAAATCAATGCGCTTGTCATCACGAGGCTGCCGGACAGACAGGCGGGCGAAATTCCGGCCGTCTATATCGCGGGCGATTCCACCGTACAAACCTACGATCCGTACTGGAAGCCGGAAGCGGGCTGGGGACAAATGATTCCGCGGTTTTTCACCGACGGCGTGCAGTTCGTCAATCATGCGATCGGCGGCAGAAGCTCGAAGTCGTTCATTGTGGAAGGCCGTTTGGATGCGGTGCTGCGCGCGATCAAGCCCGGCGATTACTTCCTCGTCCAGTTCGGCCATAACGATGCGACGATCAGCGTTCCCGAGCGTTACGCATCCGTTCCCGATTACAAAAATTATTTGAAAACGTATGTCAACGGAGCGCGCCAGCGCGGAGCGACGCCGATTCTGGTGACGCCGATGGGACGGCGCGACTACAACGAATCGACCGGCAAGTTCAACGTCAGCTTTCCCGAATACGTAGCGGGCATGAAAGAAGTGGCGCAGGAGCTGAATGTGAAGCTCGTCGATTTGAGCGCCCTTAGCGTCGCCTACTACGATTCGATCGGCCCGGCGGCCACTTTATCCGTATTCCTGCATGTGGAACCGGGCATGTACGGCGCGTTCCCGAACGGTTCGGCGGACAATACGCATTTTCAGGAATACGGGGCGATCCAACTGGCGCGTATGCTTTCGGGCGGCATCAAAAACCTCGGCCTGCCGCTCTCGGCTTTGGTCAAAGATATCGAAGTGCCGGCCCAAGTTCCGGCCAAGCCGACAGGACTTGCCGCAGGCAGCGTCAGCAATGCCGGTGCGGTTTTGAAATGGGATGCCATAGAAGGGGCGGACATTTACAAAATATACCGCAAACTGGCGGCGGATGCGGATTATGCGATGGTGGGTACGGCCACCGTTCCGACCCTCAGCCTCGGCGGAATGTCGGAAGGCAAGACGTACAGCGTTCGCGTGACGGCCGTCAACGGACGTGGCGAATCGGAGATGTCGGACGAGGTGCTCATCAGCACGAAATCCGCCGTTTACCGCTACGATATGGGGACGGCTTCGAGCCCGGTGATGGAAGGCTATAAGGCGGTTACGCTCGATACGCTCTACACGCCGGAGCGCGGTTACGGGCTGACGACGAACGCAGGCATGATTACGCGCGACCGGGGCAGCGGCGGCAGCGATCTGATCCGCGATTGGATCGGCTATTTTAACAACACCTGGGAATTTAAAGCGGACATTCCGAACGGCGCGTATGCGGTTAAACTGTACGTTGGCGATTTGCTCGGTTCGGCAAGGACGACCGTGCAGATCGAAGGCAAAGATTTCGGAACCGTATCTGCCGGCAAAAATACCGTCGTGGAAAAAGTCATCAACGAAGTTCAGGTCAAAGACGGCCAAATGAATTTCATTTTCGGCGGCGCCTCGGGCATCGTCAACGGCATTGAAATTACGCCGATTTTGCAATCGCCCACAGGGCTCAAGCTGGACGGCATGCAGCTGGATCAGGAGCCTCCGTCGGTTCAGCTATCTTGGACGGCGGTGAGCGATGCCGCCAAGTACCGCATCTACCGCAAATCGGCCGGCGCCGGGAGCGCTGAACGGATCGGCGAGACAGGGACGGTTGCTTTCACGGATCTTACGGCGGATGTCGGGATGACCTATGTGTACACCGTCACATCGCTGGACAGCTCCGGCTATGAGACGGTTCCGTCCCAGCCGCTGGAAGTGGCGGTCATCGACCCGGCGAAGCCTGCGCCTGCGGTATCGAACCGTCCGGCATTGACTTCGATTCATAAAAACGAGATCAGCTTCGTCTGGCCTGCCGTCGATCAAGCGGTCACCTATAACATTTACCGGGCGAAAAAAGCCGGGGGCGCATTCGAGCTGATCGGCAAAACCCGCAGCGCCTCATATACGGACACGACCGTGCTTACGACAATTCCGTACTACTATAAAGTAGCCGCCGTGAACGCGGGAGGCATTTCCGGGCTTTCCGAGCAAATGGCGACGGAGGCAATTACGGTGCTGAGCAGGCAGATGGAGTATATCGACCGCGCGCCGCTTGCCGTCAAATCCGATGCGGGCGTATATATCGGGTGGAGAATGCTCGGCACGGATGCCGATTCGATCACTTTTAACGTGTACAGAGACGGTGTCAAGCTGAATGACGCCCCAATCGTGGGAAGCACCAATTTCCTCGATACTACAGGGACGAACGATTCCAAATACCAGCTGTTTACAGTGGAAAACGGTACGGAAAAAGCCGCATCGGGCGCGATTTCCGTATGGCAAAACAATTATTTGGCCGTACCGCTGCAAAAACCGGCCGATTCCTACACCAAAGACGGGCAGCCTTACACGTATTCGGCCGGCGATGCGAGCGTTGGCGATCTCGACGGCGACGGCACTTACGAAATCGTCATGCTGTGGTCTCCGTCGAACGCCAAGGACAACTCGCAAGCCGGATACACGGGTATCGTGTACATGGATGCATATAAGCTTGACGGAACACGCTTGTGGAGAATTAACCTGGGCCCGAACATCCGCGCGGGCGCTCACTATACGCAGTTCCTCGTCTACGATTTCGACGGTGACGGGAAAGCGGAGGTCGCCTTTAAGACGGCGGACGGAACGGTCGACGGAACCGGCCAAGTGATCGGTTCGGCCGACGCCGACTACCGGAACAGCAGCGGTTACGTGCTGCTCGGCAGCGAGTATTTGACCGTGTTCGAAGGGCTGACCGGCCGAGCGCTTGCGACTGTGGATTACGATCCCCCACGGGGAGACGTATCGGCATGGGGCGACGCTTACGGCAACCGCGTCGACCGCTTTTTGGCCACCGTCGCGTATTTGGACGGCGAGCGTCCGAGCATGGTTTTCAGCCGTGGATACTACACCCGCACTGTCCTCGCCGCCTACAACTACCGCGACGGCCAATTGACGAAGGTGTGGCGCTTTGACACCAATGACGAAGGCAACGCCGCCTACACGGGCCAAGGCAACCACAACCTGTCTGCGGGCGACGTCGACGGCGACGGCAAAGACGAAATCAACTTCGGAGCGATGGCGATCGACGATGACGGCACCATTTTGTACAGCACGGGGTTGGGGCATGGGGATGCGCAGCATTTCGGAGATTTGGACCCGGCTCGTCCCGGACTGGAGCAGTTCGACGTCCATGAGCATGTCGATTCCCCGTACGGCATGGAGCTGCGCGATGCGGCGACCGGAGAAATCATTTGGGGCATCCGCACGGGAATCGACACGGGGCGCGGCATGTCCGCCGACATTGATCCGAACTATTTGGGCGAGGAATTTTGGGCCGCTACGATTACGAACGCCCAGCATATACCTTTGACAGGCCTGTACAATACAAAAGGCGAGTTGATCAGCCAGACGATTCCTTCTTCCACGAACTTCGGCGTTTGGTGGGACGGCGATCTGCTGCGCGAGCTACAGGATGCCAACCGTATCGATAAGTGGGACTACGTCAATCATAAAACGGATAACCTGTTCACAGCGGTCGGCGCCGCCTCGAACAACTCCACCAAAGCGAATTCCAGCTTGCAGGCCGATTTGTTCGGCGACTGGCGGGAAGAAGTAATGTGGAGGTCGGAAGACAACTCCGAGTTCCGGATTTATTCGACGACGGATTTGACCGATTACCGTATTCGCACTTTGATGCACGACCCTGTCTACAGATTGGGCGTAGCCTGGCAAAATGTCGCCTACAACCAGCCTCCGCATCCGAGTTTTTACTTGGGCGCAGGCATGACGGCTCCTCCTGCACCGCACATGTATACGGTCGGCGGCGGGTCACCGTCCGGCGATGTTACGGCACCGGTCGTCTCCGGACTGCCTCCGGAGCGCATGACGGAATCGCAAACCTTGGAGGTGCAGGTAACGGCTGAAGACCCGGAATCAGGCGTGCAAACCGTTACGATCACCTTTGACGGAAATCCCGTAACCAACGGGCAAAAAATTCCGCTCCTCGGCTTGCAAGGCGCGCATACCTTTACAGTTACGGCGGTCAATCATGCCGGGCTGACGACAGTGCGCACCGTGAACATTCAAGTAACGGCTGCAGATGCCATTGCGTCCACGCTAACGGGGCCGTCCTCGGCCGCTGCCGGGCTGCCGTTCGATCTGGCGTACGGATTGAGCAATGTGACGAAAAGCGTGTACGCGCAGGATTTGACGCTGTCCTACAACCCGGACCAGCTTGAATTCGTATCCGCCGAGTCCGTCAGAGAAGGCTTCCGGGTGTTGGCCGTTTCGGACCCCGCGCAGACGCCGGGGCAAATCCGGATCGTTGCGGCTGCGCTCGGCGAGGGCAGCGCCATTCACGCCGACGGCGAATGGCTCAAGCTGAGCTGGAAAGCGAAGCCGCTTGCCTCCGCTGCGGAAGCCGCCGTGTCGGTCGCCGGCTCCACCGTAGCCGACGGCGCAGGAGCGGAGAAGCAGGTGGAAGGCGCCTCCTTCCGCATCCGCGTGCAGCCGGAGGCGGATAAAACCGCGCTTCGCGCAGCGATCCTGGACGCTCAGGCCAAGCACGATGCGGCGGTTGAGGGAGGCAGCGCCGGACAATATCCGGTTGGCGCGAAGGCGGCTCTGCAGTCGGCGATCGACAAAGCGAAAGCCGCAGCCGACAATGCTTCCGCGACGCAAGCGGAAGTCGAGCAGGCCGTGAGCGATCTGGCGGCGGCACTGCAAGCGTTCGCTGCCTCCGTGCACACGGCGGCCCCAGGCGATGCGAACGGCGACGGCAAGTATTCCATCGGCGATCTCGGCATCGTGGCGGCGGCATACGGCAAAACGTCCGCCGATCCGGACTGGAGCCAGTACCAAAAAGCCGACATCAACAACGACGGCAAAGTCGATATCGTCGACCTTGCTGCCGTAGCAAGGAAAATTTTGGAGTAGACGGATGGATGGGGCCGCCCCACTGCGCAGTTTAGTTGCCGAAGGGGCGGCCCCGCTTGACAGTTCGTAAAACTGCGAAGCACGGACTATTGAAAAAACTCGCCCGCCAGAAGCAGCGCATAGAAACCTGCAAAAATCAGCTTGTTGATAAAGTGAAGGAGTGTGGAACCAGAGGGGCACAGGCGTTCTACCCCAACCGAGGCCTCATACACGAGTTGCGGAGCCGTCTACCCCAACCGACACCTCTCATACACGAGTTGTGGAGCCGTCTACCCCAACCGACATCTCTCATCTCTCATACACGAATTGCGGAGCCGAAGTGTGGGAGGGGGGCCAAGGCGACTTGGCAGAGGAAAAAACTGCGAAAGTGCAGTTTTTTTTCCTGAAAAGGGTTCATTTTGGCGAAAAGCCTGCGATTGTGCAGGAATTTTCGGCGAAATTGAATCAGAGCCCATGTTCGCGGCGAAAAGCCTGCACAATTGCAGGAATTTGCCGTGGCCGGCGTTTCAACCGAGCAAAAACTGTATTTTTGCAGGTTTTCTTCGCGCAACCAGGCAGATGGTGCGGCCGGCTCCGGCCAGCGGGTTTCCGGCAGCCTGCACTTTCGCAGGTTTGTTGGCTTGCCTAACCGTTCATTGAACGTCAGCGCCGTCTTTGCTGCATTGGTTGCATGTCAGCAGCAGCGGCGACGGACCGCCGTCATGCAGCGAAACACCGCGCGTAGGGAGCTGCGCGAGGTGCGAAAGAGACAGTCACATCGCTGTCGCAGGTTGGAATCATTGCAGAGCAGCCGCAAATTGGCCTCCGTCATAGCGCTGCCGCAAATTGGGCGGCGGGCAAAGCTTGTGAGGACCGAAAGTCCTCTCCGGTACGAATTGTTGCAAAAAAACGCCCCATTCCGCTTGTATAGCGGTTTGGAGGCGTTTTTTCAAGCGGATTATTAGGGTTTTTTTATAGCTAACGCGCTGAACGAGATCGGCCCAACGACATCGGCTCTTGTTCCTTTCGTCAAATTTTCGGCTGTTAACGTATATTGATGAGAGCCGGATTTTACGTCGAAATCAATCGCTTGGAACGTAACGATGTAATTTTGCTCGGATCCTGTAGACTCAATACCTTGTATCGTGTTGAAAATTTCTTTTCCATCCCGGAAAATTCTGAATTTAATCTGGGCGATACCTGTGATACCGCGCACGCCGACGCTCGCAATCAGCTCGACCCGTGACGCTTTGCGGGAAAGATGCAGCCGGAGTTTTGCAAGCTGGACTCTTTTGGGCGAGAACGGTATCGTAAAAGACTTGGCCAAATTGAATTTATTAAGCGGCTGTGTCGCTTGGTAATCAACGATGCGAACCATTCCATCAGCTCCTCTAAACTATTAACTTACAATACTATGAATATGCAATCCGAAAGCAATGCGATTGCACGGTTGTCCGAATCCATGAAACCATTTTCGC
This sequence comes from Paenibacillus sp. sgz302190, assembly GCF_059820445.1. Lineage (NCBI taxonomy): Bacteria > Bacillati > Bacillota > Bacilli > Caryophanales > Paenibacillaceae > Paenibacillus > Paenibacillus sp. sgz302190. The sequence continues at coordinate 269,014 of NZ_JBZYAO010000003.1, forward strand.
ATCATGCGGCCTCCGCGATGCTCTTGATGCTGCATAAATTTCGTTGTAGGAAGCCTTAAGATGTGGTAAACTTTCCACCGGAAACGGAAATGAAAGGAGTACGCATCTTCATGTGGCTTATTTTCTCGGTATTCGCTGCGATCAGTTTCGGTTTGCGCGGCATTTTGTATCACTGGACAAGCCAGCAGTCGTTGAACCGCAATGCTTTGCTGAGCGGTGCTTTTTTTATGGGCGCGCTGCTTAGTCTTGCGTGCAGCATCATATACAAGCAAAGCTGGACGGCGTCCTCCTTGATCGGCCTGCAAATGGGGCTGTTCTCCTTCGGCGCCAACGCCAGCATGTTCAAAGGCTTCGCCGTTGGCAAGGCGTCGCTTGTGGCGATTTTGACGGCGCTGCCTTCCGTCATCGTCGTTGTGGCCGCTTACGGACTGTGGGGGGAGAAGCTGAGCGGCATGCAGGTTATCGCCTTCGTCGTCATCGTCGCGGGAGTGCTGCTCGTCCGCTACTCGAACGACATTTCCATAAACAATCTCCAAGGAGCCCAGTGGGGATTGCTCTCGCTATTGTTGTTCGCCTGCAACGATTTATCAGGCAAATGGTCCACGCTTCAGGCGGCGCCGATGTTTCCGACGCTTTTTTGCATGTTTGCGATGGGAACCGTCTGCTTCGGCGGCTGGTGGCTGAAGGACCGGATACACTCGGTCCGTACTGAAGCAGCCCCTGCCAAATGGGGAGAGTGGCGGACGTTCGGGATAGGGATGGCCGTCGGCATTACGAATGTGGTCGGCATGATCCTTATTTTGCGAGCTTTCGACGTAGGCAAGGCGGGCCTTGTATCCGCGGTCGTAGCGCTTAACGTTCTGCTTGTTTTGCTTTATACGCGCTTTGTCGTTAAGGACAGGTTCAGCCCTTTGGAGCTGTCGGGAATGTCCATGGCTTTTGGCGGCATTATGATCATTCGGTTATTTGCAGGCTGAGGCCGGGAACCGGCAAGCGGCAGGGCGGCAGCACGGCAGCTCGGCAGCTCGGTGAGAGCCCGCTTGACAACCAGGCGGCGTTCCTGTATAAATGATTTTAAATATTCAGCCAATTACATATGTGAGTATTGATGAACGGGGAAGTAGTTTTTGACGTCCAGTCTCAGCGAGCCGGCTATGGTGGGAACCGGTACGGGCGCCTTGAATGAAACGGTCCCGGGAAATGGTCTTCTGAAGCGGATAAGCCGACAGTAGGGAGATCCGGCTTTTGCCGTTATCGATCGAGAGGTTTATTTTGCATATGCGAAAATGAACACTTAGAGTGGTACCGCGGGAACTGTTGAGCTCTCGTCTCTTGTTTAAGAGACGGGGGCTTTTTGATTTTGCGCAAACCGAAGGAGGAATTGGCATGATTCATATTTTGTTGTCCGAAGAGATTAAAAAGCAGGCAAACGCGCTGCTGGAACGTTCGGGGACGATTTGGCCCGATGCGCTTAAAGTGGTCATCGAGCATCCGCCGCATCCGGATCACGGGGACTATAGCTCGAACATCGCCATGCAGCTGGCCAAAGTTCTCAAGCAACCGCCGATGCTCATTGCCGCAAACTTGCAGGAGCTGCTGGAGGAGGCGGGCGGCATGGAAGGGTTGTTCCGGAAAATCGCCGCTGCGCCGCCGGGTTTTCTTAATTTTTATGTCGACTGGCAGGCATGGGCGGCAAAAGATTGGCGCACGGCCCCCGCTGCGCCGCAGAAGCGGACGAAAGTGCTGGTCGAGCACACTTCGATTAATCCGAACAAATCGGCCCATATCGGCCATTTGCGAAATTCCTGCATAGGGGACACGCTGGCCCGCATGCTCGCGCGTACCGGCTGTGAGGTGGAGGTTCACAATTATATCGACGATCTCGGCAACCAATTGGCGGATACGGTGGTGGGTATACTGCATGCGGAGCCGGAACAACCGGAGCAAACGGAACAGTCAGTGCAGTTGGAACAACCCGGACAATCCGTACAGCCGGAACAATCGCAGCGGGCGTTCAGCCGTTTCGGCGACTTTTGCTGGGAGAACGTATGCCTGGGTGAATAAGGAGTACAAGGCGAACCCCGCCTTGCTGGAAAAGCGCTCGACGGTGCTTCATGCGCTGGAAGCGGGGAACTCCAATCTGGCGTGGATCGGCTCGCTGGTGGCGGAGCGCATCGTCCGCGAGCAGCTTGAGGAGATGAAGCAGTTCGGGATTGAATACGACGTACTCGTCTGGGAAAGCAGCATCGTGCGGGAGGGTTTATGGCAGGCGGCGTTCGAAATGCTGCAGCGCACGGCTGCGTTCGGCAAAGTGACCGAAGGCAAGCTCGCCGGCTGCTGGGTGCTGAAGCATAGGGAGGAAGCGGAGGACGAGGCGCATGCATCCGATTTTCAAGCCGATAAAGTGCTGGTTCGGGGAAATGGTATTTTAACGTACACGGCCAAAGATATCGCCTACCATTTGTGGAAATTCGGGCTGCTGCCCAAAGATTTCGTCTACAAGCCGTTTGCCGACGGCATCTGGTCGACCGCGCCGGAAGGCTGCGGCAGGCCGGTCGGCCAAGCCGACATCGTGATCAATGTGATCGATCACCGGCAGGAATATCCTCAAGCGATGGTAAAGCTGGCGCTTGAATCGCTCGGCTGCGCGGAGCAGGCCGCCAGGCTGCGGCATGTGAGCTACGGCGTCGTTTCGCTGAGCCCCGATACCGCTGCCGGTCTGGGGATTGACGTTTCCGACGGCAAAAGCTCTTACGCGATGTCCGGCCGCCAGGGCATCGGCATCAAAGTGGCCGATTTGCTCCGTCGCATGGAAGCGGCCATCGGTGCCAAGCGTTCCCGGAACGAGGGCATATCGAGCCGGGAAATCGCTGCGGCGGCGATCCGCTACCACCTGCTCAAATACAACCTGTCAACCGAGGTCGTATTCGATTTGCAGCAGGCCACCGAGGTGACGGGCAACTCCGGCGTTTATTTGCTGTACGCCTGCGCGCGAGCCAGCCGCATCATGGAAAAAGCCGGAGAAGAGCGGCTGCAGCAAGCTTCTTTCCTTGCGGACGCGACGCTGCTGCGGCCGCAGGAGCTCAGTTTGCTGCGGCATATCGCCTACTGGCCGGAGACGCTGGACACGGCGATACAGCAGTTGGCTCCGAATGTAATTTGCGCCTATGCCTTTGAGCTGGCTTCGCTGTTCAGCCATTTTTACAGCTCGTGCCCGATACTGAAAGGCCCGGAGGAAGTTGTTTCCCACCGCCTGTGGATCACAAAAACATATATGGAGGCGCTTGAGGAAGCGCTCCGCGTGCTTGGCTTGCCGACTCCCGGGCAAATGTGACACGGAATTAACATACTCATAATTTGATCTTAATTTACAACTGATTTTGATTCAAGTAGCTTAATCCACCAAGCTATGACGACCGCGCCGGCGTGGCAAAATGCCGGCCAACGTCGCCCTTCACTTGCTGTGGCGGGAAGGTATTGATATGCTGGAGATAGTAACTAAATTCAAAAAGGCAGGGACCCACAATGGAAACCCGTATAGAGTACGAGTCGGTACCTCCAGCTACCGCGAAGCCCATCATCACGGTTGAGGGGTTAGTAAAGCGGTACGGCGATTTTACGGCTGTGAACGGTGTCAGCTTCGAGGTGAGGCAGGGCGAAGTATTTGGCCTGCTCGGACCGAACGGAGCGGGCAAAACGACAACGATGGAAATGATCGAGGGCTTGCGCAGGCCCGACGGAGGCTCCGCCAAGGTGGCCGGATTCGACACGATTAAGCAGCTCAATAAAGTGAAAGCGGTGATCGGCGTACAGCTTCAATCGACTTCACTGTTCGATCTGCTGACGGTGAAAGAAATTACCGAGATGTACGCAAGCTTTTACGAAAGCTCGGTTCCCGTCGAGCCTCTCCTTGACAGCATGATTCTCCGGGATAAACTGAACGCACGGGTCAAAGGTTTGTCCGGCGGCCAAAAGCAGCGTCTCGCCATCGCGCTCGCCATCGTGAACGATCCGCTCGTGCTGTTTCTGGACGAGCCAACGACCGGCCTCGATCCCCAAGCGCGAAGGACTCTGTGGGATATCATTCTGCGGCTAAAAAAGGAAGGAAAAACGATTATCTTGTCTACGCATTACATGGATGAAGCGTATATCCTTTGTGATCGTATCTGTCTCATGGACCGCGGACAAATTATCGCCCTCGATACGCCGCAAAATCTCATTCGCAGCCTGTCCTCCGAGAACGCTATCGAATTCCGCGTCCCGGATTGGGATGAGCGAAGCCCGGACGAGCAGGCCCGGTTGAAATCGTTTCTTTCCTCTGTGGAGCATATCTCCAGTATGGAGGAGCGTAAAAACATGTTCGTCCTTTACACCGACAAGCTTCAAGCGTCGCTTATCGACCTGATCCAACAAGCCGACGCCGAGGGGCTAAGGCTGACAGAGCTGAGCACCCGCACCGCCACGCTTGAAGATGTGTTCATCCATATGACGGGAAGGGGCTTGAGGGAACAATGAAAGCCTATTTGAAGCTAACGCAGGCGCAGCTTCGCCTTTTTTCGAGAAACCGGCAGGTGCTGTTCTTTTCCCTTTTATTTCCTATCCTCCTGATGGTTGCTCTCGGCTCCTTTCTCGGAAATGGAAATTCCGGCAATCTGAACGGCGTCGTCATCGATCAAGACAACAGCCTGGCTTCGAAGAAGGTTGTCGAAGCGTTTCGCGCTCAGAAGACGTTGAATCTCGATGCGGCGTCATCGGAGCAAGAAGCGCTGGATGCGCTGAAACGGGGCGACGAGCAGTTGGTTGTCATTGTTCCTAAAGGATATGCCGGCCAGCTGCAGGCGGGCGGTGGAAACCCGGCTAAGCTTAAGGTCTATTACGACGAAAAAAATATGGCCGTCTCCCAGCTCGGACTCGCCTTCGTGAACGGGGTCGTCGACGGCATCAGCAAGTCGATCGTTAGTTATGTTCCAGCCGTTACGGTCGACGCCCAGCCGCTTCAATCGCTTGGCCTGCGGTACATCGATTTCCTCGTGCCGGGTATCGTCGCCATGATGATTATGTCCAGCAACCTGAACGGCGTAGCCGGACAAATCTCCTCCTGGCGCGAGCGCGGCGTCCTCCGCCGCATGCAAAGCACGACGCTCAAGGCGCGCACGTTCATTGCCGCGCAAATTACGGCCCGCTTGCTGCTCAACGGAACGCAGGCGGTAATCGTGCTGCTGATCGCCCGGCTTGTGTTTGGAGTCAAGGTTATGGGGTCTTGGCCGCTTCTGCTGCTGTTCGTCATTCTGGGGACGCTCGTCTTCATGTCGATTGGCTTCATCATCGCCGGTCTGGCAAAAACGCCGGAGAGCGCCGGGCCGATCGCTGGGTTCATTTCGTTCCCGCTTATGTTCCTTGGGAACGTATTTTTCCCAGTGAAGAACATGCCTTCGTTCCTTCAGCCGTTCGTCAAGGCGCTGCCGATTACACACCTGTCGGACTCGCTTCGTGAAGTTATGAACGTCGGCACCGGAATCGGCGGCCTGTGGGGAAATGTGCTTCTGCTCGGTGCATGGGTCGTCGTCGCGTTCATAGTCGCTAGCTTTACTTTTAGGTGGGACTAGGGGTATGCCCTTAAGGTGCTGTCCGACGCCTGTATCAATGCGGATCCTGAGGTTCACCTTGTTCTCATCGAGAAGGTGTTCCCTCATCAGGCCGAGGTGGTTTCGGTCGATACGTGGGTAGAATCTTTAGATTAGGGCTTTGTTCAAGTGCATAATCGTTTGAAAGGGGCACCCGATCGGGTGCCTCTTTCGATTCGCTTTATAGAGAGGCCGTCCCACAAAGGATGGCCTTACTATCGTTCCCATTGGCTTAATGCTGCACTCAGTCAAGACAGTGAAGGCAGGCGTCTTTTCTTTTGATGGAGTATTCACAAAATTCAATCAAAAACATTGTGAAATCAACCAAATAAATGTGAGGTTTATTGACTTGTATATGACATCGATCATATATTTTAAATGAATTTAAACAGAGCCTAACATATCGGAGGGGAAGTTGAGTATGAAAGTATTAAACCGTGCTGACAAAATTTCGTCCAAACGCCTTGCAGTTGTCTCGTTTTGTCTCCTTTCCGCGACGAGCGTATTAGCCGCTTGCGGGAATACGTCATCGACAGCGCCAGCAGCTTCACCGACACCGGCGGCCGGTACGCCAGCAGCTTCCGCTTCCGCCCCGACGCCGGCAGCCGCCAAAGAGCTTGTTCCCGCGACGCTCGTCCTGAACTGGTTCGCAGAACCGGAACACGGAGGCAACTTTGCCGCGCTCGCAAAAGGCTTTTACAAGGATGCCGGGCTCGACATGACCCTGACCCCCGGAGGTCCGCAAGTATCGTCCACGCAAATCGTCGCTTCCGGCAAAGCGCAATTCGGGCTGTCCAACGGCGACGACATTCTCGTGGCCAGACAGGAAGGAATTCCGATCGTCGCGATCGCCACGGCGTTTCAAAAAAGCCCGCAAGTCCTTATTTATCACAAAGGCTCGGGCATTAAAGATTTTGGCGATTTGAACGGCCATAAGGTGTACGTCGCCTCATCGGCAAGCTACTGGCAGTACATTAAGCAAAAATACAAATTGGATCAGGCGCAGGAGATGAAATATACCGGCCAACTGGTCAACTTTATTAACGATAAAAATGCGGTGACGCAAGGCTACATCACATCGGAGCCGTTCACTCTGGATCAGCAAAAGGTCGATTTCGAAACGAAGCTGATTGCGGATTCCGGCTACGGCATTTATGCCAATACGTATTTTACGACGGAAAAAATGATAAAAGAGCATCCGGATCAAGTGAAGGCGTTCGTTGAAGCGACTGTCAAGGGCTGGGAGTACTACAAAGATCATTCCGATGAAATCAACCCGGCCATTAAAGAAAAAAATCCGGACATGGGCCTGGACATGATGAAATACAGCGCCGAAAAGCAAAAAGATTTTGCTTTCACCGGAGACGCTGCGACGAAAGGCGTCGGCATCATGACCAAGGAGCGCTGGGCCGAAGCGCAAAAGCAGCTTGTCGACGCAGGCGTGCTTAAAACGGCGGAAGATACGGATAAAGTGTTCACGACGCAATTTTTGCCTAAAAAGTAACGGGCGAGCAAACGGGAGGTGGAGGTATTGGCTTCGTGGATGAATGTGGATTTGTGGAACGTTCGCTTGCCGACGGTGGATGAAAGTTGTTTGTATCAGCTGTCGGTTCGCGACGGTGTGTGGACGCAGATTCAGGCGCAGCAGGCCCGTGTGCAGCGGCCCGACTCGATACCGCTTGAAAAATGGCATCCGCAGACGGCGCCTGCTGCGGCTGTCGCGATTTTGGATGCCGAAGGAAAAATGCTGCTTCCGGGACTCGTCGACTCCCATATGCATCTCGATAAATCGTTCTCTTTGACGGCCGTCGGCAACATCAGCGGCACGCTGGAAGAAGCGGTCGGCAATTACTCAGCGGCCGCCCCTTATTTTACGAAGGATGAAATCAAGTCGAGAATCGTCCGCTCGGCGATGCAGGCTTTGTCTTTCGGTACGACGCATATCCGTACGCATCTCGATTTTAATCTGAAGCATTCGCGGGAAGTTGCGCTGCGCACCGTAGAGGCGGCGCTGGAAGCGAAGCGGATGCTGGCTCCCTACATTAGCCTGCAGCTGTTTCCGATGTGCCCTTACTACATGGGCGCTGCGGACGACGAGGCTGTGGAAGAAGCGATCCGCATGGGCGTAGACGGAATCGGCGGAGCGCCTCATCTGTCTCAGACGCCGCAAGCGGACATTGACCGGGTTTTCAGGCTCGCGGAAAAACACGATCTCCCGATCGATCTGCATGCGGACGAGACGGACGATCCGGCGGTCCGCACGGTCGGGCACATTGCGCAGCGGACGAAAGAATACGGATTTGCGGGGCGCGTAACCGTCGATCATTTATGCGCGCTGGCTTCCATGACGGAAGAGGACGCGGCCCGATTGATCGCGCAAATGGCGGACAGCGGTTTGAAAGCAGTGTCTTTGCCGGCTGTGAATTTGTATTTGCAAGGACGGCGGGACCGGTTCCCGGTTCGGAGGGGCGTAACCCGATTGCGGCAAATATGGGAAGCGGGCATCCCGATTGCGGTAGCTTCCGACAACATTCATGATCCGTTCCATCCTTTCGGACGCGGCGATCTGGTGCAAATTGCGCTTGTCGGCTCCTACGCTGCCCACATGGGCCGTCCGGCCGATCTTCGCACATTGCTAAGGATGATTACCGACGTTCCGGCGGCTGTGCTCGGACTTGCGGATTACGGCCTCAAAGCCGGCCGCAGGGCGAATTTCGTTATTGCGGACGGCGAATCTCCGGAGGAGTTGTTCACCCTGCTGCCCGAACGAAGATGGGTGTACAGCCAAGGGCAATGGGTGCGAGTGCCCGCAGCCAAAGCAGGGTGGCACGATCCGCAGCTGGCCGGCTATTGGGAAGCCGCCGCCGAAGCGGTCTCTTTTCGGGGGCGCGAGCTGGTATGAGCGGAGGGAGGCTCGGGCGATGCGATGGCTAACATACTGATCGTGTATTACAGCGCCTTCGGGCACGTTTACGAAATGGCGCAGGCCGCCGGGGAAGGCGCCGCCCGGTCGGGCGCGAATGAAGTGCGCATCGTGCGGATTCCGGAGATGGCTTCCGCCGAAAACCGGGTGATCCGGGACGATCGCAAGCAGGATGAACCGGCTGCGCCCGAATCCGCGGTTGCCGGGAAATTTCGCCTTCAGGACCGCTATGACAAATATACCGCCGCCCTTGAGCGGCAAAGCGGGATTCCTGTCGCGACGAACGGGGATTTGCGCTGGGCGGACGGGATTTTATGGGGCTTCCCGACGTACTACGGGACGATGCCGTCGCAGGTGAAGCTGTTCCTTGAGCTTGCCGGGGAGCTTTGCGCCGACGGATCGCTGGAGGGCAAGCCGACGGGCATTTTTAACAGCACAGCTTCCATTCATACGGGGCATGAAGCGACCATTTTGACCTCGATGGTTCCTTTGTTCCACTTCGGGATGATTTTTGTAGGATTGCCGTATACGGCAAATCCGGAATATTTGACGGCGGACGCGATCGGCTGCTCGCCGTACGGCGCCTCGACGCTGGCGGGACCGGACAGCTCGCTGTCGCCGGACCCGCGCGAGCTTGTGATGGCCGCCCGGCTCGGCGAGCGGGTCGCCAAGGTGGCATCCGCATTAAAACGTGCGGACGCCGGGCGATTTTAACGGAATGCAGCTTGTTAGCAGGCTGCCCAGAAACTCGCACGCTAGGCAATAGCGAGCGCATTTACTTGAAGCGCTGAGAAAGCCTGAGAAACCTGAGAAGGCCTGGGAAGGCCGAAAAAGCCGAGAAACCTGGGAAAGTTCGGGAAAGCCTGAGAAGGCTGAGAAAGTCTGAGAAAGTCTGAGAAAGTCTGAGAAAGTCTGAGAAAGTCTGAGAAAGTCTGAGAAAGTCTGAGAAAGTCTGAGAAAGTCTGAGAAAGTCTGAGAAAGTCTGAGAAAGTCTGAGAAAGTCTGAGAAAGTCTGAGAAAGTCTGAGAAAGTCTGAGAAAGTCTGAGAAAGTCTGAGAAAGTCTGAGAAAGTCTGAGAAAGTCTGAGAAAGTCTGAGAAAGTCTGAGAAAGTCTGAGAAAGTCTGAGAAAGTCTGAGAAAGTCTGAGAAAGTCTGAGAAAGTCTGAGAAAGTCTGAGAAAGTCTGAGAAAGTCTGAGAAAGTCTGAGAAAGTCTGAGAAAGTCTGAGAAAGTCTGAGAAAGTCTGAGAAAGTCTGAGAAAGTCTGAGAAAGTCTGAGAAAGTCTGAGAAAGTCTGAGAAAGTCTGAGAAAGTCTGAGAAAGTCTGAGAAAGTCTGAGAAAGTCTGAGAAAGTCTGAGAAAGTCTGAGAAAGTCTGAGAAAGTCTGAGAAAGTCTGAGAAAGTCTGAGAAAGTCTGAGAAAGTCTGAGAAAGTCTGAGAAAGTCTGAGAAAGTCTGAGAAAGTCTGAGAAAGTCTGAGAAAGTCTGAGAAAGTCTGAGAAAGTCTGAGAAAGTCTGAGAAAGTCTGAGAAAGTCTGAGAAAGTCTGAGAAAGTCTGAGAAAGTCTGAGAAAGTCTGAGAAAGTCTGAGAAAGTCTGAGAAAGTCTGAGAAAGTCTGAGAAAGTCTGAGAAAGTCTGAGAAAGTCTGAGAAAGTCTGAGAAAGTCTGAGAAAGTCTGAAAAAAAGCCGGAGAAGCTCTGAGAAGCCTGGGGAACCCAGGGAAAACCTGCAAAAGTGCATCTTTTTTGCTCGTTGAAACGCTGGCAGCAAAAATTCCTGCAGAAGTGCAGGTTTTTCATCAAACTTGCGGGTTCAGGCCCGTTTTCATCGGAAATTCCTGTACATTTGCAGGCTTTTTGCTAATATGGGCTGCTTTGACGGAAAAAGCCTGTACATTTGCAGGTTTTGCTGGCTGCCCAGCCGCTTCACGAACGGCTGCGCCCCAAGTCAAAGCCTTCCCTAACTATGTGTCGCGACTTTCTCGGGTAATCAGCCAATCGCCTGCAGGACCTCCGGATTTTTTCGACAACTTGTTGTTATTTGGGATTTTTGGAGGCGTTAGGAGGCACGTCACGTGGAAGCGGATGGAGGCGCATAGCAGAGGACGGAAGTAAAGGGGATTCCGTGGTGGCATAGAAGCGAATAGTAGCAAGTGGAAGCTCATGGGGTTCATAGAAGTGTATAGAAGTAGATGGAAGTAAATGGGGTTACATGGATGCATAGAAACGAATGGAAGTGCATGGAAGCTCAAGGAGGTGCTTGATGAAATGAATGGACGATACGCAGGAAAAGCCTGGGATCGGTGCTTCTTCCCTCGTTTAAGCAAGCTTGAAGCGGCTCAATTGCCGAAGGACACGACTTTGCTCGTGCTGCCTGTCGGTGCCGTCGAGCAGCATGGCCCGCACATGCCGGTGTTTACGGATACGCTCATAGCGGAAACGTTCCTGACCGCAGCTTTCGACCAGCTGCCGGATGACGCAAATATATGGCTGCTGCCCGCCATTCCATATGGCAAAAGCACGGAGCATCTCGGCCATGCGGGAACGATCTCGCTGTCGGCGACTACGTTGATGGCCGTCGTAATGGACATCGCCAAAAGCATCCGCACAAGCGGGTTCCGGAAGCTGGTGATCGTGAATTCGCACGGCGGCAACACGGACCTTTTAAATATGATGGCCAGAGAAATTCGCATCGAAACCGGGCTCGCCGTATTCCGGCTGGACCCGGGCGGATTGGGCGGGGCGGACGAATGGATAACGCCGCAGGAAAAGCAGTACGGCATTCATGCCGGAGACATGGAGACATCGGTCGTCCTGTCCGCCAGACCGCATTGGGTGCATATGGAGCTTGCGCCGACCGAATTTCCGAATTACCCCGATTCGCGCTATTTGCAGCTGCGGAGCCGGGCTTTTGCCTGGGTGATGGACGATTTGTCCCATACGGGCGTTTCCGGCGATGCGGCCCTGGCTACGGTTGAGAAAGGGGAAGCGATGGTGCGGAAATACGGCGCGCTAATCGCGGAAGCGCTACTGGACATATCGAACTTTGAGATGAGTTCTTTGAAAATTCCGATAAATGACGGGAGATGAATCCGAATGCGTCTTGAATCTGCACCGGCGGGAGTATCCAATCCGGACGGCCTGTCCGATCAAAGTTTTGTTTATATGAAAAATTTATCCAAAATATACCCGAACGGCACCATCGCTTTGCAGGATGTCAACCTGACGATACGGGAAGGCGAATTTCTTTGTTTTGTCGGGCCTTCGGGCTGCGGAAAATCGACGATTTTCAAAATGATCACCGGTCTCGGCGCTCCGACAAGCGGCAGCCTCCAGGTGTTCGGCATGAGCCCGAAGGAAGCCCGCAAGCATAGCGACATCGCCTTTGTGTTTCAGGATCATACGCTGCTGCCCTGGTCAACGGTCGAGGCTAACGTGAGACTGCCGCTGGAACTGCGCGGCATCGATAAAAAGACGCAAAAGGAAGAAGCTCAGCGCGTGCTTGAGCTCGTCGGTCTGAAAGATTATATGAAAGTGCTGCCCAGACAATTGTCCGGCGGCATGAAGATGCGCGTTTCGATTGCCAGGGCGCTCGTGTCCAGGCCGAAGCTACTGCTGATGGATGAGCCGTTCGGCGCTTTGGACGAAATTACGCGGCAAACGCTGCAGGCCGAGCTGCTCAACATTTGGCAGCAAAACAAGTCGATGACGGTTCTTTTCGTGACGCATAACGTGTTTGAATCGGTGTTTTTGTCCACCAGCGTCATCGTCATGACGCCCCGTCCCGGCAAAATCGCCGCGCAAATCGATATTCCGGTGCCGTTTCCGCGGGATGAAAGCTACCGCACGGCGGCACATTTCGGCGACCTTGTCCGCGAGGTGTCAGGCGCCCTGCATCATTAAATCGGAGGGAGTGAGGAGAATTATGGCGACGGAACTCAAGTGGAATCAGGAAATGATCGCCAGGCTTGGCGAAGACATCGTTGCGCTGGATGCGGATACCCGGACCAAGCTTTCCAAGGACTACTACTGGTACTCGCCGGTGCTGGACAGCAGGTTAAAAGGAATCGAGGCCGCCGAGGCGGTCGTGCTCCCGCGCAGCGAAGAGGAGGTTGCCGCCGCTCTCGCATTCGGCTACCGCCATCAAATTCCCGTAACGGTCCGGGGGGCCGGCACAGGCAATTACGGCCAGGCCGTCCCGCTGAAAAAAGGGATTGTGCTCGATGTCAGCCGCATGGATCAAATTGTTGAAATCGGCGACGGCTTTGCCCGCGTACAATGCGGAGTCCGGCTCGGCGCGGTTGACAAGGCCGCCCGCGAACGCGGACAGGAAATCCGCATTTATCCGAGCACCTTCGTGAAGGCGACGGTCGGCGGTTTTGTCAGCGGCGGTTCAGGAGGCATCGGCTCGATCACGTACGGAAACCTGTGGGACGGCAACGTGCTGGAAGCGGTCATTTATACGATGGAAGAAACGCCGCGGCGGTTAACGATCCAAGGCGCGGAACTTTACGATTACATTCACAGCTATGGCACGACCGGAATTATGACCGAGGTGACGATTCCGCTCGCTCCCCGCACCGAATGGGTGCAGGCGATCGCGCAATTCGCTTCGTTCGAGCAATCGGTAAAGTTCGGAGAAGCTTTGGCGCTGGACGAATCGATCCGCAAGCGGCTGATCAGCCCGATGGAGTGGCCGATTCCGTCCTATTTCGTCCCTTTTGCCAAAGTGATCGAGCCCGGCGCGGCGGCGGTCATGCTGGAAATTGCCGAAGGCATGCTGACCCAAGCCGAGACGCTGGCGCACAGCTTCGGAGGGGCCATCGGGCATGTCATTGAATCCGATAAATACCGCAAAGGAATCGGGGTATCGGATTTTACATGGAATCACACGACGCTTTGGGCGATCAAAACGGACCCGGCGCTCACTTATTTGCAGGCCGGATTTTCGCCGACTCGCTATATCGAACAAATTCGCGAGATCAAAGCGCATTTCGGCGATGAAGTGCTGCTGCACTTCGAATGGATTCGCAGCGGCGGCGCTCTTACACCGTCTTGTCTGCCGATCGTCCGCTTTGAAAGCGAGGAACGGCTGTACGAGATCATCCGCTTTTTCGAATCGGTCGACGTGAAAATTTTCGATCCCCATACGTGGGTGCTGGATCAGGGCGGGCGCGGCGAAGTCGGAAGCATGGGGCGCAGAAAACGGCTTAACGATCCGCAGGGGCTGTTGAATCCGGGCAAAATCGTTTACGAATCATAAATGAAAGGAGAATGGTTATGGCCGTGGATCATGTGTATTCGCAGATTTTGCCGGACGAAATTTATCCGTCGCGGGAGCGGGCGGCTTGGACATATAGGCTGGAGGACGGGATGGCGCTGGGGCACCCTTTTTCCGCCATCATGAAGCGTCTGCTGCCGCCCCTGGTCGCTTTCATCGTGTTTATCGGCGGATGGGAGCTTATATGCTTGTGGTTTAACGTTCCGGCTTACCTGGTGCCGAAGCCGTCGGATATCGTCAAAGCGGCCGTTGAGAACAAGAGCGAGCTTTGGGTTTCCGTTTCGACGACGACGGTCGAGGCCGTGCTCGGATTTTTGCTGAGCATCGTTCTGGGCGTCTCCGGCGCGATTTTGTTGGCGAGCAACAAGCTGATCGAAAAGAGCGTGTATCCTTATGCGATTATTTTACAAACCATTCCTATTGTGGCGATCGCTCCGCTGATCGTGATCTGGTTCGACGCCGGGATGAATTCGATTGTCATTATCGCGTTTTTGATCGGATTTTTCCCGATGCTGTCGAATACGCTGATCGGGTTGAACTCTACGGACCACAATATGAGCAACCTGTTCTACCTGTACAATGCGAACGCTTTTCAAACGATGTGGAGGCTCCGCATCCCGGCAGCGCTGCCTTATGTGGTCGCCGGCTTGAAAATTTCCTGCACGCTGTCCGTTATCGGCGCGATCGTAGGTGAATACATCGCCGGGATCGGAGGCGGCAAGGGCGGTCTCGGCTATGCGATCACTTACGCGGCGGCCCGCCTGAAAACGCCGTATTTGTTCGCCTGCGGGCTGTCCGCCTCGCTGCTCGGCATCTTGTTTTTCCTATTGGTGAACGCCTTCTCCAAATGGATGCTCAGCTCCTGGCACGAATCGGAAATGAGCCGCGAAGGTTGACGGGACAACAGCGGGAGAGGATGATCGAAGGTGTATGATCTTGTATTTCGAAATGTCCGGCTGACCGGACCGGCAGACGTGCGATCGGTCGATCTGGGCGTGAGCGGCGGGAAACTCGCAGCCATCGGCGCGATTCCGCTGCAAAGCGGCCGGCGTGAAATTGACGGGAGCGGGCTTTTGGCGCTTCCTCCTTTTGTAGAGTCGCACATTCACCTGGACACGGTGCTGACTGCGGGAGAGCCGGCCTGGAACGAGAGCGGCACGCTGTTCGAAGGCATCGGCCTCTGGCAGAAGCGCAAGCAATCGCTGACCCGCGAGGATGTGCTGCGGCGGGCGGAGGAGGTGCTTCGCCTGCAGATGGCTCACGGCATTCTCCATGTGCGGACGCAAGCCGACATATCGGACCCGGGGCTCGTCGCGCTGCGTGTGCTGCTGGAACTGCGGGACCGCGTGAAGCCTTGGGTGAATCTGCAGGTAATCGCCTTCCCGCAGGACGGCCTTCGCGCCTGCCCGGACAATGAGCGCCGCCTGGAGGAGGCGCTTGCGCTCGGCGCCGACGGAGCGGGGGGGATCCCGCACCTGGAGCCTACGCGCGAGGAAGGGCTGGCTTCGCTGGACATCTGCTTTCGCCTCGCGCAGCAGTACGGCCGTTTCGTCCATGTGTTCTGCGACGAAATCGACGACGGCCAGTCGACCTTTCTGGAGGCGGTCGCACATATGGCCCTCCGCACGGGGCTTCGCGGCCGCGTGACGGCAAGCCATGCCAACGCCTCGGCCTACTATGGCGAGGCTTATTTTCAAAAGCTGCTCGGCCTGCTGGCGCGCTCCGGGATCAACGTCGTCTGCTGCCCGCTGATCAACAGCACGATGCAGGGACGGTTCGACCGCTTCCCCAAAGGGCGCGGCATCGCGCGAATCAAAGAGATGCTGCAGGCCGGCGTGAACGTCAGCATCGCGCATGACGACATCCGCACGCCGTTTTATCCGCTCGGCAGCGGGAACATGCTGCAGGCCGCGCACATGGCGGCCCATCTTGCGCACATGACCGGCCGCGAGGAGCTGGCCGAGCTTGTGCGCATGGTGACGCACCGCCCGGCGCAAGCTTTGCAATTGGACGGCTACGGGCTCGAGGAAGGCCGTCCGGCGGACTTCGTTCTGCTTCCGGCGGATGACGCGGCGGATCTTTTGCGGAGGCTGCCGGTGTGCCGGTATGTGGTCAGCAAGGGGCGGATCGTATCGGAAACGCTGCCTGCGCGGAACACTTTGTACGAGCCGTTTGGCTGAGGGTTCGGATGCATAAAAAGGAATGCTTTCTGCAAGCGCATAATTGAGGTACAATGTAAAAGAAGTATTTGTGCCAATTATGAATATGCAGGAGGCTACAATTGCAATGACCGAAAAAGATATCGAAACCCAAACGGACAATGAGCAAGAACAGCTTGATCCGGAACAGGAGCAGGCGCAGATCATTATGATCTGGTTCCAGCACATCCAAAAAGTATTGGCGGATTATTTCCAGGAATACGAAGTGGAAGGCCAGATCGGCAACAATCCCGCCTACGGCCCTATGCTGGCATATACGCTTAGCAAAGACGGAAAATCGTGCACCTGCGGTTTTTTCCTCAATGAAGTGATGAGAAATTTCCAGAACAATCCGAACGCCGTACTTTGGCTGACTTCGTTTTTTGTCGAATTGCTGCGCAGTCCGGAAAGCCATCCGCTGCCGGCGCCGCCGCAAACGGAAGACGAGGCGAAAGCTTTGTTTGATCAGCATATCGTGCCTTATTGCGCGAAAGCCGTTCGCGAGGAGTTTGCCGACCAAAAAGTGTACGTCGATCTTGAGCTCCATCCGGAGCACGGCCCCGTTCTTGAAACCGGGTTCGTCGCCGTGGATGAAGGGAACAACACCTGCGCGCTGCCGCTGCAATATTTGCTGACGCTGTATTTGCTGAACCGCGATCCGGCGGAGCCGATTATACAGGCGATGGACAAGCTTTACGAGGAAAACAATTTGGGCAAATAATTTCATTATTGACGGAAAAAGGACGCATTTCTTCTATGAAGAAACGTCCTTTTTTGGTTGTTTTGGCGGACGATGATGTTCGGCTGCCGGGCCGTGCAAAGAAAGCCTGCACACAAAGGTGCACAAAAGTGCACAAAGTGGGAGGCTTTTTCAGCGGAACCGGGCCTGTTTTAGGGAGAACGTGCGATTGTCAGGCTGCCCTGATACTCGCACGCCAGAGCCTGCTGCTCAATCTGCTTGTTTGTGCGGAGAAAACCTGCAAAAGTGCAGCTTTTTGCTCATTGAAACGCTGGCAACGAAAAATTCCTGCAAAAGTGCAGGCTTTCCGCCGCGAACATAGGCTCTGACTCATTTTAGCCGAAAATTCCTGCACAATTGCAGGCTTTTCGCCAAAATGAATCATTTTTACGGAAAAAGCCTGCACTTTCGCAGGTTTTCCCCTGCCAAGCCATGCTATGCCCCCACTTCAGCACCACAACCTATGCAGGAGAGGCGTGGGTTGGTGAAAAGCTGCCGCGTCCTTATGGTTCCTCTAACCGGTTACTTTATCTACAATCTGATTTCTTCACTCAGCTGGGAGCCTGGCGGGTGAACGCATTAGAAGGTATGTGTATGCAAAATGACGGATGCAATGCAATGCAGTGCAGTGTTAGCGGTAAGCAGCCTCCGCCCGCCAGACACCTAGGCAGATTATGCTGCCGCTCTGGTGTGTGGGTTTCTGGGGGGATCGCACAATTGTGGGAGTTACGGTGCTTAAAGCTGAATGTTTGGAGGCTTTCTGTCGCGCACAGCCCCCCAACACGCGGTGTTGCGCTGCAAGACGGCGGTCGTCGATCACGTGCACGTCGGCATAGTGACACCAGCTCTAGCGGGTTTTCGCATCGCGCACAGCCCCCCCCCAACGCGCGGTGTTGCGCTGCAAGACGGCGGTCGTCGATCACGTGCGCGTCGGCGTGGTGACCCTGTCACCAGCGGGTTTTGCACCGCACACAGCCCCCGCGCATGGTTTGCCGTCACATGACTGCGGTCCGTCGAACCACCGGCAAGTTTCCAATGCCTCGCTCCACGACGATGAGTCGCCCCTCCAGCCCCCGATCGGGCAAAAAGCTTCCTCCTTTTTCACTCGTAAAGCGGCCAGTCGTATGATTTTACAATTAATTCATAGATGCATCACAGTTCTATCATAAATGTGCGCTATTTTGAGAGTAAAAGTGTTTGCCCATTTTATTTAAAAGATGTAGACGGAGGTTTCGATTTCATGAGGACGCTCAAAAGTATTTCTTTCATCGCAGTCATCACTGCGATAACCGTCACTGTGGCCGGCTGCAGCACTGCGGCCGATACTGCAAAAACAGGGGCAAACAACCGCTCAGGTACCCGCCAGATGACCGTGGAAACACAATCGGTCCAACTTTCCGACATTGGCGGAGGACAAGTATTTACAGGCTCTGTCACACCCGCATTTACGACGAACCTTTCTTCCAAAATAAGCGGACGGGTGACCTCGATGAAGGTGAATGTCGGGGATCATGTCCAGGTAGGCCAGGCTTTGGCGGAAATCGACACATCCACTTTGCGCCAGTCGCTGGAACAATCGCAGACCGATTACGCGGTGACGCAAGCCCAGTACAATAAGGCCGTCAGCGATCAGGCCAACTCGGTGGCAACGGCGCAAAAAGCGCTTGCCGTGCAGCAGGCCGCTTACGACAAAACGGTTAGCGACCAGAAAAACGCGGTAGCTCTGGCTCAAATTCAATTGAACAACGCGATAGCCGCGCAGCAAAATACGGTGGAGAGCGCGAAGCAGGACGTAGCCGGAGCCCAGGCGAGCTTCAGCAAAGCCCAGGCCGATGCGAATACAGCGGTCACGGTCGCGCAGACGAATCTCAATTCGCAGCTGGACAGCTTATTGACGACGCAAAACAACAATATCGACACCTACACGCTTGCCGTGCAGCAGGCGGTCGTAGCTTATAACAACGCCGCGTCGGGCGGAGGCGATGCTTCTTCGGCGCTTGCCAAGCTGCAAAGCGCGCAGCTCCAGCTGCAGCAAGCGCAGCAGGCGCAGTACAAAGATACGCAAAGCGCGCAGCAGTCGCTGACCAGCTTGCAGAACGCGCTTCTTTCGGCGCAAAGCTCGCAGGCCGTACAGGTCGCGCAGGAATCGCTGAATTCCACGCTGGTGAAGCTGGCATCCGCGCAGGCAGCGGCTTCCGCCCAGATCGACCTGAGCAGGCAGCAGCTCGCTCAGAGCCAGTCGGGCCAGCAGACGGCGCTGAACAGTGCGGAAGCTTCTCTGGATCAATCGAAGCAAAGCGTTCAGACGGTGGGATCTACGGACGGGCTGAAAGTCAGTGCATCACAGCTTGAGCAGGGGCAAACGAAAATTAAAGTGATCAGCGAGCAGCTTCAGGACGGTGTGCTGACGAGTCCGGTGGAAGGCGTCGTCACGTCCATCCTGACGCCTGTCGGCCAGAACGCCGGGCAGTCCGCGGTTCTTTCGATCGCCGCAACCGATCCGGTCATCGCGACAGTGAATGTGTCCGAAGCATCTATCGGCAAATTCAAGCCGGGCTTGTCGATGGCGGTTAAAGTGCCGACGCTGAACAAAAGCTTTGACGGCGAAGTGATGGTCATTCATCCTGCGATGGATGCGACGACCAAAACGTACCTTGTCGATATCAAGGTGAAAGACGATAACCACGAACTGCTGCCGGGCATGTTCGCCGAATCCTCTCTGAAAAGCGAAGGCAAGAAGTCGATCGTCGTGCCGGCCGATGCGGTTCTCAGCCAATCCAGCGGCAACGCGGTGTTTATCGTCAAAGACGGCAAGGCGAAAAAAGTGCTTGTCAAAGTCGGCGTGATGACCAGCTCTTCCTTTGAAATCACAAGCGGACTGAACGTAGGAGACGAGCTTGTCGTAAAAGGCCAGGAGCTGCTGTCCGACAACGTTCCGGTGCAGGTGGGCCAAGGCGCACAAGGCCAAGGCGGCGGGGCAGCCGGAGGCAAAGGGCAGGGCGGTCAAGGCCAAGGCCAAGGCGGCCAGGGTCAAGGCGGTCAAGGAAATAGAGGCCAAGGTCAAGGTCAGCGCGGCCAAGGCCAAGGTCAGGGTCAAAGCCAAGGCCAGGGTCAAGGCCAAGGGACGCAAGGCGAAGGCAAGTCCGGCGCCAAAGAAGGTGGAAGCGATTCGGCCAACGCCAGTCCTAAGCCGGGCGGAGCGGATACGGGAGCTCAGAAAGCGGGGGCGGGACAGTGAAATTAGCTAATTTCTCCGTACATCGTCCCGTCTCGATCTTCATGATCATGATTGCGCTCGTCATTGTCGGAGGGATTGCGATTCCGCTTTTGCCGGTGGATCTGTATCCGAATTTGGAAATTCCTTCGGCAACGGTTTCCGTTTCCTGGAGCGGCGCATCCCCGGGGCAGGTTGAACAGCAAATTACGAAGCCTATCGAAAATGCGATGGCGACCGTAACCGGGGTCACCAGCATCACCTCAAACTCGCGTACCGGTTCGGCCAACGTAACGCTGGAATTCAACTACGGCACGAATATCGACCAGGCGACGTTAACGATGCGCGACAAGCTGGACAGGGTGCGAAGGTCACTGCCGTCCGACGCCGATGCGCCCGTCGTCTCGCGGGTCGATCCGAACAGCTCGCCGATCATGACGCTGGCGCTATACGGCGACAAGGATCTGATCACCCTCCGCGACTTGGCCGACAATATCGTCAGCCCGGACGTCCAGCGCGCGGACGGCGTCGCTTCCGTCGGCGTGTCCGGGGGCCGGGTCAGACAGATTCAAATATTGGTCGATCCGAGCCGGCTGCAGCAGTACAACATTTCGTTCAGCACGTTAACATCGGCGCTCGGCAGCGACAACTCCTCGACGGACGCCGGTCTAGTGAACAAAGGCCAGCAACTGGTTCCTCTGCACATTGACGGGGATTTTAAATCGGTTGCCGATATCGGCAAAGTCCAGGTCCAGCTCGGCAAAGGGCAGACGATTGCGCTCAGCGAGCTGGGGCAAATTATCGATACGTACCAGGACGTTACGCTGGAAGCGAGAAAAGACGGCCAGGCGAGCGTCAGTCTGTCGGTTTTGAAGCAATCGGACGGCAATACGGTTTCGGTATCGGACAACATTCAGAAATCGCTGAAAGACATTCAATCCAAGCTCCCCGACGGCGTGAAAATCGCGGTGCTGAGCGATCAGTCGAAATTCATCCGGCAATCGCTCAACACGGTTGTGGAGCATACGCTCATGGGCGGCGTTTTCTCGGTCATTATTTTGCTTTTATTTTTGCGCAGCATCAGAGCGACCCTGATTATCGGAATGGTTATCCCGATTTCGATTATCAGTACGTTCTCGATGATGTATTTCGGACATCAGACGATCAATACGATCACTTTGGGAGGTCTCGCCTTGGGGCTCGGCTCCCTGGTCGACTTTGCCGTCGTCGTGCTGGAAAGCATTTTCCGCAAAAGGCACGAAGGCTTGTCGCCGGAGGAAGCGGCCAAAGTGGGCACCGCCGAAGTGGGCACCGCCGTAATGGCTTCGGCGCTGGCGCAAATTGCCGTATTCCTGCCGACGGCGTTTATCGACGGGCTGGTCAAGCAATTTTTCTGGCCGATGGCGCTGACAGTTTGTTTCTCCCACATTGCGGCATGGTTTGCCGCCGTTACGCTCGTTCCGATGCTAGCGGCCAAATTTTTGCGCGGCAAAGTGGACGAGGAGCTTCCCGAAGGCAGATCGGCGAACCCGATGGTTTGGTTCGGGCGTTTTGTGAACCGTTTGACCAGCGGCTACAGCCGGCTGCTGCGCTGGTCGATGCTGCACCGCTGGATCATTATTCTCGTCACCGTCGTACTGTTCGGCGGCAGCGTGTATGCAACCCGGTTCGTAGGCAGCGAGCTGACGCCGAAGACGGATCAGGGACAAGTTAACCTGAATGTGAACATGCCGCAGGGCACGGCTTTTGATGTGACGAACAAAGTTGCGGCAACGCTGGAGGACCGGCTCAAGTCCGTTCCCGAGATCGATTCGGTGTTTACTTCGGTCGGTTCGTCGGGCGGCGGCGCATTCCAGTCGTCGGCGACGAACTCGGCGAGCATCCAAATTGCGCTGAAGCCGCTCAGCGAGCGGAAAAAAAGCACCGACCAGGTAGCGGAGCAAATCCGCGGGCTGACTACAGGTTTCGCGGGCGCGCAAATTAACGTCAGCGTTCCTTCCGGAGTGCGTCTTCCCGGACTGGGAGGCGGCGGCAACTTTGGCGGCGGAGATATCCAGGTGAACCTCTCGGGGCCGGACCTCGCCATTTTGCAAAAGCTGGGCGATCTCGTCGTGGAGGAAATCAGCTCCGTGGACGGCACGCGGAACGTACAAAATACGCTGGACCGCTCCATTCCGCAGTTCAATCTGACGGTTGACCGCGATGCCGCGGCACATTACGGGGTTTCCTTGCAAAGCGTTATGACGGCTCTGCGCACGGCTTATCAAGGCAGCGTGGCGACGCAGTTCAAGACAGCCAGCTCGCAGATTTCGGTTTTGGTGAAGTATCCGAACGATTTTACGAATAAATTGGAAAATTTCAACAATATTACCATCACTACGTCTTCCGGCGCTATCATTCCCGTAAGCCAGATCGCCAAGGTAGAGCCGGGCACAGGGCCTGCGCAAATTCGCCGTCAGGATCAAAACCGGGTCGCGACGATTCAGGCTTCCGTCTTCGGCGCTTCGGTCGGGGATGTCTCTGCGAAAGTGCAGGCTAAAATCGACGCGATTCAGCCTCCGGACGGCTATCAGGTGAAAATGGGCGGCCAGCAGACGAGCCAGGCTTCATCGTTTAAAAGCTTGTATCTCGTATTGATCCTGTCCGTAGTGCTCGTCTACATGGTTATGGCCAGCCAGTTCGAATCGCTGTACGGCCCGTTCATCATCATGTTCTCGTTGCCGCCGACGTTTGTCGGAGCGATACTGGGACTGCTCGTTACGCATCGAACGATCAATATGAACTCGATTATCGGGATGATCATGCTGATCGGTATCGTCGTCAACAACGCGATCGTGCTGATCGATTATACGAACCAGCTGCGCAAGAAGGGAATGCCTTTGTTCGATGCTCTTATTGAAGCGGGCAAAATAAGGCTGCGTCCGATTTTGATGACGACCGCGACGACCGTACTGGCTATGGCGCCGCTGGTCATCGGCTTCGGCGAAGGCGCGGAAACGCAAGCTTCGATGGCGACCGTAGTCGCATTCGGATTGACATTATCGACGCTTGTTACTTTGGTGCTCGTTCCGGTTATGTATACATTGCTCGACGGCTGGATGGAAGGCATTAAAAAGAAATTCAAAAGAACCCCGGCCAAGTTGCGCGATTCGGGGGAACCGGCATCGTCTTGACGACAATTAGCTTAAGGAGAAGGACCATGAAAACAGGAAAACGTAGCATTTCATTGTGGCTGTGCCTGATGCTTTTGGTCAGTGCGGCCGGCGGCTTTCCCCTGAAAGTTTCGGCGGACGAAGCCGCCGCCGCTGCAGGCGGAACCGGCAGTACGCCGGCGGTTGTCACGCAGATTGCCGGCGGTAAAGGGTTTACGGTTCTGTTAAAGCAGGACGGGACCGTGTGGACATTAGGTGACAACTTGCGCGGGAAGCTTGGCGGCGGTCTGGAAGGCCGTAAAAATCCGGCTCCCGTGAACGGCTTGACGGACGTCACGGCGATCGCAGCCGGACAGTCGCATACGTTGGCGTTGAAAAAAGACGGCACGGTGTGGGCGTGGGGTCAAAATACGTACGGCCAGCTCGGCAACGGCACGAATGTAGACCAGAACACGCCGGTGCAAATTGCCGGACTACAGCATATTACCGCGATTTCGGCGGGCAACTTTCATTCCGTCGCGCTGCAGGACGATGGCACGGTGTGGACGTGGGGCGACAATACGTACGGCCAGTTGGGCGATTCGACGACCGATTCCAAAAATAAGCCCGTACACATTCAAGGCAATATGACGGGTATCAAGTCGATCGCGAGCGGAGCCTATCACAACCTGGCTATCGACGGCGACGGCGTCGTGTGGGGTTGGGGAGACAATTATTTCGGGGAACTCGGTTACGGTTACGACCAGAACCACCTCAGCACCCCGATCATGGCGACAAGCCAATCCTGGAAAATTACGCAAATCGCCGCAGGTCTCGATTTTTCCCTGGCGGTTAAGGACGACGGGACGCTGCTGACCTGGGGGCTGATGAGCAAAAAAACGAATGCGGTCGTGTATTCCCACGGCAACTCCATCAATTATGACGAGCACAAAATTCCGGTGCTGGTCAACGGCATCCAGGATGTCACGCAAATTTTGGCAGGCACTTCTTTTGCCGCGGCGCTGACCAAAGACGGGACCATGTATACTTGGGGAGACAACAGCGCCGGCCAGCTTGGCACGGGAACCGACGCCGACGGAAAGACCTGGGACCGCACTTTGCCTAATCCCGTGAACGGGATTTCCGATATCGCGCGGATCGGCGTAGGGCCGAATTTCACTTTTGCCATAAGCAAAGACAACAAAGTGACGGCTTGGGGGAACAACAGCTACGGCCAACTGGGCGACGGAACGAACAATAATCAGCCATCTCCGATCGCTACGAACTTGGCCGAAGCGTTAAACCCGGTCATCGCCAAGCCCGGAGAAGGCCCGGTGCTCATTCATAAGCCGCGGTCGTCTCTGCTGGCCGCCGGCGACAGCGATACGTTCGCGATACAAAACAACAGCCTGTACGGCTGGGGTACAAATACGTACGGCCAGTTGGGCAGCGGGACGAACGATTCGTCGCAATCCGCGCAGCATATCGCGCTGCAGGATGCCGTTTCCGTCTCGGCCGGCAATTCCCACACGCTGGCGGTGAAGGCGGACGGGACGCTGTGGAGCTGGGGGCAAAATTATTTCGGCCAGTTGGGCGACGGGACAACGGCGAACCGGAACGCGCCGGCGCAGGTTAGCTCCCTGAGCGGGGTCGTTGCGGCGGCGGCGGGAAGCAATCACTCCATTGCTCTGCTCGGCAACGGGACGGTATGGAGCTTCGGCGACAATACGTACGGCCAGCTTGGGCATGATGCGTCCGCCGCGCCGGCCGCAGTCTCTTCGCTGACCGATATCGTTGCCATCGCCGCGGGCGCGAACTTCAACCTGGCGCTCCAAAACAGCGGTACGATTTGGAGCTGGGGAGACAACACGAACGGTCAACTGGGTGACGGAACGTTCGTCGGCAAGCAGCAGCCGGTGCAAATTACCGGCGTCACCGGCGTCGTCGCGATAGCGGCGGGCAAAAACCACGCGCTCGCGCTGAAAAACGACGGCACCGTATGGGCATGGGGCTACGATGCTTTCGGCCAATTGGGCGACGGCGGTTCGACCAATCAAAATAAACCGGTTCAGGTTGCGAAGCTGAACCATGCGATAGCCATTGCGGCCGGCGCGTACCACAGCCTGGCGATCAACCAGGACGGCAGCGTCTGGTCCTGGGGCCAAAACAGCTTCGGCCAGCTGGGCGACGGCACGACAAGCAACCGCAGCGAACCCGTGCAGGCCAAAGGAATTGCCGCAGCTTCCGCGATTGCGGGCGGCGGCGGCCACAGCGCGGCGCTGCTGAAAGACGGGTCCGTCTGGACCTGGGGCGGCAATTATTCCGGTCAGTTGGGCGACGGCACGCGGACGAATCGCAGCGCGCCGAATGTCGTTACAGGCCTGACGTCCGCAACATTTAACGATATCGCCGGCCATTGGGCGGAAAAAGAAATTTTGGCCGCGGCCGCAAAAGGCTACGTCGACGGTTACGCCGACGGCAGCTTCGGGCCTGACCGCACCGTCACGAGAGCGGAGTTTCTCAAGCTTGAGGCGGGGGCGCTGCAAGTGACGGCGGCGAACGCCGCCGCAGGTTCGGCCTGGTATCAGCCTTATGTCGATGCGGCGCAAAAATCCGGCCTGCTCCAGGGCGGCGATTTGCAAGCCGGCTGGGACCAGCCGATTACCCGCCGGGAAATCGCAACGCTTGCCGACCGTGCCATCGTAGCGGAATGGCAAAAGCCGAACACGGGCCTGCAGAGCAAAAAAGCGATGCTCAAGGCCGTGCAAACGGGCATTCTGCAAGGGCTTGACAACGGGGACCTCGCTCCTGATGCCGCGACTACGCGGGCGCAAGCCGTGATCGTGCTGGAGCGCATCCAGGCAGTCAAGCAGGGAACGACGCTTCCGACGGACGCTGCTGCGATCAAGCAGGCTGAAGCGGCGGCGAATTGAATATGAAAAAGCCATGAATCGGCCGGTTCCAACCGCCGAATCATGGTTTTTTTGCTTGATATAGGGGCCCTGGGAGAGAGAGGCTCCCTTAAAACGGTGCAGCCGTTCTTGAACGGCTTTGGGAGGGCGCAAACCTTGCCCAGAAACCCGCACGGCTGAGCCGGTCGCGCAATTTGCCTGGTTGCGCGAAGAAAACCTGCGAAGCCCGGATCTCGTAGGCTAGAGGCGGCTACAGCTTGACCATGCGGAGAAAAGCCTACAAAAGTGCAGTTTTTTGCGCGGTGATACGCTGTCCACGACAAATTCCTGCAAATGTGCAGGCTTTTCGCCGCGAACGGGGGCTCAGATGCATTTTCATCGAAAATTCCTGCACAATCGCAGGCTTTTCGCCATAATGCGGTACTTTCATGAAAAAAGCCTGCACTTTCGCAGGTTTTCTGCCTGGTTGCGCAAAGAAAACCTGCGAAGCCCGGATCTCGTAGGTTAGAGGCGGCTACAGCTTGGCCATGCGGAAAAAAGCCTGCAAAAGTGCAGTTTTTTGCGCGGTGATACGCTGTCCATGACAAATTCCTGCAAATGTACAGGCTTTTCGCCGCGAACAGGGGCTCAGATTCATTTTCGTCGAAAATTCCTGCACAATCGCAGGCTTTTCGCCAAAATGAGGTACTTTCATGAAAAAAGCCTGCACTTTCGCAGGTTTTCCCCTGCCAAGCCCCTTGTCCCTACCACTTCTACGCTGCACCCCGTATAGGAGAGCCGTGGGTTGGGGAAGAGCGGTTGTGCCCCCTCTGATTCCTTTACCCCGTCACCTTATCAACAATCTGATTTTTGCAAGTTTTTCTGCACGTTAGCCCCCTTTGTCGTGCTCCTCGGCACCTCAGAGAATGAAAACTATCGCCGTGAGCGGTAATAGGATTAACGCGACAAGCTCCGTGGCGCCGCGGAGAATGAAAAGGCGTGGTCGATCGACCGCCGTCATGCGGCGCAGCACCGCGCGCTGGGAGATGCGTGCAATCACGCGTCCGGCGAGGAAGGCCGCGCTCTCTATGGTGCCGCGACCCTAGCCGTCTGGCCGACTCCGTTTTTTTGCTCGTAACGTCCGGTTACCCAGAAATGTAGGCAGCCGGGCTATCCCTTTTTTTCATCGGTGCTGACGTTCTTTTGCTGCATGATACGTGCATGCTATGATATAGTTTAAATATTATTCCATTTATCTCAGTAAGCGGAGGACAATCACCTGCAACCGATTTTTGTTATCGACCGACTGCAAAAAAATCATCCGAGCGGAGGGACGACTCCGCTTTTTGCTTCCATTTCGTCCGTCATTGAGCGCGGTGACCGCATTGCGATACAGGGCCCTTCGGGGCAAGGCAAAAGCACCTTGCTTCGCGTGCTGGCAAGATTGGAGCCGGCGGACGGCGGCACGCTTGTTTTGCACGGCCAGCCGGCGGACAAATGGAGCCCGAACGACTGGCGCAAAAAAGTTTGCTACGTTCCGCAAATGCCCGTTATGCTGCCGGCTACGGTCGAAGACAATTTGGCCGTCGTCAGCAGGCTGCATCAGCGCGAATTCGACCGGAAGCTTGCCCGGCGATTGATGGAGCAGGCCGGACTCGCGGAGCTGGACTGGACGGCCCATGCGGCCGATTTGTCCGGCGGGCAAAAGCAGCGGCTGCAGCTCATTCGCTCTTTGCTGCTGCGCCCCGAATTCCTGCTGCTCGATGAAGCGACTTCGGCGCTGGACGCGCAGAGCAAGCATGCCGTAGAAGCCATGCTGCTCCAATGGAACGAGCAGGAGGGGGCGGCTTTCGCCTGGGTCACGCACGACGAGGAACAGGCGCGAAGCATAAGCAACCGTTCCTGGCTCCTGGCCGACGGCACAATTGCGGACATTCTCCCGGATGACGGCGTTGCAAGCGCCGATCCGGCTGCCCGGAGGGGGGACGAGCCATGTCCACAATAGCTTTGGGCTTTACGCTCACTTTCGTAGCCATTACAATCGCGCTATCCAGATGGCAAAAGCTCGGCCTGGAAAAAGACATCGCCTGGGGCGCGATTCGCGGCGCTTTGCAGCTGCTTTTTATCGGATACGTGCTGCACTTCGTTTTCCAATCGAACAACATCCTGCTGAACCTGCTGATCATTGCCGTCATGATTGCCATCGCATCGCATAACGCTGGCACCCGCGGCAAAGGGCTGAAGGGCGTCCGCCTGCGGATCGCTATCGCCATCGTCGCGACGGAGACGTTGACTATGGCGCTCATGCTGGGACTGCATATTATTCAACCGACATCCCAATACATCATCCCGATCAGCGGTATGACGGTCGGCAATGCGATGGTCGTATGCGGGCTGTTCCTGAATCATTTGAAGCGGGAAGTGGATTCGTCGCGGGGCGAAATCGAGGCGCTGTTGGCGCTCGGCGCGACGGTCAGGCAAGCGATTCAAAGATCGCTGCGCCGGGCTGTCAAATCGAGCATGATACCTACGATTGACGGTATGAAAACGATCGGCCTCGTGCAGCTGCCGGGCATGATGACCGGTATGATCGTCGCGGGCGCGAACCCTGTAGAAGCGGTGCGCTATCAAATTTTGATCATGCTCGCATTCAGCGCATCCGCGGCCATTACAAGCATTTTGCTGAGCATGCTTACGTACCGTTTGTGGTTTTCAAAAGAAATGGCGCTGATCGCCGACCGGAAATGAACTGACCGCCGCGCCGCCGCGCTAAAAAACTTCCGGCTTTGTTAAAGCGATCGGCCGGATTATCAGAGTGGAGGCATCTGTCATGAAAGTGTTGGAAACAGAGCGGCTGATTCTTCGTCACCAAACTATTGAAGATGCTGCTTTTATTTTTGAGCTTGTGAACGATCCTTCCTGGATCCGGAACATAGGCGATAGAGGCGTGAAAACTATCGATGACGCGCGGGATTATATTTTAAGAGCGGCTCTGGACATGTATGCCCGTCTGGGCTTCGGATTTTATTTGACGGAGCTGAAGGATGGAGGCATCCCGATCGGCATCTGCGGATTGGCGAAAAGGGATTTTATGGAAGACGCGGACATTGGATTTGCGTTTCTTCCCAGGTTCTGGGGGAATGGATATGCCTTTGAGGCTGCTTCCGCAGTAATGGGTTATGCACAAGACGAATTAGGCCTAAACCGCATTGTGGCAATTACGTCCGAAGATAATCATGCGTCGGCCAAACTATTGGAAAAGCTGGGGTTGCATTTTGAAGCCGTGATCCCCTATGCAGGTACAGGTGAAAAAGTCTGCTTATTTGCGATTCATGTCTAAAACGGACAGCGGACATCGTACAGCTAAAAAAACGACAAGCCGATTTTGTTAAAAGGGGCTTGTCGTTTTTCATGTTTATAAGAACCTCCGAACGGATTAAATCAGCTTCAATCCGCTGATCAGCACGAGACTGGCGATAATTGTGCGAAGCGCGGTCGTCGGCGCTTTGGCGGAAAGCATGCTGCCGACAATAACTCCCGGAATCGAACCGGCGAGCAGATTAAACACAAGCAAGTAATTGACGTTGCCCATGCTGGCGTGAAGCAGACCGGCAGTCGTCGCCAAAAAAAACGCGTGCGCGATGTCCGTGCCGACCAGAAGGGAAGTGTTCATACGGAAAAAATACAGCATTGCAATAGCATAAAGCGAGCCGGAGCCAATCGAAGTCAGCCCGACGATGAACCCGAACACGGCTCCAAGGGTGATGGTCAGTCCGCGTTTTTCTTCCAGCGGCTTTAGCTGCCAGCGGTTTTCTTTGATTTTATGGCCGAAAAATACTTTGAACAGCGTAGCTACGGCAACGAGAATAAGTACATATCCAAGCGCGTGCTTGATGATGACTTCCTGATTGTGGTAGTAAGACTGAAATACGTGCAAAGACGCTACTGCTACAATGACGCCGGGAATGCTGCCGTAAGCCAAATATTTGACGAGCCGAAAATCGATCGTTTTCTGCCGCCAGTGCTGGATCGTTCCGAAAAGCTTGGTGATGGAATTATAAAGCAGGTCCGTCCCTACCGCAATGGCAGGATTGACGTTGAACATGATCAAAATCGGGGTAAGCAGCGAAGCTCCTCCGACGCCGGTCAAACCAACCAAAAAACCAACCAATAATCCCATCAGTAAGATGCCTATAGTCATGTTATCATGTCCCCATTCGATATCCCACTAATCGCATTGGATTTATTTTATCTATCCACGCGCCGTTTGTAAAGAAAAATTTTATAACTAGTTACAGTATATTGATTATGTTATTATGGGTGAATGTCCATCTTTTGTAGTTATTTTTACAAATTTAAACATGCCGGAGGCTGCACCCAATGAAAAACCGGGTTATGGTTATGGTAAGCATCGTGCTTGCTATGCTCGTATCTTCGATGGATACGACCATTGCCAATACGACGATGCCGATTATCGTCAAAGAAATAGGCGGGGATGAATGGTTTGCATGGGCGTTTACTTCCTATATGATTTTTTCCACGGTGCTGGCCCCTGTCGCAGGCCGTTTGTCGGATTTGTTCGGGCGTAAAAAGATTTTAGCCGTAGGGATCGTCATCTTTTTGGCGGGCTCGGTATTATGCGGTTTCTCGCAGTCGATGCTGCAGCTTGTGCTGTTTCGGGCGATCCAGGGCGTTGGCGCCGGCATTATGACGCCGTTCCCCATGATTATCGCCGGGGATTTGTACACGGTTGAGCAGCGCGGCAAAGTTCAGGCGCTATTTACCGGGATGTGGGGATTGTCGGCCGTGCTTGCGCCGTTATTGGGCACTTTTTTCGTCACCTATATGAGCTGGCGCTGGATATTTTACATCAATGTTCCTATTTGTATCGTCGCTCTGCTCACTCTGCTGCCCTATAAGGAAGTGTACCAGGCCAAACGTTCGCCGGTTGACTACGCCGGAGCGGTTCTGTTTGCGGCCGGCATCAGTCTGCTGCTGCTCACTACCGCCGTTCAGCATTTTGCCATTGTGTACGGCATCACGGGGCTCATTGTCATGGCTGTTTTTTATACATATGAGAAAAGGCAACAATCTCCGATCGTCCCGCTTCACTTGTTTCGCAACCGTCCCGTGGCGGTTATGATCGTCAGTTCGTTTATTTCCTGCGCGGCGTTGTTCGGAACTTCCAGCTACATTCCGCTGTTTTTGCAGAGGGAAGGCTATTCGCTGTTCGTCAGCGGAATCGCGCTGCTGGGCACTTCGATCGGATGGATGGTCATGGCCGTGCCCGCTGGAAAATGGGTGCTGCGCTTCGGTTACAAACGGCTGCTTGTCATCGGCAATTTGCTGCTCGTGGCAACGGGAGCGATGCTGTTTTTGATGAAAGAAGGAACTTCTTTCTACTATGTATTTGCAGCGATGACCTTACTTGGCGCGGGGTACGGCATGTTATTCACGGTATCGACGATCGGCTCCCAGCAGTTGGTCGCCGCGCATGAGAAAGGGATTTCCACCTCTTTGCAGCTTTTTGCGCGAAATATCGGGACGGCGGTCAGCGTTACGATCATGGGCGCGATTCTTGCCAAAGCGGCGGGATTTTACAGCGGCATCCACGGGATGTTCCTTTTCGGCTTTATAGCCATCGTCGTCTCGCTGGCAATTCCTTTCGCCATGCGGACGACGGAGGTCGAAAGCGGCGGCTGATTCCGCGGCTTTTCCGACGCGTGCGCTGCCTCGCTGTACGGCGGCCTGCGCGCATCCCCGGCGAGCGGGAAATGACCGCATCGCTCCATCCGGCCTTGGAGACCATCAGTCGCCAGATGCTTGCTCTCTGGCCATGCGCCTAAAACTGCGGGACCTAGAAGTCCGGCGGACAGACTCCCAGACTGTTGCAAACCCGCATACCGGGAAGCGGCACATCCGCTTGGTTGGGTGGAGATGGGCTGCAGAAGTCAGGCTGCCCAGAGCCCCCACACACCAGAGCCGCTCGCACAATCTGCTTGGTTGGGTGGAGGTGTGGGCTGCAGAAGTCAGGCTGTCCAGAGCCCCCACACGCCAGAGCCGCTCGCACAATCTGCTTGGTTGGGTGGAGATGTGGGCTGCAGAAGTCAGGCTGTCTAGAGCCCCCGCACGCCAGAGCCGTTCGCACAATCTGCCTGGTTGGGTGGAGGTGGGCTGCAGAAGTCAGGCTGCCCAGAGCCCCACACGCCAGAGCTGGTCGCACAATCTGCTTGTTTGCGTGGAGAAAAGTTGCAGAAGTCAGGCTGTCTAGAGCCCCCGCACGCCAGAGCCGTTCGCACAATCTGCCTGGTTGGGTGGAGGTGGGCTGCAGAAGTCAGGCTGCCCAGAGCCCCACACGCCAGAGCTGGTCGCACAATCTGCTTGTTTGCGTGGAGAAAAGTTGCAAAAGTCAGGCTGTCTAGAGCCTCCGCACGCCAGAGCCGTTCGCACAATCTGTCGGTTACGTGATGAAAACCTGCAAAAGTGCAGTTTTTGCTCAATGGATGCGCTGGCCACGACAAATTCCTGCAATTGTACAGGCTTTTCGCCACGAACATGGGCTCAGATGCATTTTCATCGAAAATTCCTGCACAATCGCAGGCTTTTCGCCCAAATGAGCCATTTTCAAAGAAAAAGCCTGCACTTTTGCAGGCTTTTTCTTTGCCACGCCGCCGTGTCCCCCTTCCCACTTGATTTCCGCAACCCATGCAGGAGCGAAGGGGGTTGAGGAAGAGCGGCTGAGCCCTGCTTACGCATGTTTTTCCTCTGCCACGCCGCCGTATCCCCCTTCCCACTTGATTTCCGCAACCCATGCAGGAGCGAAGGGGGCTGAGGAAGCACTGCTGAGCCCCGACTTTCGCAGGTTTTTCGGCTGCCAAGCCGTTTCGCGAGTGGCTCTACCCGTGCATTCCACTGGCTTCCTTTTCGCATCCAAATAATGGTGGATTAAGGGGGCAAAGCTGGCTTGTCTGGACCGGCGATTTTGCAAAAGGACGAGGGGTTCCTGCAAATAAGCGATAGCGGACAAAGCAATTTGTGCCGCTGAAGGGTTTGCGACGGTTTCTTTGGCGCGTTAGCAGGAGTCGCGGAGCAAGCAAAATCCCCCAGTGGCAGCCTCGTCCGCAGGGGGCAGAATAGGCTAAGCGCAAGGAAGGGGGACTATGCCCCCTTTCTTTGCGCTTATTTGGCTGCGCCGGTTAACCGCAGCACGAAATCTTTGACGTTGGCGAGGGCCTCCTTGCGGCTGGCCGGGTGCAGCCATGCATCGCCCTGCCGCTCAATCGCGTCGACGATGGCGCTGCCGACAATGACGCCGTCCGCATAACGGGAGACGGCTTCATACTGCTCGGGGCGGGAAATGCCGAACCCGACGGCGGCGGGCAAGCCGCCGGTCTGCTTGACGAGCTGCACGAACGACTCCAGCTCGGCGTGCAGCTCGGAACGCATTCCGGTGACGCCGATGGATGAGACGCAGTATATGAAACCTTTTGCACGCTCGGCGATTTGCTGCACTCGTTCTTTGGAGGTCAGCGCCGCCAAAGGAATGAGATGAATGCCGTATGATTCCGACACCGCCTGCGCCTGGCCGCTTTCTTCAAAAGGGAGATCGGGTATGATGATCCCGCTGATCCCGTGGTCGCGCATCATTCCAAATGCGGCGTCCAAACCCGTTTGCAGAACCGGGTTATAGTAGGTAAACAGCAAAAGCGGAACGGTCAGCCCCCGTTCCTTGGCCAATGCAGCACAAGCCGCAGCGTCGGCCAGCGTCACGTTGCCTGCGAGTGCCCTCTGCGAAGAGCGCTGAATGACCGGGCCGTCGGCCAACGGATCGGAGTACGGGATGCCGAGCTCGATCATACTGGCTCCGCCATCCTGCAGCGCCAGCAAAATGTCGACCGTTGCGTCCAGACTCGGATCGCCGACCGTGACGAATGGAATAAAAGCGGTGCGCCGTTCCTGGCGCAGCCGGGCAAAAGTCAAATCAATGGGATTCATTCCGGGTGTCCTCCTTGGTACTCAGCTATCGTTTCCACGTCTTTATCGCCTCGGCCGGACAAGCAGACGACCATGATATGGTCCCGGGGCAGCCCGGGCGCCAATTTCACCGCTTGCGCCACGGCGTGCGCGCTCTCCAGGGCGGGAATAATGCCCTCGGTGCGGCAAAGCAGCAACAGCGCCTCCAAAGCCTCCTGATCCGTAATGGAGCAGTACTGCACCCGGCCGCTTTCCTTCAAAAAAGCATGCTCGGGCCCTACTCCCGGGTAATCCAGCCCGGCGCTGATCGAATGCGCCTCTTTTACCTGACCGTGGCGGTCCTGGAGCACGTAGCTGTAAGACCCCTGGAACACGCCGGGAGTTCCTTTGGATAAAGTCGCGGCATGCGCCTCCGTTTCGAGGCCAAGGCCGCCGGCTTCCACACCGACAAGCGCGACGCCCGCATCATTGCGAAAAGGGTGGAACATGCCGATCGCATTGCTGCCGCCGCCGACGCAGGCAATGACGGTGTCCGGGAGCCGGCCCGCTTTTGCGGCAATTTGCGATTTCGTTTCTTCCCCGATGATTTTTTGAAATTCCCGCACCATCAGCGGATACGGATGCGGTCCCGCCGCAGTGCCGAAAAGCATGAACGTGTCCTCCACATTAGCGACCCAGTAACGCATCGTCTCATTGCCTGCATCCTTCAAAGTGCGGGAGCCGGATGTGACGGGCACAACTTCGGCGCCCAGCATTCGCATGCGGTGCACGTTCAGCTTTTGCCGCTTGATGTCCTCTTCCCCCATGAAAATTTTGCATTCGAGGCCGAGCAGCGCGCAGACGGTGGCAGTAGCGACGCCATGCTGGCCGGCACCTGTTTCCGCGACGATTTTTTTCTTGCCCATTTTTTTGGCGAGCAGCCCCTGACCGATCGTGTTGTTGATTTTGTGGGCTCCGGTGTGATTGAGATCCTCCCTTTTCAGGAAAATACGCGCACCTCCAAGCTGCTTGCCAAGGCGCTCAGCCTCATAAAGAGGCGTAGGCCTGCCCGAGTAATCGTGCAGCAAATGCTGCATTTCCCGCACAAAATCCGGCTGCTCCGCGTAACGGTTGAAAGCCTGCTCCAGCTCGGTCAGCGCATGCATCAAAGTTTCCGGAACGTATTTGCCGCCGTATTCCCCGAATTTGCCGGGTGCCGCGATATTGCTTGTAATCGCCATTTTGATTCATCCTTTCTATTGGTTGGGGTGGATTTGTGTTGAGTATAAAACGAACTGAACATTAATTCAATTATGAACATTTGTTCAAGATAGAAAACGGAACCAGCAATGTGATAGCATGGGCGTATACCCTAAATTGCCACAATCGGAAGGAACGGTTCGGACATGGCGGACGAAAAAATGCGGCTTTGGGTCAAAGTCAGCACCTTGTATTACATAGACGGTCTGAATCAGCAGGACATAGCGGAAAGACTGGGCATTTCCCGGCCGCAGATCAGCCGGATGTTGAGCGCTGCGAAGGCGGAAGGAATCGTACAGATTACGATTAAAAACCCTTTTTCCGAAGAACAGCAAGTTGAAAAAGAACTGATCGAAGCTTTCGGCATCCACGATGCGCTTGTCGTTCACGTTCCGGGCGCGGACCGGCAGTTATTGGAGCTTCAATTGGCCAGATCCGGCGCAGTGCTGCTGGAAAACGGGCTGAAGGACGGGGACGTCGTAGGTGTGATGGCAGGCAAAACCATAGCCGCTGTTGCCGCTGAAATGCATTACTCGACGCAAAAGCACCTGCAGTTCGTGCCGATCATCGGCGGATGGGGAGCCGCGGGCGCAGACTGGCATGCGAATTCCAATGCGAGAACTTTGGGCGAAAAGCTGAAATCCCGCTACTGGCAGCTCAACGCGCCCGCAATCGTTGCGTCCGGCCAGACGCGCGATGTGCTGCTTGGCGAGAGCGGGATTTCGCAGGTGCTGGAGCTTGCCGCCCGGGCGGACAGAGCGTTTGTCGGCATCGGGCAGGCGACCGCACAAGCGACGATCGTTCAATCGGGGCATATGGAGCGCAAAGAACTGGAGGAAGTCCGCGCTCTGGGGGCGGTCGCCAATATATGCACCTCCTTTATTAACGAGCGCGGGGAGGCGATCGCCTATCCGGGCGAATCGCGCATGATCGGATTGAGCGCCGCGCTGCTGCGGGGCATCCCGAACATCATCGCCGTGGCGCACGGCGCGGAGAAAGTCCAGGCGATCGCGGCAGCGCTGCGGGGCCGCTGGATCGACACCTTGATAACCGACATGACGACCGCGCAGCAGGTGCTGGACTGGCACCGGTCTCACCCGGTGTGAGAAGCGGCGAGGGGATTCGGCTTATGCTTGACAAGCAGAGAAAACAATTAGAACCGACTTTTAACTTGAGAAAATCGGGACATGCGGGGTAATCTTACTGTAAAATCAGTAGGAAACGAGGAGCAAAATGGTTCACATTAGAACAGAAACCGCGAACGACTACCGGCTGGTACGGGAGTTGAACTATGAGGCTTTTGGACATCGCGATGACGAGTCCGATTTGATCGAAAGAATCAGAAATTCGCCCGGGTTTATTCCGCAGCTGTCCATTGTAGCCGAAATCCGCGAGGAGATTGTCGGACATCTGTTATTAAGCTTGGCGGTGCTGGAGAACGGACAGGAACAAACGGAGGTTATCGTACTGGCGCCCATTGCGGTAAAACCCGGCTGCCAAAAGCAAGGTATCGGCGGAAAGCTGATCCTCGAAGGAAAGAAGCGGTGTCTGGATTTGGGCTATGGCCTCATTTTTTTGATCGGACACCCTACCTATTATCCGCGACACGGTTTTAACCCGGCGCGAAAATTCGGCTTCGAGTTGAAACAATTCGCTGTGCCTGACGATGTATTCATGGTTTGCGAGCTTCGGGAAGGGGCGCTTTCGGGATTGAAGGGAGAACTGCGCTATCCGGCCGCTTTTTTTTGAAAAGTGAGGGACCGGCCGGCTGAAGCAGGTTCCGGAGATTATGGAGGAGAGCGATGAAGATCAAGGGCACATGCAAAGGGATCATTTTCGATATGGACAACACCCTGCTCAAGTCCAGCATTGACTTTGCTGCGATGAAGCGGGAAATTGCCGGCTATTTGACGAGCCGGAACGTGCTTCCTGCGGACTTTCCCGTCGAGCGGCACACTTCATCGACGATCATCGAGCAGGCCGGAGAGCTTGGCATGACGGACGGCATGTACGAGGAAGTGATGCGGATTGCCTCACGTCATGAAACGGCCGGAATGGAGGGCGCCGGGCTTGAAGCGGGAGCCGCCGAGCTGCTTCTAGCGTTGCATGGCGGGTACGTCATGACGATCGTCACGAACAACTCCTTGGCGGCTGCGGTCAAAGCGCTGGAAACTACCGGCATTGCCCATTTGTTCGACCTCATTGTCGGCCGGGAACAGATGAAGGCCATGAAGCCGTCGCCTTCGGGTTTTATTTATGCCATGCGGCAATTTCCGCAGCTGTCGGCGGATGAATGGATAGCGGTCGGCGACTCATGGATTGACGCCAAAGCCGCCATGGATGCGAACGTTCCGTTTATCGGGTACAAGACCGACCGTCGGCAAATGGCAGACAAAGGAGTACGGCCGGCGGCAGAAATTACCGACATCCGGCAGGTGCTGGATTACGTCTAAAAGGAGAAATAACAAATGCTGATAAATATCAAATCAAGATTGCAAGATAGCGAAATTCAGGAGCTCCTCGGTTACAGCACATTTCCGGACCCGGATGCGTTGGAGCAAGCGATAGAGTCTTACAAAACCGATGCGGAGCTGCAACTGTACGGATACGAGTCGGAGGGGTATTTGGTGGGGCTGATCGGCTTCCGCATGAGCGAGGACAACGAGCTGACGATCGTCCACCTTGCCGTTAAACCGGACAGCAGAGGAGCGGGCTTCGGACGCGGACAAATTCTTGAAGTGATTGAGCTTATGAAACCGGACCGAATCATTGCCGAAACGGACGAAGAGGCGGTTGAATTTTACAGAAGCATTGGATTCGTAATTGCCAGCCTTGGCGAAAAGTATTCTGGTGTGGAGCGCTTCATTTGCACGTACGATACGGAGGAAAACGAGGATTGAACTCCCCGCGTTGAAGATGCCCGGCTGCCGCATTGGCAGGCTTAACCGCCTCCAATTGCCCGGCCGGGAATTTTTTGTTTTCGGGCAGGATTTTTCCGTTTTGGTCAGAACGAAATCGGGGATGGCGTCTTCTTACAAGGATGCCGCGACTTAGGAGTCTGTCCGATGAACTCAGTAGACCCGCCAGACTCCAAGACAAGCAAATTTGTTTTTCCAGATCAGGGCAGTCCTCAAAAAGCCTGCAAAAGTACATCTTTTTTTCCCCCAGTACGCTTGCTACGGGAAAAGCCTGCAAATCTGAAGGCTTTTCGCTAAATCGCAGGGTTCAACCCCTTCATGGCGAATAATTCCTGCACAATTGCAGGCTTTTCCCAAAAACGAACCGTTTTCATCGAAAAAGCCTGTACTTTCGCAGGTTTTCCGGCCAGGAGTCTGTCCGATGAACCGCGTTGAAGGTATACATGATGCTGCGTAAGCGGCAGCATGCAGTCATGAGCACAAAAGCATATCCGCCCGCCAGACTCCCAGA
Organism: Paenibacillus sp. sgz302190; assembly: GCF_059820445.1. Lineage (NCBI taxonomy): Bacteria > Bacillati > Bacillota > Bacilli > Caryophanales > Paenibacillaceae > Paenibacillus > Paenibacillus sp. sgz302190. The sequence goes on from NZ_JBZYAO010000003.1 coordinate 307,653, forward strand.
CCGGAAAAACGTGTGTCATTACTGAAGTAAGCTTGCATATATTGATGAGGAATAGGATTATCGTCATGTATATGTGTAAGCGATATCACTCAATCGTATAAGTGACAAATTTCACAAATGCATCTTGGAGTCTGTCCGGTGAACTCAGTAGAAGGTACATATGCGAAATGACAGGTTGTAGTGCAGCATGGGCGGCATATATGCAGTCATGATTCACCCCGGTATGCGCAAAAGTAACTTTGCCCGCCAGACTCCATGGAGCGATTGCGACTGCGACTGCGTGGAAAAAGCTTCGTTACAGAACAGGAGGATGCAGGATGCTGCATATTGTTGTATGTATCAAGCAGGTGCCCGACAGCCGGGAAATCCGGATTGATCCCAAAAATAACACATTGATCCGCCAAGGGGTCCCGAGTATTGTCAATTTTTATGACATGCACGGTTTGGAAGAGGCGCTGCGCATCAAAGATCAGCATGGCGCCAAAGTAACGGTCGTTACGATGGGGCCGCCTCCGGCGGAAAAGGGACTAAAAGAGTGCATCTCGCTCGGCGCGGATGAAGCGGTTTTGGTTACAGACCGCGGCTTTGCCGGGGCGGACACGCTGGCTACGTCTTATGTGGTCGCGGCGGCGATCCGCAAAATCGAACAAACCTGGGGCAAGGCAGACATCGTTTTTTGTGGAAAGCAGACGCTCGACGGAGATACCGGCCAAGTCGGACCGGGGGTCGCCTGCAGGCTTGATTTGGAGCAGCTGACTTATGTGAACAAAGTGGTGCAGGTAAATGAGCAGCGGCGAAAAGTGACCGTCCACCGGCTGCTGGAGGACGGCGTGGAGGTCGTGGAGACAAGCATGCCGGTTCTGATAACGGCGCTCAAAGAGCTGAATAAGGTGCGCAGAGCTTCGATGCCGGGAATGATTCGCGCTGCCCGCTATAAGCCTGTTGTCTGGACGACGGCGGATTTTCCCGATTTGGAACGGGCCAAAATCGGTCTGAAGGGCTCGCCGACGATTGTCGCCAAAACGTGGGTGCCGGAAGCAAGGGCGGTGAACGCGCAGATGATCGCTTGGGACACGCCGGAAGCTGCGGCCGCCCAATTGGCCGACCGGTTGTGGGAAGCGGATTTGCCGGGCCGTCTGGGCTGGACGTCTTGAGCGCGCACGAATAACGATGAGAAGGAGAGTGAACTCATGGCGAAAGAGCAAGCGGACGGTCAAAGGGAAAGGGACGAAACGATGCCGGACTGGTCGGCCTATCGCGGGGTGCTGATCGTGGTGGAGCAGCGGGACGGCGAAGCGAAAAAGGTGTCCTGGCAGCTGCTCGGCGAAGGCCGCAAGCTGGCTGCCAAGCTGGACGTGCCGCTCATGGCGCTCGTCATCGGCGAGCAGGTGGCGCACCTCGCCGAGGAAGCCGTGCATTACGGCGCGGACCGGGTTTATTTATGCGAAGCCCCCGAGCTTCGCGCGTACAGAACCCGGCCTTACAGCCGGGTATGCCTGAAGCTGATCGAGGAAGCGAAGCCCGAGATCGTGCTGTTCGGCGCGACGGCGACGGGCCGCGACCTGGCGGGCGCGATTGCGACGCACCTGCCGACGGGGCTGACGGCGGACACGACGGAGCTCGACGTCGAGCCGCCGCCGTCAAGGCTGCTGCTGGCGAGCCGCCCGGCTTTTTCCGAGAAGATGATGGCCACCATCCTCTGCAAGCAGTACCGGCCGCAAATGGCTACGGCGCGGGCCGGCGTGTTTCAGGCGCTGCCGAAGGACGCGCAGCGCCAGGGCGAGATCGTGCGCATCGAGTGTGCGATGCGCGAGGAAGAGATTGCCGCGCAGGTGCTCGACTTCCTGCGCGACAGCGGGGGCGTTAATCTCGAGGAAGCCGAGATTATCGTCAGCGGCGGCCGCGGGCTGGGCGGGCCCGAGGCTTTTGCGCTGCTCCGCGAGCTGGCGGATGCGCTCGGCGGCGTCGTCGGAGCATCCCGCGCGGCGGTCGATGCGGGATGGATCAAGCACGAGCATCAGGTCGGCCAGACCGGCGCGACCGTGCGGCCGAAGCTTTATTTTGCCGTCGGGATCTCCGGCGCTGTGCAGCATACGGTCGGCATGGGAAATTCGGAAATCGTCGTGGCGATCAACAAAGACGACAAGGCGCCCATTTTCCAGTTCGCGCATTATGGCATTGTCGGCGATTTGTTCAAAATCGTGCCCGCCATAACGGAAGAGGTCCGCAAGCGGCGAACGTTGTTCGGAGCGCCCCTGGCGGATCGGACGGCGGCCCCGGCCGCATCCAAGCCGTCATCCGGGACGCCTTCCGGGAGTTTTGAGCGTGAAAGGAGCGAATCGCGATGAACGAAAAGTTTGACGCTATCGTCGTCGGCGGAGGGCCGGCCGGTGCGGCGGCGGCGCTGACGATGGCGCGGGCGGGGCTGTCCGTCGTGCTGCTGGAGCGGGGAGAATTTCCCGGAGCCAAAAATATTTTTGGCGGCGTGCTGTACCGCAAGCAGATCGAAGAGCTCGTCCCCGAATTTTGGAAAGAAAAAAATTTCCCGATGGAACGCTACATTGTGGAGCAGCGCATCTGGATGATGGGCAAGGAATCGATGGTCACTTTCGGGCACCGGAACGAGGCGTATAAGGAGCCTTTCAACTGTTTTACGGGGCTGCGCGTCAAGTTCGATCAATGGTTTGCGGAAAAAGCGGTCGCAGCGGGGGCTCTGCCGATCTACGAGACCGTAGCTCTCGATGTCATCCGGGAAGGCGACAAGGTGGTCGGCGTGCGCACGGACCGCGAGGACGGCGATTTGTACGCCGATGTCGTCGTCATCGCCGATGGCGTCAATTCGCTGCTGGGCAAAGCGATGGGCATCCACCGGGAATGGCAGCCTGACGAAGTGTCGCTGGCGGTTAAGGAAGTGATCGCCCTGCCCAAAGAGAAAATCGAGGACCGTTTCGGCCTCGAAGGTGATGAAGGCGTGACGATTGAGTTCATGGGAGAAACTTCGCTCGGGATGGCGGGCATGGGCTTTTTGTACACGAACAAGGAAACGATTTCGCTTGGCGTCGGGGTGATGGTGAACCACCTGCGGGACAAAAAAGTGAAGCCGTACGCGATTCTCGATGCCGTCAAGCAGCACCCGATGATCCGCAAGCTGATCCAGGGCGGGGAGACGAAAGAGTACTCGGGCCATTTGATCCCGGAGGGCGGCTTCCATTCGATTCCACCGCTTTCGGGCAGCGGCTGGTGCGTCTGCGGGGACGCCGCGCAGTTGATCAATTTCGTGCACCGCGAAGGCACGAATCTGGCGATGACGTCCGGGCGTCTGGCCGGCGAGGCCATTATCGAAGCCCGGGCGCGCGGCAATTTCTCGGCCGCTTCGCTTCAGGCGTACGACCGAAAAATCCGCGAATCGTTCATTCACAAAGATTTGAAAAAGTACAGGGGCATGCACCACTTCCTCAAGGAACAGGACCCCGAGCTCCTGTTCGACAAGCTGCCGAGAGCTTTGAACGAGGCCGCTTACAATATGTTTCTCATTGACGGCGTCTCCAAGGCGGATAAGCAGAAAATGGCCGCCGGCCTGATCAAAGGCGCAGCCGGAGGGACGCTGAATTTAATGAAGCTCGGACTTAAGGGATGGAGGGCGATGAACGGATGAGCGGAAGCGACGTTGCGGAGAAGCTTTTTACGATTCGTTACAAATGCGATACCCAGTCCCATTTGATCATCAAGGAAAAACAGACCTGCATCAACTGCACGACCAAAGATTGCAACTATTTTTGCCCGTCCGACGTGTATGAATGGGATAAAAAACAAAAGGTGACGACTGTCGCCTTCGAAAACTGCATCGAATGCGGCACGTGCCGGATTGCCTGCCCCTCGAACAATATCGAATGGGTGTATCCGAAGGGCGGGTACGGGATCACTTACAAATTCGGCTGAACGGCCCGCGAACCGGAGGTGCAAAAAACGCTGAGCGGTCACGAGCCGGAAAGTGCGCCCCGCGCCCCGCGAAAAAACGGCAGAGCAGCCCACGAGCCGGGAGATGCGCCTAGCAATCCACGAGGCTGCGAAAAAAAGGCTGAGGCGCAGCCTTCGGGCAACAACACGCAATTTGCGCAAGGCAAAAGGCGTGTTGTTGTTTGTTTTTGCGGGTTTTGGCATTGGCACGATTCTCTACCGCCCGCCAAAACCTGCAAAAGTGGGAGAAATTCTCTGTGAAACAGCCAGCAATTGTCAGGCTGTTGAGTAAGTCGCGACTCTCTGTGAACGCTAGGGGAAAGAGTGTGACTGATTTGGGGAACAGCCGCTTTATCTGGGCACCCGCCTCTCCCGGTGTAGGTCGTGGGACTGCACGACTGGGCAAAAATCAGCTTGCTAAGGAAAAAAACTGCGAAAGTGCAGTTTTTTTCTCTTAAATTGGCTTGTTTTGGCGAAAAGCCTGCAAAAGCGCAGGAATTTTCGCCGAAAGTGAGTATGAGTCTATGTGTTTGGTGAAAAGCCTGCACTTTTGCAGGAATTGTTCGTGGCTAGCGGATCGCGGGCACAAATTCATGTATTTTTGCAGGTTTTCTTCGTACAGCTTGGCAGATTGTGGCTACCGATTCTGACGCGGGGGGCTTTTCAAGCGTGGTAGCTTCCTGACGGTTCGTTCAGCACCCAATCGAGCAGATCGATCATGTCCGCCAATCGGTCGGTCTGCGTTTGAAGAGACTCCGCTTCAGCGGGCGACGCCGCTTGCTCCAGGCGCGACTGCAGTGATTGCCGCTGCAGCAGCAGCTCGTTTTTTTTGCGTTTCAGTTGGTTTTCGGTTCTCATGTGCGCACCTCGCATCGTTGAATGTATCTTTCCTATCATACTTGCTTTTGCAGTGATCCGCTATCCCGATTATGGTATCGTAGAAGTTAGCCGCTAGGAGTCTGGCGGGCGGAGTTACTTTTGTGCTACCAGGTAAATAATGACTGCATATATTGCCGCTTACGCTGCATAATTGCTGTCATTTTGCAGATACATACCTTCTACGTGGTTCTTCGGACAGACTCCTAGTCGGACTAGCGCTTAGAGAGGGGACCGATAATGAAACTACAGGGAATCAATCACTTGCTTTTTTCCGTATCCGATCTGGATTGCTCCATCCGTTTCTACGAACAGGTATTCGGGGCGAAGCTGCTGGTCAAAGGACGAAAGCTGGCTTATTTTGATTTGGACGGCCTTTGGCTGGCTTTGAACGTCGAGGAAGATATTCCCAGGAATGAAATCCACCAATCTTACACGCACATGGCTTTTACGATCAGCGAAGAAGATTACGAGGCCCATTGGGAACGCTTGACCCGGCTGGGCGTGAACGTGCTGTCCGGAAGAGCGAGAAGCGAGCGGGACCGTTTGTCGATATATTTTACCGACCCTGACGGGCATAAATTTGAGTTTCATACGGGAACTTTGCAGGACAGGCTCAGCTATTACCGCGACGAGAAAAGCCACATGATCTTTTATGAAGATTGAAAAGCTGCCTTTTCGCACCGCGTGCAGCTCCCAGCGCGCGGTGTTACGCTGCATGACGGCGGTCGGTCGACCACACTATTTCCGGTCTGCGGAGCCGTTTTGCCCGGACCACTTGGCGATGAATTGCGTCCTGTTGCGGACGTTCCATTTGCGGTAAATCGCGCTGAGATGCTTCTTCACCGTAATGACACTTACGAACAAACGTTTGGAGATGTCGGCGTTTGCTAACCCGAGCAGCAGCAGTTGGGCGATTTCCGCTTCTTTGCGGGTAAGCTCCTCGTCCTGCGCATCGTACATCGCTGTGCGGGTCACTGGCGGCTCATCGGACGGCGGGACGAGATTATGGACGAAATCGCGCAGCTTTTTTCCGGTGAGATCCAGTTCGTAGTATGGCGCGGGCGTGACGCCGTCGTAAAGAGTATGCTGAACGGGGGCGGCGGTAAAACCGAGGCTGGCCGGTCCGTCCTGATAATAAGCGAGTGGCGGAGGGCTGCTGACCGTAATGCCCCCGATCCGCATATAGCCGAGCCGCATCCGAAACGTATCGTGCCGCAGTTTTTCATCCTCGGCATTCTCGATGTCCACCGTGCGGATGAACCAGCCTCCCGATTTGCATTGCCTCGCCCAATCCTCCTCCGAAAGAGAGGCAAAATACGCGGAAGAGTAACGGTTTTGCAATAAATAGGCTCTGGTGTCCGGTCGTATCGGGATTGTAGCGCTCAAACCGACGATCCGGCCGCTTTCATTCAGCAGCAGCATGTCGGCTCCGTGGCGGAGCAGCGCTTCGGCTTCATTTTCGTCGATGAGCGTATATAAGTTTTCTTGTTTACTGATCTGGTAACGGTAAACATGCCGGTAATCGTTCGCGCCGCATACCACCGTTTGGTCGCGCGCCTCTGTGCGTCCAGGAGCTGGCTATATGCGCTATCCACCGGCTGCCGGTCAAAATCGTCGTCATCAACAATCGGACGCTCGGCATGATCCGACAGTGGCAGGAAGTGATCTACAGCTGCAGATTCAGCCATATCGATCTGTCCGGCAGCCCGGATTTTGTGAAGCTGGCCGAAGCTTACGGCGTGAAGGGGCTGAGAGCGGCCACGAAGGCGGAGGCAAATGCCGCCTGGAAAGAAGCTTTGCAGCACCCGGGGCCTGTGCTGATCGATTTTTGGGTGGACAAAGACGAACTGGTCATGCCGATGATCGAGGCCGGCAAAACGCTGTCGGATATGATTTTGGAGGCGGATCGAAAAGCTCCGGCCGCGGCGGCGGCATCCGGCGTTACTGGTTAGCGGCGTTCGGTTAAACGCGATACGGGCTTACAAAGATGGAAACACCGGCTCTCGCCGAAAAGAAATTGTTCCACCACAGTGGTACACAATCCGAAATTCGGGGGATTATGGGAGAATATGCTCGGTTGATGGATGGCATGGTGATCGGTAAAGTTGGACGTGATGCCTTTATCAATTTCATCAAGTACGAAAGCTGGGTAAGCGCGCGTTTCTCTGTACATGCTATTTTTACCGGCGCCAATACAAATTTCATTGTCGCCACCACGAACTATGCTGCAAAAGTAAACAGCACCACAATCCCTAAGGTTGTGATGCTGCTTTTACTCTTTACTTTTGATCGCCGCCTAAACTGGCGCCTTTGGCAAATAATCGCATGATGTTTTTTTCAACCGTTGGATCCGGTATTAATGGCGGTGCTTGGTGCGGTTTAATTCGGGCATCAATCACAACATTATCGCAAGCCCAATGCTTATTCTCATAATAACTATTCACGCCATAAATATCATGTGAAGGATTGCTGCGCGTAAAGGTAGCCCAAAGAAAATTGTCAATTGCGGCGCTCATAAACTGGCTGTCATCGCAGACGATGATCATTGGACAAGCAGGGAGCGGGCCCTTTGCTCCAATAGCCTCGCATAAATCTTTCATTTCAACCTGCGACTCGCCGTAACTTTTAAATTCAGAAAGCTGAATCGTGACAATTCCCGGCATCACCAAACGCGCATGTTGGACCCCCGGTATTTCGTTGAAAATGCCAGGAACCTCTAAGCATAAATCCCTTTTTTTATCTCCGACTGCTGCGAACACAACCTTACTGCCGCTATTTAAGCCCGGACCTGAGTAATCTAGTGTGTCTATGGTCGTATTGGTATAAAAATGAAGATCCCGATGTAGGTCAATTCGAGCCAAAATATAGGTTAAGAAATGCTCCACATCATGTGAATTGAGTGGCTGGCTCTCTTCTGCTGTGATGAATAAATACTTGGCTAAGCTAACTTGTCCCGTCCCTAAAATTCGGTTAGCTATCGTGAGCAGCTCAGCAGGTTGTTTGACTTGTTGATAGGGCGTGTAACGTTCGCTGCCAATCGCAAAAAGTAAGGGGTGTACGCCCGCAGCATCTACGGCATGAACTTCTTTGACACCTGGAATTTCTTGCTTGATCGCGTCACCTGTCAGTTCGTGAATTAATGCGCCGAATGCCGTATCCTCTTGAGGCGGCCTGCCAACGACAGTAAATGGAAAGATTGCATTCTTCTTGGCATATACTTTGTGCACTCTCACGAGGGGAAAAGGATGCGTAAGGCTGTAATAGCCCAAATGATCGCCGAAAGGGCCCTCCGGCTTGGTTTCGCCAGGATATATTTCTCCTGTGATAACAAAATCAGCATCATGACTAATACAATAGCCATCGATATAGCTGTAGCGGAAGCGGCGCCCTGAGAGCAAGCCTGCAAAGGTAATCTCACTCATGCCTTCGGGCAAGGGCATAACCGCTGACAACGTATGCGCCGGCGGCCCGCCAATAAAACAGCTTACTTTTAAAGGGGCTCCTAGCTTGGTTGCCTTTGCCTGGTGGACTCCGATGCCGCGATGAATCTGATAATGCATGCCGATCTCTTTATTTAATTCATACTCGTTCCCTGTTAATTGAATCCGATACATCCCCAGATTGGAATTCATAATTCCGGGTTTCTCTGGATCTTCCGAATACACTTGAGGCAGGGTGACGAATGCACCGCCGTCCTCTGGCCAGTGCTTGATGAGAGGGAGGTCGGCAATGCTGATTTCCTCAAAATCAGCCGGCAGGCCACCGGATATTTTGATTGGCAGGGCTTTCCATGCAGCGAGTCCCGTACCGATATGTTTAAGGGGGCTTTTCATTGCTTTCATGGGATCGCTTCGCAAAGAGATTACGTTTTGCACGCCTTCCCAAGTATCTCGAAATATATATTTGCTGCGCTCCACTGTACCAAAAATGTTGGATACCGCCCTAAACTTCGAACCTTTTACATTCTCGAATAATAAGGCCGGACCACCCGCTTCATGTACTTTCATATGTATGGCAGCCATTTCAAGCTCAGGATCAACTTCTTCATGAATGCGAATCAAATGTCCGTTCTTTTCTAAATCAACTAAGCATGCTTCTAAATTTTGATAGATCATTATTTTGCTCCAATCGGATAGCTATTCCCCAAAAGGCCTATGTAATAATGTCATTCTACAACAAATATCGCCAAATACAAAAACACGTCACATCGACGTGTTGTATTATGCATTCCTTTAATGAGCCTGCATCCCGTATCCCCCATCATCTTGAACGTAAAAATTCCACAAAATCCTCTGGGACTCTATTGAAAATGTCATCCCTTAACAGCCCCACCCGTCAGACCTCGAACCAAGGTTTTTGATCCAAACAAATACAGAATGATGAGTAATAAGGTCCCCAAAAAAGACACCAAACGCGTTATTTAGTGCAGCTATCAGAAGAGGGACATGTCAGGTTGTTGAAAAACTCGCACGTCGGGGCCGGCCGCACAATCTGCTTGCCTGCACGAAGAAAACCTGCAAAAATACATGAATTTGCGTCCTTGATCGCCTGGCCACGAACAATTCCTGCAAAAGTGCAGGCTTTTCACCGAACACATACCCTCATACTCACTTTCAACGAAAATTCCTGCACTTTTTGCAGGTTTTTCGCCAAAACAGGCCAATTTCAGAGGGAAAACCTGCACTTTCGCAGGTTTTTTCCCTATAAGGCTGCCTTGCGCCCCCACTTCAGCTACGCAATCTGTACAGGAGAGGTATGGACTGGGGAAGAGTGGCAGAGCAGGTTTTCTCTCTGCCAAGCGACGATGCCTTCCTGCTTCAGCTACGCAATCTGTACAGGAGAGGCGTGGGTTGAGGAAAAACTACATTTGTCCATATGAATGCGGATTTTGTCCATAGTATTGAGTCCCGGGAAATAGGATAATGAATCCATATGTCCCGGAAAGGTGAGAAAAGCATGAGCATTACGTATGAACCGTCGCAGCAGTTGTTTCATTTGCAAAGCAAAGATATGAGCTACGTCATTCAGCTTGTTAAATCCGCTTACCCCGCGCACGTATACTGGGGGCGCAAGATCAGGGCCGGCCGGCTCGCTTCGATTTTGCAATTCACCGAGCGCAGCTCGTTCTCGCCGAACCCGGTCCGCGAAGACCGCAGCATCTCGTTTGACACGCTGCCGCAGGAATACCCGGCTTACGGCACCAGCGATTACCGCGAGCCCGCCTATCAGGTGGCGCAGCCTAACGGGTCGACGATAACGGAGCTGGTCTATGACCGGCACCGCATTTATAAAGGAAAGCCGAAGCTGGAAGGGCTTCCGGCAACGTATACCGAGAGCGAAGCGGAAGCGGAGACGCTGGAGCTGGAGCTGGTTGACTCCGCGATTGGCCTGCGCGCCGTGCTCGTATATACGGTTTTCGCGGGGCATTCGGCGATTGCCAGGTCGGTGCGATTGACGAACGAAGGCTCCGCCGATCTCAAGCTGCTTCGCGCGCTCAGCGCGAGTGTGGATTTTAAGCACGGCGATTACGATCTTCTTCACTTGTCGGGGAATTGGGCGAGAGAAAGGCATCTGGGGAAAAGATCGCTTGGGCCCGGCAAGCTGACCGTAGAGAGCAGGCGGGGTTCGAGCAGCCACCAGCACAATCCGTTCATTGCGGTGATGGCGAAGGATGCCGGCGAGGAGCACGGGGAAGTGTACGGTTTCAGCCTCGTGTACAGCGGCAATTTTGCCGCACATGCCGAGGTCGATCCTTACGGCAGCGCAAGGGTATCGATGGGCATCAACCCTTTTGATTTCAGCTGGCTGCTTCAGCCGGGCGAGTCGTTCCAGACGCCGGAAGCCGTCATGGTGTATGCGGGCGGCGGACTCGGGGAGATGTCCCGGACGTATCACAAGCTGTACCGGACCCGGCTGTGCCGCGGGGAATTCCGCGACAAGGCCCGGCCCGTGCTCGTCAACAACTGGGAAGCGACTTACTTTCAATTCGATGCGGACAAAATCGAGCGCATTGCCCGCGCCGGTAAGGAGCTCGGCATCGAGCTGTTCGTGCTTGACGACGGCTGGTTCGGTAAACGCGAGAGCGACAACAGCTCGCTCGGGGACTGGTTTGTCAACGAGGCGAAGCTGCCGAAAGGGCTGGAGGATTTGGCGTCCAGGGTTAACAGCCTGGGCCTTGAGTTCGGCCTGTGGTTCGAGCCGGAAATGGTTTCCCCGGACAGCGAGCTGTACCGGAGCCATCCCGATTGGTGCCTGCACGTGCCGGACCGGAGAAGAACGGAAGGCCGCCAGCAGCTCATCCTCGATTTCTCGCGTCAGGACGTTTGCGACGAAATCGCCAAGCAAGTCGGCGATATTTTGCGCAGCGCCCCGATTACGTATGTCAAATGGGATATGAACCGCAATATGACGGAAATCGGCTCGGCCGCGCTGCCTCCCGAGCGCCAAAGAGAGACGGCGCACCGCTACATGCTCGGCCTGTACCGGGTTTTGGAGCAAATCACGGCGGAATTCCCGCATGTTCTTTTCGAAAGCTGTTCCGGCGGCGGCGGCCGCTTCGATCCCGGCATGCTGTACTATATGCCTCAGACGTGGACAAGCGATAATACGGACGCGGTCAGCCGGCTGAAAATCCAATACGGCACGAGCATCGTGTATCCGATCAGCTCCATGGGGGCTCACATATCGGAAGTGCCGAACCATCAGGTTCACCGCGTGACATCGCTCGAAATGCGGGGGCACGTTGCGATGTCGGGTAATTTTGGCTACGAGTTGGATTTGGCCAAGTTCGGCGAGCAGGAACAAGCGGAGGTTAAGCGGCAGATCGAGACGTACAAGCAGATCCGTCCGCTCGTTCAGTTCGGCGAGCTGTACAGGCTGCTCAGCCCGTTCGAGGGCGGCGAGACGGCCTGGATGGTCGTCTCGGAGGATCGCTCGGAAGCAATGGTTGCTTACTTCCGCGAGCTTGCAGAAGCGAATTCGCCGCTGCAATGGCTGCGGCTGAAAGGGCTCGATCCCGACGCCGACTATGAAATCGACGGCAGCGTGTACCCCGGCGATCATCTGATGTACGCCGGGCTCCCTGTCCCCAGGCTGCGTGGGGACTTCCAGAGCAAGCTCTGGCTGCTGCGCCGCAGCGTGTAAGCAAAGATTTGGAACTCGGCTCATCTTGCGCTAAAATGAGAGATAAACGCTATTATTCCATTTTCCGAGAGGAGCTTAGATCTTATGCTGAAACGCCCTGAAAGCAGTGAATATTACTCTTATGTCGCCGATTATATCCAACTGGTGCCGGACGGAGATTACGTGCAGTTTCTTCGCCGCCAAGGGGAAGAAATAGAAGCGCTCTTGGCCCCTGTCTCCGAGGAGCAGGGGAACACCGCGTACGCCGCGGGCAAGTGGAGCGTGAAGGAAGTGCTCGGACATATAACGGATACGGAGCGGATCATGAGCTACCGGCTGCTGCGGATCGCCCGCGGGGACTCCGACATATCGCTGCCGGGCTTCGATCAGGATACGTTCATGCAAGCGGCCTCGTTTGCGAAGCTGACGCTTGCCGAGCTGCTGGCCGATTTCAAAGCTGTGCGCCAAGCCTCGCTGACACTATTCCCGACGATTTCGGACGAAGCCTGGGTGCGGACAGGTCTGGTTATCGGCAACCGGATATCGGCCCGGTCGGTCGCTTATACGTTTGCCGGTCATGCCCAGCACCATTTGCACGTTTTGAAAGAAAAGTATCTCGTCTAACAGCCGAAATAAAGCGCAAAAAGGAACGAAGCCCGAAAAGCTCCGTTCCTTTTTTTGCCGCAAGCAACTATGTACCAGAAAAATCTTGCATCGCCTAATAGAGAGACAATGCAAGAGAATCTCTTTCGTTAAAAGAATGAAGAATCGCTTCACAGCCGATAATCTCGATGCTGATGATGGAATCGAGACATTTTTTGATCGCTCTGCGTCCTTTTACGACTTTAGCTTCCAGGGCGGATTTAAGCAAATTGAATTTCTTTTTATTTTTTTCATCTGAGTATACGGGCACTGTTTTGTTTTGAATTGTAATAAACATTTTCATGACTTTCACCATCCTAACAATTGGATATGACACTAGCATAAAGGACAATTATTAATCTAACATTAAAATAGTTTTACAGTTTTAAAACAATACCCCGGTTCACTTACCTTATACGAGGAAAAACGATGAAATGTTCCAGTTCGCAGAGAAATATTTGCCATTTTGGATGGAGCGGTATGCGGTCAGGAGCTTTTGTGGTATTTTTAGTTGAAACAGCGAGAGGGAATGGGGAGAGAATAGCATGTTTGGGATCGACAATTTTGCGGTTTTTATCATTTCCGGGCTTGTTTTGAATATGGTTCCGGGCAGCGATACGCTCTATATTCTCGGGAGAAGTATGGCGCAAGGCAGGTCTGCGGGGATGATGTCCGTGTTCGGCATAGTTTCGGGGGCTTTGATACATACGGTGCTCGCCGCTTTCGGATTGTCGCTCATTTTGATGAAATCGGTGATTGCGTTCCAGGTGATCAAATGGCTGGGAGCGGCCTATTTGATTTATATGGGGATTAAAACGTTCAGGTCAAAATCGCTGGAGAACGGATCGGGTCAAATCGGACATGCGGCGCAGCGGAAAATATATGCGCAGGGCTTGTTTACGAACCTGCTCAACCCGAAGGTAGCACTCTTTTATTTGGCGTTTTTGCCGCAGTTCGTTTCGGCGGACAATTCGTACGGAGCGCTGCCTTTTCTCATTCTGGGTCTGACTTTTATTGCAACGGGGACGCTCTGGTGCACCTTCATCGTGCTCGCCGCGGAATGGGCGTCGCGGCGGCTGCGGACAGGCTCGTTGTCCAATTACATGAACAAGCTGTCCGGCATTCTGTTTATCGGCCTGGGCATCCATCTGCTCAGAATGACGAAGCCTTAAGAATTCGGCTTTCCGGGCCTACTGCGGGGCCTGCTGCCTGAACAGCTTCGGCGAAATTCCGTACTTTTGCTTGAAGGCGCGGTGAAAGTACGGGTAGCTGCCGAATCCGCAAGTTTCCGCTACCTGCTCCAGCGACATGGAGCTGTCGTGCATCCGTTCGACTGCGCTGGACAGGCGAACCTCCAGGGCGTACTGGATCATCGTTTTGCCGAAGCATTCTTTGAACAGGTGAACGGCGCGGGAGACGCTGAGCTCGACGTGGTCGGCGACATCTTCGATTTTGAACGTCGATGTCGCATGCGCTTCGATAAACCGCTTCATCCTCGTCCCGGTAAAAGGTCTGCCCTGCAGCGTGATCGTCTCGCCGGCGGCTCTCTCGACATACAGGCAAAGCGCGCGCAGCAAATAGCCGCTGAGCTCCTTGTTTTCCTCTTCCATCCGCCGTTTTTCCAAAATGAGCTGGCGCCACAAGGAAATCAGCCTCGCATCCAAATCGATGCGGCTGCAGGTCGCCTTGGGCTTGCCCGCCCACCATGCCTCAATCCAGGAGCCTTTGCAAAACAAGTAATAGTCGCCGCTGGATATTTTGGCATCAGGCTGATCCGGCTGTCGATCGATTTTCAGCTCATACGGGTCGTCGGGCTGAAAAAGCAGCAGATCGCCGGCCTCCACCTTCCGCATGCGCCCATCCACAAGAGCTTCGCAGCGGCCTTCCGTCTGCAGGCGGAACAGGTAGGAGCTAAGTCCGCTTTTGCTGCTGACCTCGAATTTCTCCATATGATAGGAATAGCCGCAAGTTAAAATCTCCGTCTCCATTCGCTTCACCTTTCGTAGCCAAATAGGATATGTTCTGATTATATCGTGAATGTACAATATCCGCCACAATCCGTTATAATGATAATCAAATAGGTTCATTGTTTTTTAACAAAAATACGCATGATGGAAAAGAGGAAATCGAATGGAGCGCTTAGGAATCGGTCTTCAGCTGTACACGCTCAGAGATGATATGCAAAAAGATATGGAAGGAACGCTCCGCCATGTAGCCAAACTCGGTTACGAAGGCGTAGAATTTGCCGGCTACTACGGCAAGCCTGCCGGAGAGCTGAAGCAGCTTCTTGACGAGCTCGGCCTGAAAGCTATCGGCAGCCACGTAAGCCTGGATAATCTGCGCAACAATCTGCAAGGCGAAATCGATTATTTGAAAACATTGGATGCGAAATATATCATTTGCCCTTACGTTTTGCCGGAACAGCGCCAAAATGCGGACGATTGGAAAGAAATCATCAGCTTCTGCGAAAGCGCCGCCGCGGAGTCCAAAAAGCAAGGCCTGCAATTTTTGTATCATAACCATGATTTTGAATTTCATGAAAAGCTGGGCGGCGAGTTTGTTTTTGACGCCATGTATGCCAATACAGGCGACAGCGCGATCAATGTGGAGATGGACGTTTGCTGGGTTCAGTTTGCCGGCCAGGATCCGCTTGCCTATATCGCCAAGTATGCGGGACGTCTGCCGCTCGTTCACTTCAAGGATTTCACGAAAAATGAAGAGGGCAAAATCGTTACGCTGGAGCTCGGACTGGGCGATGTGCAGCTGGATAAAGTCATTGAAGCCGCAGAAAAAGCAGGCGCTCAGTGGCTCGTCGTCGAGCAGGACCACTGCCAAAAAGCGCCGCTTACGAGCGTTGAAAACAGCCTGAACTGGATTAAAGAACACTACACCGGAGTTCGCAGCTAATTATTCTAACAGACTTTGCTAAACAAAAGGAGACCACGAAACTATGAGCAAAATTAGAGTAGCCGTCATTGGATGCGGCTCGATTTCCAAGCATCGCCATATTCCCGAGTATGGCTGGAATCCAAATGTAGAACTCGTTGCATTTGCAGATCCGGTTGTAGAAAGAGCCGAGGAATACGCGCAAACTTACGGCGGCAAAGCATACAGCAGCTACCAAGAGCTGCTGAAGCAGGAAAAAGTGGACGCGGTCAGCGTGTGCACACCGAACTATTTGCACGCGGAAGTTTCCATCGCCGCAGCAAACGCCGGAGCGCACGTACTGGTTGAGAAGCCGATGGCTTCTACGGAAGAAGAAGCGAAAGCGATGATCGATGCGGCGAAGAAGAACGGCGTATTTTTGATGGTCGGACACAACCAAAGATTGATGCCTCCGCACGTCAAAGCGAAAGAAATCCTCGATACGGGCAGGCTGGGTAAAGTGCTGACTTTCCGCACGTCCTTCGGCCATCCCGGTCCTGAGCGCTGGAGCATTGACGGCCGCGGCAGCTGGTTTTTCCGCAAGGAAGAGGCGATCATGGGCGCCATGGGCGATCTCGGCGTGCACAAATCGGACTTGATTCGTTGGCTGCTGAGCGACGAAGTAGCGGAAGTTGCCGCATTCGTAAACACGCTTCACAAAGAAGGAACGGCGGTCGACGACAACGCGACTTGCCTGCTGCGCATGAAAAGCGGAACGATCGGCACGCTCGTTGCGAGCTGGACTTACTACAAAGGCGAAGACAACAGCACCGTCCTCTGGTGCGAGAACGGCGTCATGAAAATCGGCACGCATCCCGAAGATCAGGTGATCGTCGAACTGCTTGACGGCACTGTGGAGCGTTACAAAGTGGGTGCGATCGCGACCAACGAGAAGCAAACCTCCAGCGGTGTCATCGATGAGTTTATCGATTGCGTCAAACAAGGCAAAGCGCCTAGAATTTCGGGAGAAGAAGGCATGCGTTCCCTGAACGTCATTCTTGCGGCTTTCGAATCTCAAGCTACCGGCAAAATCGTGCCTGTTTCCTAATCAATTCGAACTTTAGCAAAAATCCCCTTGCGGCCTCCGTGCCGCAAGGGGATTTGTTCGTGCTGCGTCTATCTGCCGCCGATCTCGATCGGCCACGAGTTCGAGCGGCCGATGACGGCTTCCTTGGAATCTTTCACGGTAACTTGAATGTCCCAAATTCCGGGCTTTAACAGATCGCCTTCGACTTTGGCTGTAAGGGACTGCTCATTTTGCCACGTCGTCGGCAGAGGCTTGCCGTTGAGCGTGGCGCAGCCGAGCGGAGGGAAGTTCGTTCCGGTCAGGCTGATCGTCACCGAGGACCGCCCTGAAAGGTCCTGAGTATCGGCTTCAACTTTCTCGATCGTAATCGGCCCGAAGCCAAGCATATACTTCGGATCGATAATCGGGGCCGTGTATTCTTTGTACGCATGGCGGCCGCCGAAAAGGATGTCGTACTGCAGCGTTTCGTAATCTTTCAAATCGGCTTCATCGATGTTCATCGCTGCGAACTTGTCTTTTGGAGGAATAATTGGTATTTTTTTTGACAGCTCATGTAAAAAATCGGTATAATAATTACCCCGCTGTCTTGAAAGTTCAATTAAGTAAGGCCCAAGAAATGAAGGGCTGAAATTCAGCCGGTCTTTCCGCTCCTTGTCGAAGTTGTTCCAGACGACCAGTGGAACGCTGTACATTTTTTTCAGGAAATCCGGATCGTCTTTGCCGCTAATATATTTGGTGTCGATATATGTAGCGTAGTCGTCTCCAAGCGACGGCAGATGGTCCCCCCAAAACGCGATAATGGTCGGTTCGCCGCTTTTCTCATAATGCTCGACAAGCGATTTCAGCATGTTGTCTGCGGCGCTGATGCCCTGTGCCAGCGTTTCCAGCATGCCCTGCGAGGAAGGCGCCATATTGCCCGACACATCGATCGTATTTTTCGGAAACTTGCCCGGGAAGTAGTGAAAATGATTTTCCATCGTATTGGCGAACACAAAATCGGGCCCTTCGCTTGAACGGGTGGCGCGGAATATATTTTCCGCCACTTCGCTGTCGGCGATGTACGGTCCGGAATAATTCGGCTTGAAGTATTCGATTGGAATATATTTCCCGAAACCGAAATCCTGGTAAACTTTGTTGCTGTTGAAATACCAGTTGTGAAAAGGGCCTATGGCCGTCGACGTGTACCCTTGACGCGCATAGATGGCGGCCAAAGAATCGACTTCATGCATAATAAACTGGTTGTAGGCGATCGAGCCTTGCGGCAGAAAACGCATGGAATTGCCGGTTAACACCTCAAATTCCACATTCGCCGTACCTCCGCCGTATTGCGGAGACAACATCCAGCCGCTGGTCGCTTCTTTTTGAAGCTTATGGAAGAACGGGATTGGGTCGCGGCTGAACTGTACGCCTTTAATCAGCGTAGGGTCCCAGAACGATTCGCTGAGCACGACAATGACATTGGGCTTGATGTCGCTTGGCACAGCGCCGGCTTTGTCCGGTTTGGCGGTCTGGCTGACAATGGCCTCAACCGCTTTGTCGTTGTAGCCGTCGCGCTGATCGCCCCACATCGTCTTGGCGTTAAGCAGGGCAGCAAGCGCGAAGCCGTTGTCTTTCGTATTTTCCGCCTGGTTCCACATGTTGGTTTGGATACCGAGCCACTTTTGCACGGGCAGCGGCGAGTCGGTATAGACCGCAGCAAGCATCAGGATGCCCGCAAGGGCGAGCACACCCCGTTCCCGCAAAGGCACCTTTTTCATAAACAACCGGGTTCTGTAGAGCAAAAAATAGCTGGCGCCGATAAAAAGCACCAGGCCTGCCAACACGTGCACGTTGAAAATGTTGGTCACATATTGGACCATATCCGAAGTTTCTCCGGTCAATACAAAATCCCACGGCAGCAGAGGCATTCCAAGTATTTTCAGCTTGACGCCGCTGACCAGCGCCAAAATTAACAGGACGGCGCTGATCGCCCAATAGGCGACTTTCGTACGGCCGATGGCGGCCATAAACAGAAGCAGGAAGGCGAGGACGATCCAGACATTAAAGATGAGCTGCAGCATATGCCGGGCGCCCCAGGAGACGGTCTCGAAATAATGCCCCCGGCTTAATACTTCCATAATCGCTACCGGAACGAAAGCAGTCAGAAGCAGCGGCAGCCTTGCCTTGAGCACGCTCCAGATTCGGTTAAGATGTGTGTTCATGCCATTCTCCCATGAGATTTGATTAAGAAATTGTAAACAATATATGAAATTATAACATGGGAGTTTGGAATATTCGATGGGACATTTACTAAAATGTAAAGGAATATGAAAGGAATTTCATTCTTTGGCAGGAAAATAGCGGCTGCGGGGAGAAAGTAGTGAAAGCAGACACCATATACAGAGAAGGAGGAGATCATTCTGGCTAATCAGCAGGTGAAATTTCAAAATAAGGCGGCAATCCCTCTGCAGCACAAGAAGATGACCAAGCTTAATTTTATTAGGCGCACGGTCTTTCTAATATTCGGTGCAGCATTAATGGCGGTCGGTCTGGAAATTTTTCTGGTTCCCAACAAAATCATCGACGGGGGAATCACGGGCATTTCCATTATTTTCTCGTATTTGTTCGACTTACCCGTAGGTATCTTTCTTACCATTCTCAACCTTCCGTTCATTTACTTGGGATACAAGATGATCGGCAAAACGTTTGCCCTCTCCACCTTGTTCGCCATCCTCGTTATGTCCATCGGTACGGCATTGCTTCATCCCGTTCAACCTCTAACAATCGATCCGCTGCTTGCCACTGTCTTCGGGGGAATTATTCTCGGCGTCGGCGTCGGCATGGTCATCAGGTTCGGCGGTTCCCTTGACGGCTCCGAAATCGTCGCGATTCTCGTAACCAAAAAAATGCCTTTCTCCGTAGGCGAAATCGTCATGTTCATCAACGTCTTTATTCTCGGCAGCGCAGGGTTCGTATTCGGTTGGGACCGGGCGATGTATTCCTTGATCGCGTATTATATTGCTTACAAAATGATCGATATTACGATCGAAGGCTTTGACGAGTCCAAATCGGTGTGGATTATTAGCGACCGGTTCCGGGAAATCGGCGAAGCGCTGGTTGACCGGCTTGGACGCGGGGTTACTTATTTGGAAGGCGAAGGCGGGTTTTCCGGTGAGAACAAAAAAGTCATTTTCTGCGTAATCACCCGTCTGGAGGAAGCCAAGCTGAAATCCATCGTGGAAGAGCTCGATGCGAGCGCGTTTCTGGCCGTCGGCAATATCCACGATGTCAAAGGCGGACGGTTCAAGAAGAAGGACATCCATTAAGAGTCCGTTTACTTATTATCCCGCTCGAACAACCCGAGGTCGCGCACTTTTTGCGCGGCTTCTTTGCTGCTGGAACTGCCGAGCTTTTTTAAAATATGGCCGACGTGAATTTTTACCGTTCTTAGGGAAATGACGAACCGGTTTGCGATTTCCGTCTGGGTGTGGCCCTGATCGATCATTTCCAGCACCTGAAGCTCTGTCGGCGTAATCAGGTCGCTTACTTCCTTTATTTTGAACTGATGCTCGATTCGTTTCAGCCTGCGGAATTCTTCCCGCATCTGCTCGGCTACGGCCGCATTGATCGGCGCTTGCCGCCTGTGCGCGGCACGAATCGCTTCAGGCAGCTCCTCGAAGCCGGATTTGATCTGATAATCGATGGCTCCCGCCTGAAAAGAACGGAAGATCAAATCTTTTTCCTCCATGGAAGTCAGCATAATCACTTTGATTCCCCATGCGTTCAGCGCTTGCTCCGCGAGGCGGACCCCATCCGGCTTGTCGTCCAGCATAATGTCCATCAGCGCGATGTCGGCAAGCGGCTCTGAATCGTTCAAAAGCACCTGCGCTTCTTCGACCGTGGAAGCGGTCGCCACCACGTCCAAATCCGGCTGGCGGTTCAGGTAAGCGGTCAATCCCCGCAGCCAGTCCCGGTCGTCCTCGACAATCCAAATTTTAATCGTTTCCATGGCAAGTCCTCCTGAGCGTTATACGTTGGCAGCTATGTTGATTCGACCAGGCACGTTTCCGGAAAAGAGAGAAATACGCTGGTGCCTTTGCCGGGTTCGCTCGCAAGCTGCAATGAACCACCGTGCTTCTTCATCACGCTGTAGCAATAGGCGAGCCCGAGTCCGAAATTGTTGCGGCTCCCGCTTTTGGTCGTATAAAATGGTTCCAAAACTTGTTTGATGGCCGATTTGTCAATGCCGATGCCGGTATCTCTCACTTCGAGCACCCAATGTTTCTTGGTCGGAAACAGCTTGACGGTAAGCTCTCCGCCGCCGGGCATCGCTTCGACCGCGTTCATCAGCACATTGGTCAGCGTCTCCGCGATCTGAATGCGGTCGAGCCGCAGCGTCAGCGCCGCGGGAACGCTGTGCTGCACCTGAACGCCGCTGAGGTGCGGCTGCAGCGAGAGCAGCGTGTCCTGCACCAGCTGCTGCAGGTTGACGGGAGAGACGGAGAGCGGGAGCTCCTGCGTCTGCTCGTGCACCCGGCTGATCATGTCGCGGATGTGCAGCGAAGCGTTCATGACGACTTCGATATCCTGCAGCAGCTCGGTTTGATTCGTCTCTTCGGCGTGCTGCTTCATTTTATCGAGAAACAGCCGCATTTTGCCCACATCGTTCTTGATGGCGTGGTTGAGAATCGCCGTTCCCGAAGTGATGGCGCGCAGCGTCGAGTCCAGCTTTCGCCGCTCGATCAGCAGTCTGATGCCGAGGAAGCCGTATTTGAAAAACGTATACACAAAGAACGGCACGACGAACGCCAAAATCCACTGATGATAAATCCACATCCTGTAATAGCCGAGGCTGGGCATCAAGTAATTGAGCACGGCAAAGCAAAGAATCGGCGGCAGCAGGGCGAGACAAGTGAACAAATGCGTCTGCCGCATGGCCGGAAGGCGCTCTTTTTTGACGATAATAAGCATGGAACCCGCAATAATATAAGGGATGGCCCAGCTTGCAACGATCGGAAACGAGATCGGAATTTCTTCGTTATAGCCGGGCGTGAACAGCACGCAAGCTAGCGGCGGCAGAAGCAGCAGGTACGGTAAATAGCGGCGGATGGCCCCCTTCGGCCAGATCGGATTGTACTGCAGCGCCAGCATGGCGAAGGAATAAGGAAGCCCGTAGTAGGAAAGCAGCGAGCTTGCCGCTTGAATGCGAAACAAGAGCAGGGCGATCGATTCGTTGGGAACGACTTGCTTTATATAAGGAACAAAGTCGCTGGACATGACGGCCGCAAGCGCGCCGATACCGCCGGTGAACGAAACCGCGCTCATCCAGCGCATCGTGCCTGACCGCGGGTCCACGAACAGCAATAGCAGGGCGATAATCCATAAAGCGAACAAAACGAAAAGCATGAAGCGGGAATCCTCCGTCATCAGATGTTTCCTTATATTGTGTCATGGAGCTTACTTTTGCACAAGAGTGAAGTTTGAAAAAGGCATCAAGCAGGAAATCGCCTCCAATTCTCGAATCTCCTTTTGGTAGGATTCGGAGAGGAGGAGACATAATAGACGAACGCAAAAGCCCGCTGGCTTCCTGTTTCGCCATTTTGGGGAAATTGCTGCTCACGCTGCTTTTTGCTACGATCATCACAGTGCTGCTAGCTTTCGCGCTTGGCGCAGTTGTCCTTGGCAGGCGGCCCGATTTGATGGGCGGCTCCGAATCGTCTTGGCAAATCGCCCAGTTGATTATGCAGGATCCTTTGTTTGCGCAAGGATCGATGTGGGCGCAATTCGTCGGTTTTGCAGGCGGCGTCTTTGCTGCGTACGCCTTATTCGAAAGGCGCAAAGGCTGGCCGCTGGGATTCGCCACGATCCGGTTCTGGACGAGGATCGGAGAGGGCTTTGCCGCAGGCTTTATTTTCATCACCGCGAGCTGTGCGCTCATCTGGCTGTTCCGGGGAGTGAGGCTCGCCTCGTTCGAATGGAGTTATTTCCTGGGAAAAGAATGGCTGTGGGGATTTCTGCTATTCATCGGCGTGGCATTGAACGAGGAGCTGTTTGCAAGAGGGTACTTGCAGGGGCTCGTTAAGAACCGTTTCGGCTCCGCGCCGGGCGTAGCGGTATCCGCACTCGTATTCGCTTTGCTGCACTCCTTTAACCCGGGAATGTGGAGCACGCCGCTGCCGATACTGAACCTGCTGCTGGCCGGCTTGCTGTTCGGCGTCAGCCGGGAAGCGTCCGGAGGATTGTGGATGCCGGTCGGCATGCATGTGTCATGGAATTTTTTTCAGGGAAACATTTACGGTTTCCTCGTTTCGGGTACGCCGACGGGATCGGCCATCCGGCTCGAACGAACCGGCAGCCCCCTGATTTCCGGCGGATCGTTTGGCGCGGAAGGCAGCCTTGTGACGACTTTCGTGCTGATTGCGGGAACGTATCTCGTCTATGCGTATTATCAAAAGAAGTCGCGATTTGCCGCTGTGGTTGGCAAAAGCGGCATATAAACATAAATACAAGGAGGCATTTTAACGATGAATCGCTATGAATACCATACGTCCAGCTGGGACGGCGAGCCGACGATCCGGCTCGTCGACCGAACTGCCGGGGCCGAGGCCGAAATCGTCCCGGCCGTCGGCTTTCACCTGTTTCGCTTCGATGTGCGAAACGAGGCTTACATCGCGAAGACGGCCACTTTGGCAGAGCTTCGCACCCAGTCTTCGCGCTACGGCGTGCCCATCCTGTTCCCGCCGGGGCGCGTCAAGCATGCGGCCTTCACATTCGAAGGCCGCGAATACCGGCTCCCGCGGAACCGGGAGCCGCACCATGCCCACGGCGAGCTGCGCGAGCGGCCGTGGAAAGTCGTCGCCGGCGGCGCGGACGCGGCCGGCGGGGCGTACGTCTCCGCGGAGATGGACTTCGCGGAGCATCCGGACATGCTGGCGTACTTTCCGCACGCCGCCAGCTTTCGGTTCACGTACCGGCTGCTGGACGGTACGCTGTCGCTCAGCGGTGAAGTCGTGAACCGCAGCGACCGGGCGATGCCGCTCTCGCTCGGCTTCCACCCCTACTTCGCGTTCGCGAAGGGGGAGGCCGCGCGAGTGCGCGTCTTGATCCCCGCCGCGGCGGAGTGGCCGCTGAGCGAGGACGGCTACGCGACGGGGCTGCCGGAGCCGTCGCCGCTGTGCGAAGCGCTCCGGCGCGGCATCGCGGTCGCGGAGCTGCCGGAGTACCCCGGCGGCTCGCAGATGCTCGCGATAGCGCCGGGCCCGCAGACGTGCGAGCTTCACTATGAAGCGCGGGGCACGAAGCTTGTGTTCGACATGGGCGACAAGTTCCCGATCCATGTGCTGTATTCGGCGCCATGGACGGACGCAGTGTCGCTGGAGCCGTACACCAGCATCATGAACGTATTCAATGAGCCGTATCCGGCGCAAACGTCCGGGGCTCAAGGCCTAGCAGCAGGCGGCAGCTTTGCGTTTGCATGGTCAATTCGCGTAGAAGCATTGTCGTAAGCAGAAGAAATAAAAAAACCGAGGGCAGAGTGGTATGACCAAAGCCTCGGTTTTTTTATTTGAGAACATAGCCCGACTTCCACCGTCCACCGCACGCTGACCGCGCACCCGCGCGCTGGGGACCGCCCATGCGTGCAGAAAGCTGCACCATGTGTGGAGAGTCCGTACCGTGTATGCTGAGCTGAGGTCCCACCACCGCCCCACCGCACGCTGACGGTGCATCCGCGCGATGGGAACCGTAAACGTGTGCAAACCTCATCTGTATGGGCAGCCCCTTTGGTAACCCGCATCCCCGTTTTTCAGCAGTGGAAGCATGATCGCATAGTCACTACAGCCCGCTAACGCGCCTTAAATCGGTATAACAGCAGGTGGATGATATATCCTTCCGTCCATGCTGATCTGTGGCATGAACCGAAAAACCTGCGAAAGTGCAGGTTTTTTCCATAAAAATGGTTCATTTTGGCGAAAAGCCTGCAATTGTGCAGGAATGTTCGATAAAAACGAGCCCGAGCCTATTTTCGCGGCGGAAAGCCTGCACAATTGCAGGAATTTTTCATAGCCTGCGTATCAACGAGCAAAAAACTGCACTTTTGCAGGTTTTCTTCGTGCAACCAGGCAGTTGGTGCAACCGGTCTTGGCGTGTGGGTTCAATAGCCTGCGATAGTGCAGAAGTTTTCGATAAAAACGAGCCCGAGCCCATTTTCGCGGCGGAAAGCCTGCACAATTGCAGGAATTTTCGAACCAAGGTCATCGAGGAGCAAAAGGATGTGCGATTGCAGGTTTTTTTGCGCATTTGAGCTTCCCCTCGACCTGCGAGGGACTCCCAAGCTCAATTGCCGGCTAGCCTGCCGGTTTCCCGGCACTCAGGCGCGGTTTGTGCCCAGCACCGCTCGCCCCTTGTGCCCGTCTAGCTTGCCGGTTTCCCGGCACTCAGGCTCTGGTTGTGCCCAGCAATGCTCGCCCCTTGTGCCCGGCAAGCCTGCCGTTCTCGGCACTCGGGTTCGGCCCGTGACCTGCGGCGCGCACCCATGTGCCCTTGCGCCCGGGCTGGCCGCTCCTATTCGCGGGAGCACCGGACGTCCATGCGCAGCACTTTTCAGGCTACGGCAAAATCGAGCCCTCATAGCCGAATCCTTTTGCGGAAACCCCGGAATACGAATGGCGGTGGGGCGTATTGATGAGCCCTTCTTTTTGGGCGGATATTTGGAGATCTCCACGTCTGGGTGTGTTATACAGGTTGGGTTCGACGATGCCTTCCATCCTGTGAACGTGGTTTCCTCCCGGCAGCGGGATGGCGGGACCGGTTATGCCGGAATATTGGTGATAATGTCCGTATTTAATCCCGGAAATGCCTTTGTATTGGTGCACATGACCGTCGTCGTCGGTACCGTTGACGCTGAATGTGTAGAGGCGCAGCAGATGGTGATGACTCAGGTCCGTCGACGTAATGGCGATAAAAAAATGCGCGTGAGCCGGAGCGAATATCGTTTGCGGAAGCGGGAGAAAGCACTTCACGGCAAAAGCCCCCTTGTATCAGGATGTTTACATCCTATTCCAAGGGGGCTTACGGCATTACTGCCCGATCCGATAAAGATTGGATTGGCCGATTTTCATCTTTTTGTCGTCGATGATGCGGACTTCGACCTGATGCGTGCCGCCGCTTTCCGGATGCAGGCTGTCGGGCATGTCCGCAAACAGCGTATTCGTGCCGTTGAAGCTTGATTTCAGCTCGATTCCGTCCACATAGACGCTGCATGAAGGGAAGAAATTCGTGCCCTCGATTTGCAGCTCTTTGCCCTTCACCGTAACGTTCGTGATCGACGGATCGCCATATCCGAGCGTGTAACCCGGCTGGACGATGGTATCCTTAATGCCTGCAGACTGATAGGCGTAGCGCTCACCGAACAAATTGTCATACTGCAGCTTCGCGTAATCGCTTAGATCGCCGGCTTTGATTTTATAGGCGTCCCACTGTTCCTTCGGCGGAATGACGGGGATTTTTTGCGATAGGCCGTACAAATAGTCGGTATAAAAGCTGCCCTGCACGCCGGCCATATGCAGCACGAGCGGACCGAGAAAAGAAGGGCTAAGCCTGAGACCCGGCTTCTCCTGATCGGCCGGGAGAAAGTTGTTCCAGATCACGAATGGCGTGTAATGCGTTTTTGTATACAGCTCAGGATCGTCCGGCAGCACATATTTGGCGTCGCGGTATACTTTATAGTTGTCCTCCAGAAACGGCATATGGTCGCCGAAGAACAGCAGGATGGTCGGCTCCGGCTTTTTCGAATAATAGTCGACCAGCGTTTGCAGGCATTTGTCCGCATCCGTGATGCCCTGCGCATACGTCTCCAGCAAGCCTTTGGACTCCGGTGTAATGTCGCCGCTGACTTCGATCGTATTTTTGCTGAACTTTCCGGGGTTGTAAGGATGATGGTTTTCCATCGTGTTGGCAAAAATGAAATCGGGCCCAGGGCTCTTCTCGGTCTCTTCGATTATTTTTTGGGCGACAGCCCGGTCGGCGTAGTTCGGTCCCTCGAAATCGTTCGGAAAAAACTCGCTGCTGATAAAACGGGAAAACCCGAAATGCTTATACACCTTCCTGCTGTCGAAAAACCAGCTGAAAAAAGGATTGATCGCGGTAGCGTGATAGCCTTGCCTGGTCGCGATGCTGGCCAAAGAATCGACGCCGTGGTTCATGTACTCAATATACGGCAAAATTTTATCCGGTGATTGGCCGAAAAAGCGCATGGAGTTGCCGGAAAGCACTTCAAACTCCACGTTGGCGGTGCTGCCGCCGAATTGCGGAGACAGCATCCAGCCGCTCGTATACGTTTTTTGCAGACTGTGCAGGAAAGGGATCGGGTCCCGGCTGAAGCTGACGTTTTTCATCACGGTAGGATCCCAGAACGACTCGCTCAGCATGACGATAATATTAGGCTGCTTGCCGCCGCTTGCCTTATTTTCCGGAATTTGCCGCAGTATCGTTTCGATCGCATCTTGATTGTAGCCGGAAGGCTTGTCCACTTTCAGAAAAGGGAGCATCTGCACGGTGGAAAGCAGAAATCCGTTCTCGTCATACGTGATCGTCTGATCCCACGGAACCGTATAGATGCCGTACAGCTTCGAAAAAGGAATAGGTCCGTCCGCATAAATGCTGGTCATTAGCGCGGCAGCGGTCAAAGCGTACACCATTTGCTCCGGCCAACGGAACCGGATCGCCCGTTTGCGCAAAATCACATGAAAAAGCAGCGCGACCAGAGCCAGAAAACAAAGCACGGACCCGACAATCGGATAAGTCAAATAGCCGCTTAAAAATGCGCGGTAGTCCACAATCTCATTGTGAAACACGAGATCCCACGGATAGTAGGGCGCCCCGATCGCATGCAGCTTGCTTCCGCTTACGGCTGCAAGAGGAAGCAGGACGGCGCACAGCAGCCAAAAGGAAAGCCGGCTCCTGCCCGTAACGGCAATCAAAAACAAATAAAGCGCCGCTGTAATAAAATAGGCGAGAGCCATGGCCAGCGGGTAATGCACCGCCCATTTGTAAAGGTTT
The DNA here is from genome assembly GCF_059820445.1 of Paenibacillus sp. sgz302190. Classification (NCBI taxonomy): domain Bacteria; kingdom Bacillati; phylum Bacillota; class Bacilli; order Caryophanales; family Paenibacillaceae; genus Paenibacillus; species Paenibacillus sp. sgz302190. The sequence goes on from NZ_JBZYAO010000003.1 coordinate 335,242, forward strand.
TCAAACGTCCCGCGTTCGAGGTATTCGACCATCGCCATCAGGACAAATGGCAGAACGATAATCATCATCCGGGAAAGGGCCAACTTGAGAAACTTCAACAGCTTTTGCATGAAAAATCTCCTGTTCATTTCTATCTGATATCATTTGTTCATTATGCGATAAATTGCCCGTCTTAGGAAGACGGCTATTGACACATTAAACTATAACATTTATTATTACAGTTGTGTTGCTGGTAAACTTTGCAGATTAGACTGCATGCAATTGCTGTCCCGGCAATTTATTAAAATTATTTTTTCCTTCGTTTTTGCTCGTCTTTTTATGATAAGATGGCGGAGGACTAAAAGTCGGAGGTGGAACCATGCAGCAAGCTGCAGCTGTTTCCATGGAGCACCAAGCCATATCGGTAGATACAAAGAAAACGGTGCCCTGGATTATTTACTTGATTTTTTTCGCAGTATTGAATGAGACGGTGTTCAACGTATCGACGCCGGAGATCGCCAAGCAGTACGCCGTCTCGCCGACAGGTGTCAGTTGGGTGCTGACGAGCTTCATTATTTTCTTCGCTCTAGGCTCGGTCATCTACGGCAAATTGTCGGATATTTACAGCTTGAAAAAGCTGATCGTGACAGGAGTTGTCATCTATAACGCCGGATCGATTATCGGCTTCGCGCTAAACTTCTGGTATCCCACAGTCATTCTGGGGAGAGCGATTCAAGGGGCGGGAGCTTCGGCTATTCCGGCGCTCGTTATGGTGCTTGTGGCCCGCTATTTCGCGCCTTCGGACCGGGGAAAAGTGTTCGGTTTGCTGACATCGACCGTATCTTTCGCCGTCGGCGTCGGCCCGGTACTCGGCGGATTCATTGCCGGTACGTATCATTGGACGTTTTTATTCCTGATTCCGCTGTTCACCCTCGTATCGATCCCTTTCTTCCGCCGCATTTTGCCTGACGAGGAGTCGAAGACAGGCAAGGTAGACATACTCGGAGCCGTAATGGTTGCCGTGATCGTCGCGAGTTTGATGCTGTTTCTAACCTACTCGGGGTGGTACTATCTAGCGCTCAGCGTGCTTGTGCTGGTCTGGTTCATATTTCACATCAGACGTTCGGCAAATCCGTTCATCGAGCCTGCGCTGTTTGCCAACAAACTGCTTCGCAACGGCCTCGTTATCGGTTTTATTATTTTCAACGTCGTCATGGGCGTTATGTTCGTCATGCCGCTTATGCTCACTGAGCTAAACGGGCTGAGCACCGGCACAATCGGTCTCGTGCTGTTTCCGGGGGCGATCAGCGCCGTCATTTTTGGCACGATAGGCGGAAATTTGGCGGACCGCAAAGGCAACAATTATGTGATCTACATCGGACTGACGCTGCTTTTTGTCAGCTTGCTTGCGATCGCCTTTGTCGCCGGGCTTTCACCGTGGCTCATCTCGGCCGCTATGCTGCCGAATTATATCGGTTTTTCTTTCATTCAAACAGCGTTGGCCAACCGGGTTTCCTTAACGCTCAAAGTTGAAGAAACAGGGGTAGGGATGGGCCTGTTCAATCTGGTCAGCTTTATTTCCGGCGCAGTCGGCACCGCGCTTGTAGCGAAGCTGCTGGACGGGTTCCTGCACCGTTTCCGGATCAATCCGTTTCAAGGTCTGGACATAGCCGTTCCTTACAGCAACCTGCTGTTTATTTTCCTCGCCGTCATTATCATTGTTTTTCTATTATACTACGGGGCTTTTGGCCGGAAAAAAGCCTAACATCGCCTCCACGATCTGTGTTATAATCAACAACGCTGCCGCAAAGCGGAGCCGCGGTTCGAAAACTCCCGCGTTATCAAAACTAGGAGGAATGAAAGATGTTTAATTTTGCTTGGGGCGTGCTTTTTGTCCTGGTCAACTTCGGGCTGTTTTTGGTGTGCTACCGATTGTTCGGCAAACAGGGCTTGTACGCCTGGGTCGGCGTTGCGACCGTTCTGGCCAACATCCAGGTGGTCAAAACGATCGAAATGTTCGGCTTCGTCATGACATTAGGCAACACGATGTATGGAACCATCTATTTGACAACAGACCTGCTGAATGAAAAGTACGGCGATAAGGATGCCGAAAAAGCGGTCTGGTTCGGCTTCTTCACTTTGATCATGTCGATGATCATCATGCAGATGGCGATGGTGTTCACCCCGCAGGCAGGGGACGTCGGCCAGCCTTCGCTGGAAACGATATTCGGCCTGCTTCCGCGAATCGCGCTCGGGAGTTTGACGGCTTATTTTGTAAGCCAGTTTCTTGATGTCAGAATTTATACGTTTCTGAAAAAAGTGTTTCCCGGCCGGAATCAGCTTTGGATCCGCAACAACGGCAGTACGGGAATCAGCCAGCTTGTCGATTCGCTCGTATTTTGCAGCATCGCTTTCAGCGGTTTGTACGATTGGGGCGTCTGGCTGCAAATTTTTGCAACTACGTATGTCATCAAATTTATCATCTCGGCGGCTTCGACCCCGGTTTTATATATAGCCAGAAATTTCAAAACCCGACAGCTTCCCTCGTAGGAAGGTCGGTTTTTTTTTATTGAATAATACGAAACAATAAAATATAATAAAATTAAATAACAAAAGATAAAATGTGATAAAGGATGGTAACCGCATGACCGAACAAGTTCAGCATTCCCTGTTCAGCGAGGAGCGCCGCAACCAAATCATAGCGCTGCTGGAGCAGGAAGGGAGAGTCGAGGTCAAACGGCTGGCGGCGCACTTTCATGTGACGGAAGACTCGATCCGCAAAGACCTGCGGGCTTTGGAGAAAAGAGGGCTGCTGCAAAAAGCGCATGGAGGAGCCGTGCCGGTAGCCCGGGTTTCGGGGTTTGTTCCTTATCAGGACAGGGGAGAGCCGGAGCGGAAAAAGCCGATCGCCAAAGCGGCGGCGGCGCTCATCGAGCCTGGCGACACCGTTTTTATCGAATCGTCCAGCTACACCCATTTCATGTTTTACGAGCTGGCGGAAATGCCGGACGTCACCATCGTTACGAACAGTGTGAACGCCCTTTCCGCACTGGTTCAGCGGGTGAACCTGATTACGCTGGGCGGGGCTGTGCACAAGCAGGACGAAGCATGCTACGGACCGTTTACGCTGCAGGCTTTGGAGCAAATCAATTTTGACAAATGCTTTCTCAAGCCGGCGGGCATTACGGAGGACGGCAAGCTGACGACGGCGCTGCAGGAGAGCCTGGCGGTCAAGCAGACAGCCATTCGGCAGTCGAACCGCGCCATTGTACTAATGGACGAGAGCGATTGGGGACGGCGCGACGTCTACAACGTTTGCGGCATCGATTCGATTCATACGATCGTGACGAACGGGCTGGCCGAATCGCTGGAAGCTAGGTGGGCCAAGAAAGGGATTCGCATCGTAAAGTGCGAGGCGCAGCAGAGCTAAATCTGTTGCGACGAACGTGAAATGGAATGCTCACAAGCAGGAGGTCGTCCAAATGGAATTTGTTTGCGCGGAATGCGGCGCTGTTTTGCCTGAAAGGAAATTTGCATATTTGTGCGCTTGCGGCGGGTTATTTGAAGTGCGGCATAACTTTGCCAGGGTCGATGCGGAGCGCTTGAAACGGCTGTTTGCGGAGCGGCTCGCCGAGCGGATGTCGCCTTACGCATCGGGTGTTTGGCGCTACAAGGAGCTTATAGCGCCCGATTTGCCGGAGCCGATGATCTGCACGAAGTTTGAAGGCAACACGGGTTTGTACCCGGCCTCCGAAGGGCTGCGCGCCTATGCGGGGGTCAGAGGGCTGATGTTCAAAGCCCAGAGCGAGAATCCGAGCGGCTCGTTCAAAGATAACGGCATGACCGTCGCGGTGTCGCACGGTCGTTCGCTGGGCTACTCCCGGTTTACGTGCACATCGACCGGAAACACATCCTCTTCGCTGGCGATGTACGCCGCTTTCGGCGGAGGCAGTTCCGTCGTGTTTGTGCCGGACAAGGACATCTCGCACAATAAAGTGCTGCAAACGTTAGCGTATGGAGCCGACGTAGTCAGTTTCACGGGCACGTACGACGATGGCATACGCTTTTTGGAAAAGCATGCCGAGGCGTTAGGGCTATATGTGTGCAACTCCGTGAACCCGCTGCGGATCGAGGGGCAAAAAAGCATCGTCTACGAGATTGCCCAATCCCTTGACTGGCAGCTGCCGGACTGGATCGTGCTGCCGGGCGGAGCGCTGAGCAACGCGTCGGCGCTCGGCAAAGGGCTCCGCGATCTCAAGGAGCTCGGCTTCATCCCGCGGCTGCCGCGCGTCGCGGTCGTACAGGCGGAAGGGGCGTCGCCCTTCCACCGCCTGATGGCAGAGGCCATGGAGGAGCTCGCGCCCGAGCGCGAGCCGCATACCCGCGCCTCTGCGCTGAACATCGGCAGCCCGCCAAGCTGGCGCAAAGCGCGGCGGGTGCTGGAAGAGACCGGCGGCGTCACGGCCAGCGTCAGCGACGCCGAAATCCTCGATGCCAAAGCGGTCATCGACCGCAGCGGCATCGGCTGTGAGCCGGCCTCGGCGGCTGCGCTCGCCGGGCTGCGCAAGCTGGTCCGCGAAGGCGTCGCGGACCGTGACGAAACGGCCGTCTGCGTGCTGACGGGCCATCTGCTCAAAGACACCGATGCGCTGCAGGAGTACCACTTGGACGCCAAGTGGCCCTCCGCTCCGCATCGGAATACGATCCGCACGTCGACGCTGGCGGTCGATGACGTGCGGCGCAGCCTCTCCCGCACGGCCACCTGACGCGCGCGGTTCAATTCANTGCAGGAGTACCACTTGGACGCCAAGTGGCCCTCCGCTCCGCATCGGAATACGATCCGCACGTCGACGCTGGCGGTCGATGACGTGCGGCGCAGCCTCTCCCGCACGGCCACCTGACGCGCGCGGTTCAATTCAGCTGACGGAACTTTTCCGGCGTCAGCCCGACATGCTTGCGGAAGCTCGCGACAAAATGGCTCGCATCCCGAAACCCGGCCAGCTCCGCAACGGTTTTTACCGTCAAGCTCTGCCTGTTCAGCAGCAGCTCCTTGGATTTGCGGAGCCGCAGCAAAATTAAATACGAATATGGCGATGAGCCGAAGGCGTGTTGAAACAGCGTGCTCATGCGCCGGGGAGTGACGCCCAGCACCCCGGCCATTTCTTCAAGCCCGGTGTCGGGATTGGCATAGTTCAGCTCCAGCCAGTCGAGCAGCGGCTGAAGACTGAGGAGCTGGCTGCTCAAAGAAGCGCGGTTATTGACTTGACCGTGCTTTTTGAGCAGGATGAGAAACCGGTACAAATCAGCGGAAGCGTCATACCCGGTATACTCCGTACCGGCCTCCGCGTAGGACAAAATCGTTCCCACCGCAGTTTCCAGCGGCGACGCCGCTTCCCAACGAAAAAAAGCGGCTTGATGCAGCTCCAGCATATTCAACATGCTCTCGGCCAAATGTCCTCCGAAAGTCACATACTCCGTACACCACGTATCCGAAACCGCCCAGTAGGCATGACCGACGCCCGGTGGGAGCAGAAACCCGCATCCTTTGCTCAGACGAAACGATTTTCCTCCCGTCCAGATCTCACCCTCTCCCGAGAACGTTTGCAGCCAGTGGAAGCAAGAGTAGCCATCGTCCCTGACCATCTTTTCCTGATCCTCGTGATGCCCGATGCTTTCAATAAAAAGCGGATAAGCCTGATCCGCCGAAGGCGTCAAAACGAACCTTTTATGCATACATGCAGCATCCTGTTCCATTTTTTTATATATACACGTAAAAATATTATATTTTAAGCGCGTGAATAATCCAATACAATGGTTATATTCTTATATTTCATGCATTCAAGCGGTTAAGGAGCGTGCAGGATGATTAACGAAAAACTGCCGAAAATTTGGTATGGCGGAGACTACAATCCGGAGCAGTGGGAACCGTCCGTGATGGACGAAGATTTGCGTATGTTTAAGCTGGCGGGAATAGATGTAGCCACTATTAACGTATTTTCGTGGGCGCTTTCGCAGCCTAATGAGGATACGTACGATTTTGCTTGGCTGGATGAAATCATGGATCGGCTGCACCAAAACGGTACGTACGTTTGCCTTGCTACAAGCACGGGGGCCCATCCCGCATGGATGGCCAAAAAATATCCCGATGTGCTGCGGGTAGATTTTGAAGGCCGCAAACGGAAATTCGGCGGACGCCATAATTCTTGCCCCAGCAGTCCGACGTACCGCAAGTACGCTGCAGCCATTGCTTCAAAGTTGGCCGAACGCTACAAAGATCACCCGGCCTTGTTGATCTGGCACGTATCGAACGAATATGGCGGCTACTGCTACTGCGATAACTGCGCTCGGGAATTCAGGAATTGGCTGCAGGCGCGTTACGGAAACTTGGCAAAGCTGAACAAAGTCTGGAACACGCGTTTTTGGGGCCATACCTTTTATGAGTGGGATGAGATCGTTTCTCCGAATGCGCTTTCAGAAGAGTGGGCCGGAGACCGCACTTACTTCCAGGGCATTTCACTGGATTACCGCCGCTTTATGTCGGACAGCCTGCTGGATTGCTACAAATTGGAGTACGACGCCATTAAAAAACATACCCCGAACATTCCCGTCACAACCAATTTGATGGGCACGTACAAAGAATTGGATTACTTTAAATGGGCGAAGCACATAGACATTGTTTCCTGGGACAATTACCCGTCACTGGATACGCCGTTCAGCTTGACCGCCATGGTTCACGATTTAATGAGAGGGCTCAAAAACGGCCAACCGTTTATGTTAATGGAGCAAACGCCAAGCCAGCAAAATTGGCAGCCCTACAACTCGCTGAAACGGCCGGGCGTTATGAAGCTCTGGAGTTATCAAGCCGTGGCGCGGGGAGCGGATACCGTATTGTTTTTCCAGCTTCGCAGATCAATCGGAGCCTGCGAGAAATATCATGGGGCCGTAATCGAACATGTAGGCCACGAAAACACCCGCGTTTTCCGCGAATGCTCCGAACTGGGCAAAGAACTGCAAAATTTGTCCGGCAATCTGCTCGATTCAAGAGTAAATGCGCGCGTCGCGATCGTATACGATTGGGAAAATCGGTGGGCCGTAGAGCTTTCCAGCGGGCCGACCGTCGCCTTGAAATATGTGGATGAAGTGCACAAATACTACGACGCTTTGTTTCGGCAAAACATCCAGACCGACCTCATTGGCATCGACGCTGACCTAACCAAATACGATATCGTCATCGCCCCTGTACTGTACATGGTGAAGCCCGGATACGCAAAACGGATCGAGGAGTTTGTAAAAGCCGGCGGTACCTTCGTCACGACCTTCTTCAGCGGCATCGTCAACGAGAACGATATCGTCACAACCGGCGGATACCCCGGGGAACTGCGCAGCGTGCTGGGCATATGGGCTGAAGAAATCGATGCGCTATTCCCGGATCAAAGCAATCAAATCGTCATGAAGCAGGAATGGGGCGCGTTGAACGGCACTTACACCTGCACCACCTTGTGCGACCTGATCCATTCCGAAGGAGCGGAAGTGAAAGCAGTCTACGGAAGCGACTTCTATAAGGGAATGCCCGTCCTGACAGTCAATAAATTCGGCCAAGGGCAAGCATGGTACGTGGCGACCAGTCCGGATGCGGCATTCCTGCAAGGGCTGATGGCGAACCTGTGCAGCGCCAAAAACATCAAAGCACCGATCGCTCCTGTCCCTGGAGTCGAGATTTCCCAAAGAGACAAAGACGGTAAATCATATCTGTTTGTCATGAACCATAACAGCGGTGAAGTCGAGGTGGAACTGGGCGCCATGCAGGCCGTTGATCTATTGTCCGGCAACGAAGTTTCAAGCACCGTGTCACTTGCGGCAAAAGCCGTGCTTATCCTGCAATATTAAGCTGCCTCAAACCTTTGTCTGGTTATTTCAAGACGAAGGTTTTTTGCTTTCCAGGTAAATATTTACTATAGTAAGTTCATAGAGATAGATAAAAGCACAATTGGAAAAGCAGAGGAGGTCATTATGTACGAACAGCAGCATTTATTTGTTTGCTCCGACTCCATCGGTGAAACAGCAGATGCCGTAGCCAAAGCAACCATACGCCAATTTAACGCAGAACAGGTCAAAATAAAAAGGTTCAGCCACGTCAGTCAGGAAACCGAGATCCGCCAAATGCTCAACGAAGCTGCCGCGGCAGGAGGTTTTGTCGCCTACACGCTCGTGCAGCCGGAACTGAGGGAATTAATGAAAGCCGAAGCATACCGCCTGGGCGTTCGCGCTGTCGACATCATGGGACCGATGCTGCAGGCGTTCATAGACACTTACGGCGATTCGCCCAAACGAAAACCGGGGCTGCTGCACGAAATGGACGCCGATTATTTCCGCAGAGTGGAGGCCATTGAATTCGCCGTCAAATATGACGACGGCAAAGATACGAGGGGCATGCTGGAAGCCGAAGTCGTGCTCATCGGAGTATCACGAACGTCCAAAACACCGCTCAGCATATACTTGGCCCACAAAGGCATCAAATCCGCAAACCTGCCGCTAGTACCCGAAGTCAAACCGCCCGCGGAACTGTTCAAAATTCCAAGCCACCGCATCATCGGCCTCACCATGGATGCCGAATACATACTGCAAATCCGTCAGGAACGCCTCAAAACCGTCGGCCTGCCCGGCAGCTCGCAATACGCCACCTTACAAAGAATCAACGAAGAACTCGGTTTTGCCGCCAGTTTGATGAAACAACTAAACTGCGAAATCATCGACGTAACCAACAAAGCCATCGAAGAAACAGCCGGACTCATCAGCCAACTTATTAACGGCAGAACGTACTAACCCCCTATCATCCCAAAAAATAAGTCCAAGGCCATATCAATCGATCATTCAGCCTTGGACTCACCATACTTCTAAATCCACCCGCCCGACATCATCAAACAAACCCTCCACTTAGAACCGCAGCCTCCTAGGCAGCCTAAAACCAACCCCACACGCATGCGTCCGAAACCGTCCTTTAATTTCACGCATTCTACGAAAAACTATGTACAGCGGGATATCACCACGAGCGCAGGCCCAAATACCACTTTCCTTAGCAGACCGCCATCGCAACTGGCAAGTCCAAAAGATGGCCATGGCCTCCCAATTAGAGGGTCACACATTTGATTTTTCATGCATTCTGAGATATGTGCAAAAAATTCTGCATGACGCAGCGGAGTACTACCACAGACGAAAATCACACCATGATCGGCCCTCCCCGAGGGTCCGTGTATTTTAGATCTCGTGCATTCTGTGATATGTGCAAATTTAAATTTCATATATTCTGGAATAAGTACAAAGTAAGCTCTAATCCCCAAGCTGGGCCTTACCATGAGTACAACCTCAAGAGGACCTCCTTCCGAAAGGGTCGTATAATGTGATTTTATCCATTCTGAGATAAGTGCAAAATACTACCCCTCTTTGCAGGGAATCACGACAAGGGTGGTCAGAAAATGCAACATCCCAAAGCGCAATTGTTGAGGTCAACATCACAATTGCATCATCAGAGAGGTTCAATAAGAGGTAAACATTGCGAGTAGAACATCTCGAGAGGGCAATCAGAAAGAGTATCAGTAGTGCAGTAACGTAGTGGAACAATTAGGCAGGTAAACCAAGGCAATTGCAATAACACATGAGGCAATTGAGCATTAAGAATACAGTATCGCAATGGAGTAACAGGAAAGCAACAATGCCAGTGCAATAACACATGAGGCAATTGAGCGTTAAGAAAACAGTATCACAATGGAGCATCAGAAAAGCAACAACACATGAGGCAATTGATCATTGAGAATGCATTATCGCAATGGAGTAATCAGGAAGCCAACATTGTGAGTACAATAACACATGAGGCAATTAAGCATTGAGAATGCAGTAACACAATGAAGCAAGAGGAAGGTAACATTGTAAGTACAATATCGCATGGGGAAATCAGAGGAAGTAAATGGGAATCAAGTATCACAGAAGAGTAATCGGGAAGGCAATATTGCGAGTGTAATAACACATGAGGCAATTGATCATTGAGAATGCAGTAATTACAATGGAGTATTCAGAAGGCAACATTGTAAGTGGCAATGTCGCAAGAGGCAAGCATACGAAGCAATGGGAATGCAATATCGCAGAGGAGCAACCAGAAAGACAACATTGTAAGTGCAATATTGCAAGAGGCAATCAGAAGGAGTAATGGTATGTAGTTATTACAGAGGAGCAATCAGAAAGGCAACATAGTGATTACAGTAACACGTGCGGCATCTAGAAGAAGCACCGGGAGTGCGGTATAGCAACGGATTAACTAGGCAGGCAACAAGCAAATGTGACATTTACAAGAGGGCAATCCAAAGATATCAACAGGAGTAGCCCTTTAAGGCATTTGGGTTTTAGTTTTTTCGCTTAATAACGCACTATGTTCATACGACATTGAAAATAGGAGGATGGTTTGAGTTTTCAAAGTACAATAATCTTTTGTAGTTACGACAGAAGAGCTATCATCAAGATAGGACGTCTTCAAATGATGAGGGAGGAGTGGTTAACAACGTCGTGCCGCAAAAAAATTCAAAAAAAGCTTTAAATGCGAACGTATGTGTGCTATAATAAATGGGAACAAATGTTTGTATTCAGGGCGGTGAAGCAGATGAATCTTTATGATATTCAATCCTGTCATTTTGATACGGAAGAGGAATGCGAAAATTTTTTGATGAAGATTCGTTGGTCGTCTGGTTTTTGCTGCCCGCGGTGCGATTTCGATAACGCTTATACGGTTCGGACCCGCAGTTTGCTTGAATGTTCCGACTGCAGGATGCAAGTTTCGCTGACAGCGGGGACGATCATGCACAAGTCTAAGCTCCCTCTACTAACTTGGTTTCGCGCTATACAATTGCTCATTCACGATCAGAAGGAATATTCCGCAAGTTCGCTTGCTGAAATATTGGGAATCAATTATCGAAGCGCCCGGCTGCTGTTGCAAAAGATTTATTTTGCGCTCAACAAGCAGTCTGTTTGGGAAAGCCGGCTTCAAGAGAGAAACCGGATGGAAAGAAGTCATAAGGAGAGCATCGAGTCGGAGATAGATAATCTTGAAGAAAGCGACCTGGAGGTGATCGTCCCCGCTGATCAGGTTCCACATAAAGCCGGCGTACAGCCGGATGCTCGAACGGCACACATATTGCAGAGGATCAACAGGAAGTATAGCGCGGCTGTTCGCAATAACAAGGTACATGCCCAGTTACCGACAAAGTATAAACAATTTTTGGAAAGCGGCAATGCTGCTGAAGGGACTTACTCTGCGTCTTTTGCATTCAGGGATTGGCTGAAGGCTTTTATAACTGCGGCTCTTTATCCCGTTTTCTTAAAGTGCTATCAATGTCCTTCATAGAACGTATGCTGCGATCGGCGAATTAGGCGGTACGTTGACGAACTGTTCTTTTTCAGTCATGATAGAGCGAGAGGTCAATCATGATTGTTTTGAGAAGGGAGGGTCGCCCAATGAGAAAGGCGCTGCAGCTTCCGGTTCGGTTTTATCGCAAATTTATTTCGCCTTTGACGCCGCCTTCCTGCCGGTTTTATCCGACCTGTTCGGAGTATGCCCTTGAGGCTCTTGAAGTTCACGGCGCGTTGAAAGGGTCCTGGTTGACGGTTAAGCGGCTCTGCAAATGCCATCCTTTTCATCCTGGCGGAATCGACCATGTACCTCCTGCACCTAATTCTCAGCAATCGGCTTGACATGGGGCTTTACTTTTCGATATATTTTCCTTAAGGATAACATATGGAATTCGATGAACGGATAAGTACAGGCGGATGCCTATGAACAGAGAGCCGGGTCAGGTGAAAGCCGGTATAGGACGATGTTTGGAAGATGGTCCCGGAGAATAAGCCTTCGAGCTGCCTTTACGGAATGTGTAGAGGAGTGAGCTGGCTTCGTGTCCCAGCGTTAATGGGCAAGTCGCATTGACTTACTGAGCCCCGCTCTTGTGAAAGACGGGGGAAACTGGGTGGTACCGCGTGAGTGCAGCTCTCGTCCCAAGAAGGATGAGGGTTTTTTGTCATGTTTTGAATATTTTCCAGGAGGTTTTTTGTTATGTCGAATTCACGACCGACTTTTTACATCACGACGCCGATCTATTATCCGAGCGACAAGCTGCATATCGGACATGCGTATTCAACGGTGGCTGGGGATGTCATGGCCCGTTACAAAAGACTGCGGGGTTTTGACGTCATGTATTTAACGGGTACGGACGAGCACGGTCAAAAGATTGAGCGCAAGGCGCAGGAAAAGGGCATTACTCCGCAGCTTTTCGTCGATCAGATCGTTAAGGGCATTAAGGAACTTTGGGCCAAGCTGGACATTTCGTATGATGATTTTATCCGGACAACGGAGGAGCGGCATACGAAGGCGGTTGGCAAAATTTTTTCAAGGCTGCTGGAACAGGGCGACATTTATTTAGGCGAATATGAAGGCTGGTATTGTGTGCCTTGTGAAACTTTTTTCCCGGAGAGCAAGCTGGTGGATGGGAAGTGCCCGGATTGCGGCCGTCCTGTGGAGAAAATGAAGGAAGAAACGTATTTTTTCCGGATGAGCAAGTACGCGGACCGCTTGGTTCAATATTATGAAGAGAATCCTGATTTCATTCAGCCTGAGTCGCGCAAGAATGAAATGCTGAACAATTTTATTAAGCCGGGGTTAGAGGATCTGGCTGTTTCCCGGACGACTTTTGACTGGGGCATTAAGGTGCCCGGCGATCCTAAGCATGTTATTTATGTTTGGATCGATGCGTTGTCCAATTACATTACTGCGCTTGGGTACGGTTCGGAGGACGAAAGCAAATTTCAACATTACTGGCCTGCGGATGTTCATCTAATGAGCAAGGAGATTGTGCGTTTCCATACGATTTATTGGCCGATTATGTTGATGGCGCTTGATTTGCCGCTGCCGAAAAAGGTTTTTGCGCACGGGTGGCTGTTGATGAAGGACGGCAAAATGTCCAAATCCAAGGGCAATGTGGTCGATCCGGTTACGCTGATCGACCGCTACGGTCTTGATGCGCTGCGCTATTATTTGATGCGCGAGGTTCCTTTTGGGGCGGACGGCACGTTTACGCCGGAGAGCTTTGTCGAGCGGGTCAATCATGACCTCGCCAATGATCTGGGGAATCTGCTGAACCGTACGATCGCGATGATCGATAAGTATTTTGAGGGCAAGATTCCCGCGTATGTGCCTGGCGCTACCGAGTTTGATGAAAGTCTCCTTGAGACTGTCAAGGCAACGGTAGCGAAGTACGAGGACGCAATGGAGAAAATGGAGTTCTCCATTGCGCTGTCGGTCGTGTGGCAGCTGATCGGCCGCACGAACAAGTACATCGACGAGACGCAGCCGTGGTCGATGGCCAAAAGCGAGGAGAGCCGTGAGAAGCTCGGCTCGGTTATGTATGTGCTGGCTGAGTCCCAGCGCATTTCGTCCGTGCTGCTGCGCCCCTTCCTGACGAAGGCGCCGCAGCTTATCTGGCAGCAGCTGGGCATCGCTGCGGAAGACCTGCCGCGTCTCACTTCGTGGGAGAGCGTGCAGAGCTTTGGGCTTCTCCCTTCCGGCACGCAGGTGCAGAAGGGAGAGCCGATGTTCCCTCGGCTGGACGTGGAGCCGGAAATCGGCTATATCGTCCAGGCCATGGGAGGCGGCGCCGCAGCCAGCACCGCCCAGCCTGAAGAGGCAGCGCCTGCAGCCGCTGCCGCGGTTCAGCCCGCGCTGGAGCCGAAGGAGGAAATCGGCATCGACGATTTCGCCAAGGTCGAGCTGCGCGTCGCGCAGGTGATTGCGGCCGAGCCTGTGAAGGGCGCGGATAAGCTCTTGAAGCTGCAGCTCGATCTCGGGTACGAGCAGCGGCAAGTCGTCTCGGGCATTGCGAAGTTTTACTCGCCCGAGGATCTGGTTGGACGCAAAGTGATTTGCGTCACGAATTTGAAGCCCGCCAAGCTGCGCGGCGAGCTGTCGCAAGGGATGATTCTCGCCGCTTCGCAAGGCGATCAACTGACGCTGGCAACCGTTCCGGACAGCATGCCGAACGGCGCCATCGTCAAATAGCAAAGCGCACCCCCATGCCGGATTTCAAGCGGCATGGGGTTTTTTGCTTTAACTTTGGGCATGTTAAAGGAAAAAGACTGACGGAGTGACCTCTTATGAAAGCTCGAACTGTGGCAAAAATCGCATGGACTGCCGCGTGCTTGCTTTTGTTCACGGCCTGCGGCATGGGCAACTCGCAAGGCGGCAACAAGCAGCAGGACCAAGGCCAGCAAAAGGAGCAAAGCTCAGGTAAGGGAAGCGTCATTGATCAGGAATTAAAGAGGCAGTACGACATGTACAAAGAGATGAAGCAGTATCAGACGGAGCAGGACAAAAAGGTCCAGCAGCAAGCCGAAGAACGGTACAAGAAGCTGAAGGAACAAAGCGAAAAACCATCCAAAAAAGAAGGGGAAGGCAAGGGCGCATCGAAGAAAAAAGGCGGAGGAGGCCAGTCGAAGAGCGGGGACGGCGATTCCCAAAGCGGCGGAGGCCAATCCGGCAGCGGCTAGCGAAGCGTTTTATTGTTCCCAGCGCGGTGCGTATGCGGTCGACCGACCGCCGTCATGCAGCGCAGCACCGCGTCATGATCTGTACCACGCTGCGACGGCAGGGTGGTTTTTTTGCTCTGTTTGATATTGACAACCGAAAAGCCTGCTCGTATAATCAAGTTCGTTAATAAAAAAAATTACGATTTAGACGAGCGGTCTTGAAGGGAGTTTCATCATGCGCAGGCGCACTATTTTTTACATGACGATTTTCGCTTTGTTTACTATTTTATTGGCAGGCTGCGGCAACGCGACGGACAAAGCCGGGTTGGTGGAAGGCAAGGTTAACGTGGTCACCAGCTTTTATCCGTTGTACGATTTTACGCGCAATATCGGCGGGGACTACGTCAATGTGATAAATCTCGTTCCGGCAGGGGTAGAGCCGCACGATTGGTCTCCCAAGAGCCGCGATTTGCAAAATATGACGAAGGCGCAAGTTTTTGTTTATCAAGGCGCAGGCTTTGAGGGCTGGGTGAAGGATTTCTTGGAGAGCCTTCCTGCAA
Source organism: Paenibacillus sp. sgz302190 (assembly GCF_059820445.1). NCBI lineage: Bacteria > Bacillati > Bacillota > Bacilli > Caryophanales > Paenibacillaceae > Paenibacillus > Paenibacillus sp. sgz302190. The sequence goes on from NZ_JBZYAO010000003.1 coordinate 350,337, forward strand.
ATTCATCTTTGAAGGTTGTCGAAGCCAGCCAAGGAGCCGATTTGATTCAAACGTCCGATAGCAAGGAACAATTCGACCCGCACGTCTGGCTGAGCCCGTTGAATGCAGGCAAAATGGCCGAGCATATAAAAGAAGCGCTTATCGCGGCCGATCCGGCACACAAGACGGAGTACGAGCAAAATTACGCCAAATATGCCGCCAAGCTCGCGGACCTGGATGCCAGATACAAAAAAGAGCTTTCCCAGGTTCCGAAAAAGGAGATCGCGGTGTCGCACCAGGCTTTTGCTTATTTATGCCGCGACTACGGGCTGACGCAAATGGCGATTATGGGGCTATCGCCGGATTCCGAGCCGACCGCCCAGGATTTGAAAAAAATGAACGAGTATTTAAAAGCGCACAACCTGAAATATATATTTTTTGAAGAGCTTGTTTCCGATAAATTGGCGAAAACGTTGGCCAAAGATGCAGGCATCGGCACGATGGTGCTGAACCCGCTGGAAGGATTGACCGAGGAGCAGGCTAAAGCGGGCAAGGACTATATTTCGGTGATGGACGAAAATTTGAAAAATCTTGTGAAAGCTTTACAATAGGTATATAGCATGCTTTCATTCAAGTGAAGATAGGGGTAAAAAGGATGGAGAACAGCGGAATTCAGCCTTGCCACCGCAGTATCGTAGCAATGGATCAGATCGCTTTTTCTTATGAGCATAAAAAGGTTATCCAAGAGCTCCGGTTTGACGTTCTGGAGCGGGATTTCGTTGGGGTTATCGGCTCCAACGGCGCGGGCAAAACGACGCTCCTCAAGATGCTGGTCGGCCTGCTGAAGCCGACGCAGGGGGAGATCCGGCTGTTCGGCGAGCCGCTCGGCCGGTTTACCGACTGGGACCGGATCGGCTACGTCCCGCAAAAAAACGCGTTCAACCCGTTGTTCCCGGCAACAGTCCGGGAAATTGTTTTGTCCGGGTTGTACAACAAAAAGCGGATCTACCGCCGTCTGACGAAAGCGGACGCGCAAAAAGCCGAAGATGCCATGCTCGCCCTGCGCATCGAGGATTTGGCGGACCGCCGCATCGGCCAGCTGTCCGGCGGACAGCAGCAGCGCGCTTTCCTCGCGCGCGCGATCGTGAACAATCCCGAGCTGCTCATCCTGGATGAGCCGACGGTCGGGATCGATGCGGAAACGCAGGCCGGCTTTTTCCGCATGATCCGCCACATGCACCAGCATCACCATATGACATTCATAATGGTGTCGCACGATATGGAGATGATGCAGTCTTACCTGGGCTCCGAGCCGCAGCAGGTGAGCGGTGGCATCAAATTTTACGTAAAGCATACCCATGATCCCGAGGATTGCCGCGAGACGAACCTGACTCACTCCATCGGCCAAATCCGCGAGATGATCGGAGCCCAGTAAGGAGCGAACGGTTTGGATATTTTTTCGGAATATTTTTTTCAAAGAGCTTTGATCGGAGGCATTTTGATCGGGCTTACTGCGCCTCTGATGGGCGTTTTTCTTGTGCTACGCAGGCTTTCCATGATCGGCGACACGCTCGCGCACGTGTCCATCGCCGGGGTCGCGCTCGGCTTTTTAATCAACATATATCCGCTTGGGGTCGGGTTGGTTTTTGCGCTTATCGCCTCCTTTGCCATTGAGCGGCTCCGCAAAGCGTACAAAACGTACGCCGAGCTGTCGATCGCGATCATCATGTCGGGCGGAGTCGCGCTGGCGACGCTGTTGTTTACGCTCGGCAAAGGGTTTAATATGAATGTGATGAGCTATTTGTTCGGAAGCATTTATACGCTCGATTCAACGGACATGTGGGTTGTTTTTATCGTATGCCTGATCGTCGTCGGGGTCATTGCGTTCCACTTCAAGGAGCTGTTTTTGATGTTTTTTGACGAGGATGCGGCCAGTGTCAGCGGGCTGCCGCTGCGCTTTTACAATATGATGATCACTATGCTGACAGCGCTTGTTATTTCCGTTGCGATTAAAATCGTCGGCGCGCTGCTCGTGTCGTCGCTGCTGACGATTCCGGTCGCCTGCAGCTTACTGATCGCCCGCAGCTTCAAGCATTCAGTCGTGCTCGCGGTCATTTTTTCGGAAATTGCCGTCATTATCGGCCTTGTCGTCGCCGGGGTGTGGGATCTTGCTCCAGGGGGCACGGTTGTACTGACTTTGATCGTTCTGCTTATCGGAACTATTTTGCGAAGGGGGTTAAGGAGCTGACATGGATTCCGTTAATCTGTGGATCGCCCTGTGGGCCGGCATCGCCTCTTTTATTTCGCCCTGCTGTTTGCCGCTGTATCCGTCCTATCTTTCATACATAACAGGCATTTCGGTCAGCGAGCTGAAAGCAGGCCAATCCTCGGCCGCCGCCAGGCGTCAGACGATGCTTCATACGTTAAGTTTTATCGTCGGTTTTTCGATTATTTTTTATGCGCTCGGTTTGACGGCCGGATTTTTGGGCAATTTTTTTCTCGATTACCGCGATTTGCTGCGGCAAATTGCCGCCATTCTCATTTTTGTCATGGGCCTGTTCCTGCTCGGTATTTTTCAGCCGCAGTGGCTGCTTAAAGAGCGCAAGCTGCAAATCCGCTTTCGTCCGGCAGGCTATGCGGGCTCCGTCCTTATTGGAATGGGCTTTGCAGCCGGGTGGTCCCCGTGTGTAGGGCCGATTCTTTCGGCCATTCTTGCCTTGGCGACGACGGAACCGGGGGCCTGGTTCCAAATGACGACGGCTTATTCGCTCGGCTTCGCCATCCCGTTCTTCGTGCTGTCGTTTTTCATCGGCTCTACGCGATGGATTTTGCGGTACTCCAATACGATTATGAAAATCGGCGGGGGGATCATGATTGTGATCGCCGTTCTGCTCTACACGGGCAAAATGACGCAGATCACGCTGTGGCTCAACCAAATTACCCCGGACTGGCTGAAATTTTAAGTGAATTTTTCAACCATGGCAGATTTGACCGCATCCGGGTTCATGCATTATGATAGGTAAAGCTATAAAAAGGAAATTGAGTAAGCAGGGGGAACTAAGCTAATGGCTACACCAAGCATGGAGGACTATTTGGAGAGAATATACAAGCTCATCGACGAGAAGGGCTACGCTCGCGTCTCCGACATTGCTGAAGGGCTTGAGGTGCATCCCTCATCCGTTACCAAAATGATTCAGAAGCTCGACAAAGACAACTATCTGGTATATGAAAAATACCGCGGTCTCATGCTTACCTCCAAAGGCAAAAAAATGGGCAAACGTCTGGTGGACCGGCATCAGCTGTTGGAAGACTTTTTGACCACGATCGGCGTACAGGAAGACAACATATATAAAGATGTCGAAGGGATCGAGCATCATTTAAGCTGGGATTCGATCACCTGCATCGAGACGCTTCTCGAATATTTCCGCCGCGACCCCGGCCGGATGAATGAGCTGCAGCAAGTTCGCAAGGAATTGGAAGCCGATACTTAAGAAGGACAGATACTCTCGAAATAGCGAGGGTACTGTCTTTTTTTCTGCCCGCCGAGCGATGCAAGCGGCATAGTGACAAACTGTCCCCGCATACATAACAATGGAGCGCTTGGCGTCCGTTAACTGCGCTTCGGGGAGAGTGTGGGATGAAGATCAACGGCGTGTTTGAGGGCGGGGGCGTAAAAGGCATTGCTCTGGCGGGCGCAGTGAGCGCCGCGAATGATCGGGGATATGTGTTTCATGAGGTGGCCGGCACAAGCTCGGGCTCGATCGTCGCGGCTTTTCTGGCTGCCGGATATACGGGCGAAGAGATGAAGAAATTGATTTTGCAATCGCCGTTTAAATCGTTTTTGCAAAGGTCGGCGCTGTTCAATGCGAACATTATCGGCCCGGCGGCGAGGCTGTTTATTAAAAAAGGGTTGTATTCCGGAGAGGCGTTGGAAAACTGGGTGTACCAAATTTTGCTGGCCAAAGGCATCCGCACCTTCGGCGACTTGAAGCCGAATCAGCTGCGGATCATCGCTTCGGATATTACGCAGGGCAAGCTGCTCGTGCTGCCCGACGACATCGCGCAATACGGAATCGACCCGCGCAAGTTCCCGGTCGCCAAAGCGGTGCGGATGAGCACGAGCATCCCGTATTTTTTCGACCCGGTGATGATTCGCCTGAAAACAAGAAGCAAAGCAAAAAGCTCCGCCGCGGCGGATGCTTTTATAAAGCAATTTATTTACGTGGTGGACGGGGGCTTGCTCAGCAACTATCCGCTTTGGGTGTTTGACCGTGAAACTTATGCCGAGCGTGTACCTGTCATCGGTTTTCAGCTTGTAGGGAAAAGCACCAACCAAATGCACAAAATCAAAGGGCCGATCACGATGTTCGAGGCACTGTTCGAAACGATGCTCAGCGCGCATGACGAGCGTTACATTGAGCAGCACAACCGCTTTCGGACGGTGAAAATTCCGACCCTTGGCGTTCATAACACCCAGTTCGACATTTCCAAAGAAAAAAGCCTCGAATTATACGAGGCCGGGTATACAGCTGCGGATCATTATTTTACGAAATGGACGATGCAAACTTACGAGCAGGACTACGAAAAGTATGTGCTCCGCAAAACTCAGTGATACTTCGGATAGTCGTCCGAATCGGCGTCCTTGTTTCCGGGAATGACGCGGAATTTTGCCGTCTTTGTTTTTCCTCTTGTGTTTTTGCGGGCGCCCTGATTCATCTTCCAGCTGGAAGGAGGAAACTTATAGAGCAGGAAGATGATCCCCAGCACTAATATGGGTATGAACAAAGTCCGCAAGCTGACGAGCATGCCGATAGCAATCAAAACCGCAATGATGATGATGCTCAGGGAAAATCGCTGCCTCATATGCGTCCCTCCATAATTTTTTTCTCCGCTTCGCGCATACGGTTGAAAGAGGCGATCGAAACCTCTACCTGTCTGTCCTCCGGTTCTTTCGTAGTCAGAAGCTGCAGCCATAGGCCGGGATAGCCAAGGAAGCGCAGCACAGGCACCTCGCGAAGCGAGTTCGTAAAGCGAAGCACTTCATACGATACGCCGATGACGACCGGCAGCAGCAGCAGACGCTGCACGATGCGTTCCACGTAACCGTCATAATGCAGGAAAGAGTAGATGACTACGCCGACAATAACGGTGAAGACGATAAAGCTGCTTCCGCACCGGTAATGGAGCGTGTTGAATTTTTGCACGTTGCTGACCGTCAGTTCGACGCCTGCCTCGTACGCGCTGATCACTTTGTGCTCGGCGCCGTGGTACTGAAACAGCCTTTTGATCATGGGCGTTAAGGAAATGAAATAAATGTAGCCGATCAGCAGCACAATTTTAATTAATCCTTCTATTAGATTATGAAGAAATTGATTGCTGAATACATGCTGAAACAAAAACTGCTCAATGACCGCAGGAACAAGGGTGAACACGAATTTTCCGAACAGGAACGAAATGACGCCGACGACGGCAACGCCGAGCATCATGGAAATGTTGGAAAATATGCCGGGCTTCGCTTCTTTCATGGCGCCGGCCTCCTGGCCATCTTCTTCTTCGGCGAACGTTTCCGCGGAGAAGTTCAAATGCTGCGCGCCCTTGGCGCTCGATTCGATAATGCCGACGATTCCCCGGATGAACGGAATTTTCTTAAGCGTTTGCACCCACGGAATTACTTTTTTGGGCACCTCCAGATATTCAAGAGAGCCGTCCTTTTTGCGCACCGCTGTCACGTGCACGTTTCTTCCTGCGAACATCACGCCCTCGATGACGGCTTGTCCTCCGTATATGCTGTTTTGCTCCGACAATAGATCCACCTTCTTATCTGTACTCGTTTTAAAATGGTTCATGCTATCTTCTCATTGTAACGGATTCGCGGATTGAATGCTACCGATCGCCGCAGAACATACTATTCCTGATCAGGAAAGTGCGAGCAAAGCGTGCAGGGAAAGGAAGAGGGGCCAAGGATGAACGGACTAAAGAAACGAATGCTGCGGACGAGCAGGTGGCTTTTTGCGCTATATATCGGGTTTTTCGCGGGTTTGATCTGGGGCGCTCTGAAAATCGTCGAGCAATATTTAAAATTTACAAAAGTCGCGATCGGCTTTTTGGTCGAGCCGTTTTTCAAGCACGATTTTTTGTTTACATGGAAAGGAGGATTGGTCGGCTGGTTTTTTTTCACGCTATTTTCCATTGCCGCGGCTTTTTTGTATACGATTTTTCTCGGAAAATTAAGCGGGCCTTGGTGGGGCGTAGCGTACGGGGTTGCGTGGTGGGGAGTGCTCTACTTGCTCGTCGGCCCTTATGTGGGATTGATGTACTGGATTCACGATCTTGATGCAAATACGATCATTAGCGACTTTTGCCTCTTCCTGTTGTGGGGGTTGTTTATCGGCTACTCGATCGCCATCGAATATACGGACGAAAGAACGAGAGAACCTATACACAACGCATGAAAGTTATGGTAAAATATTTAAGTTCAACCGCGCAGTTTCCCGACGGAGGTCTGGCGCATACTTAATGATAAGCTTTCCTGACGGGAAGGTTCCGGGGGGTTCCCTTATTTTGAAAAAAGTGCTCGTTATTAACGGTCCGAATTTGAATATGCTTGGCGTCCGCGAACCCGGGATTTACGGCAGTTCGTCGCTGGCCGCCATTATCCAGAGCCTAAGCGAGTTGGCCGGGGAGCTTGGCATCGAGCTGGAAAGCTTCCAATCCAACCACGAGGGCGCCATCATCGACAAAATTCATGAAGCTTTCGGCACGAAGGACGGCCTGCTGATCAATCCGGGCGCGTTCACGCATTACAGCTACGCGATCCGCGACGCGCTGTCGACCGTGCAGCTGCCCTGCGTCGAAGTACATATGTCGAACATTCATAAAAGAGAAGAATTTCGCCATCTTTCCGTAACAGCCCCGGTTGTCATCGGGCAAATTTGCGGTTTTGGCGCACAGAGCTATCAGCTCGGTCTAAGAGCGTTGTACGAACATTTGTAGGAAAGAATGGTGATACGAATGCAGGAAAAACGCCTTGAGCGGCTGCGCAAAGAGATGCGGCAGCTGGATTTGCCGGCAGTGCTTGTTACCAATGCGTACAACCGCGTATACTTGACGGGTTTTACGGGATCTTCGGGTTATGTCGTCGTTACAACGGATCGGGCGGTTCTGTTGACCGATTTTCGCTATATGACGCAAGCGCCGCAGCAGGCGAAGCTTTTTGAAGTGATCGAGCATAAACCCAAAGCCGTCGAATCGGTCGGCGATATTTTGCGGCAGCAGGGAATCGGTCAGCTTGGTATTGAGCAGGCGGACGTGTCCTATGGCGATTACTTGAGCTACCAGGCCGCATTGCCGGGCATTCAGCTTGTCCCGACTGACCGGCTGGTCGAGCGGATCCGCAATATCAAGGATGAGACCGAACTGCAAATCATGCAGGAAGCCGCCGATTTGGCCGATGCGACGTTCTCGCATATTTTGTCTTTTCTGAAGCCCGGTGCGGTGGAAAAAGACATTGCTTTGGAAATCGAAATGTTCATCCGCAAAAACGGCGGGACTTCCACATCGTTCGAGACGATCGTTGCATCCGGCGAGCGGTCCGCACTGCCGCACGGCAAAGCGAGCGACCGCGTTTTGCAGAGCAACGAATTTGTCAAATTGGATTTCGGAGCGTATTATAAAGGGTATTGCTCCGACATTACCCGCACGGTTATGCTGGGCAAGCCGACGGATAAGCACAAAGAAATTTACGGCATCGTGCTGGAAGCTCAGCTGCACTGCCTGGACAACCTGAAACCCGGCATTACCGGCTGGCAGGGCGACGCCTTTGCCCGCGACGTGATCGCGCGCCACGGCTACGGCGAATATTTCGGCCACGGCACCGGACACGGCCTGGGCATGGAAGTTCACGAATCTCCGCGATTGTCCAAAGCGGAAGATACGATTTTAACGCCCGGCATGGTAGTAACGGTCGAGCCTGGCATCTATCTCCCCGGATTCGGCGGAGTGCGGATAGAGGACGACGTCGTCATTACCGACGCCGGAATTAAAATACTTACACATTCTAGCAAAGATTTTCTTATCATTGATTAGCGGAGGGACACACCAGTGATTTCAGTAAATGATTTTAAAACAGGTTTAACGATTGTAGTGGACGGCGACTTGTTTACCGTTCAAGATTTTCAACACGTCAAACCGGGCAAAGGCGCTGCATTCGTGCGCACCAAGCTCAAAAACCTGCGCAACGGCAACACCGTCGAGCGCACGTTCCGCGCAGGCGAGAACGTGGGCCGCGCTCACATCGACAACAAAGATATGCAGTATTTGTACGCCAGCGGCAGCGAACACACTTTCATGGATAATGAAACTTACGATCAGACCAGCTTGACGTCTGAGCAGCTCAAGTGGGAGCTGAACTTCCTGAAAGAGAACATGAACATTAAAATCATGAGCTATCAGGGCGAAATTCTCGGTATCAACCTGCCGAAAAGCGTAGAGCTGAAAGTCGTTGAAACCGAGCCGGGCATCAAAGGCAACACAGCTACCGGCGCTACCAAAAACGCCAAGCTGGAAACCGGACTGAACGTGCAAGTTCCGCTCTTCATCAACGAAGGTGACGTGCTGCTCATCGATACCGACGAAGGCAAATACATTTCCCGCGCTTAAGCAAGGGCCGGGCAATAATGAAGGGACTGACCTGCCAATAGCTTTAGCTATTGGGCGGGCCGGTCCCTTTTGCGTTCGCGCCGCCCGGGGGGCGGGGCGGAGTTTGGCTGAGCGCGCACGGCTCATGTGGTCGACCGACCGCCGTCATGCAGCGCAACACCGCGCACCAGGAGTTGCGCGCGGTGCGACAGCAGGGGCAGCGCAGTAAAGGGAGCGTGGTAAACGCAAAGTGGCAAAACCTGCAAATATCAAAATTGTTGAGAAAAGCAGAACGTATGTTGGAGAGGTGCACAGCCGTTCTTCCCCAACTGACACCTCTCCCGTGCGGGTTTGGGTATACAAGGCAGCTCGGTAGGGAGAAAACCTGCGAAAGTGGAGCGACCAAGCATAGGTCGAGTGAGGTAGCAGGTGGGAACCCTGCTTGGAAAGGTGTTAGCCACATCACCAATAACG
>NZ_JBZYAO010000030.1:0-94167 GCF_059820445.1 Paenibacillus sp. sgz302190
AGATTTTTTAATTATCCGCCAGACAAAAAGCATCAATAAAATACAGTTTTAGGAACATTTTGAAACAAATTTTTCATGTCAGGTTTGATGCAAAGCTAGTGGGTTTTTGCGCTGGAAACGGTTCGTTTGGAGGAAAAGCCTGCAATTGTGCAGGAATTTCCGCTCCTGATGGGGTTGAGCTTGAATATGAGCGAAAAAAACTGCAGATTTGCAGGAATTTTTCCCAGCAAGCGCTTTTAGGTGCAAAAAGATGTACTTTTGCAGGTTTTCTTCGCGCAGCCAGGCGCTTTGTGGCTCGACAGCCTGACTTTCGCAGGCTTTCTCCCGGACCGGCCTGGCAAGCGGCCTCATGTCCACCCGCCGTGCAGCGCTGTAACCCGCGCCGGAGAGGCGCGCATCAGGAAAGAGCCGCTGTGCCGACGCCAGCCGGTACAACCGCACCGAGCGCGCAGTTCCCAGCGCACGGTGTTGCGCTGCATGACGGCGGTCGGCCGACCACATGGCCATGTCGTGCACAAACGTCCTGATAGCGCCGGAAAATTGTGCGAATACCTCCTTCATGACGCCGGGCCGCGGATGTTCCTCGAATCTTCGTTTGCCAAAAACCGGGACCCCATTAGAGTCCCGGTTTTCTTGTATACGAACCCCTCCGGTTCTCGAACCGGGGGTTCAGGAAAGCTTATGAGCCGATCTGCCAACCGCTGCCACTTGCGAATCGTGGAAATCTGTTCGAAATTTCATACAGAAATTGCACTGATTTCGTAAAATCGAGAAATAGGTGTGAAAAATCGAACAGAATCGTGCCTACAACGGTAAAAATGACTTTTGTATGCGAAAAATCATACAGAAAAGCGCAAAAGGGACTGCAATAGGCCGTCTCATGACAAGCAGTTACAACAGGTCAAGACTTCGTCATAGCCCTGTGTATCCGCGCTCCGCCATGATTGACATCCATCGCCAGAACCGTTTCCAGCTCCGCTTTCGCTTCTTCCATTTTGCCGAGACCAAGCAGGCCGAGGCCTCTCATAAATCGGCAATGAATTGTGTTGCGCTTGTCCAAATCGTCCTCGAACACTAGGAAATCCGGCAAAGAAACCGCGAAATAGTCAAATTTCACGTCATCATGCAGATGCTTTTCCGCATAGTCGATCAGCTTGTTGAACCTGCGCTTCGCTTCCTTTTCTACGCCCAGCTTGCTCCAGGCGAGTCCCTGATAAAAAATCATCTCCGGCGGCTGATCGTTGTAATACATCGCGCTCGTCGGTTCCTCCAAGCCCTGAGACGCTCGGCGGAAGCACGTTTCCGCTTCGGCCGTCTTAGACATGCCCTCGAGAGCAAGCCCCATGAAGTAGTACACATGATTCTCCTGCGCGCCCTCCAGCTTGCCTTCAGCCAGGTTATCCGGATACACAAGCGCCGTTTGCAAACGGACAAGCGCTTCCGCATACCGACCCTCCGCCAAGTCCTGCTTAGCAGCTTCCACATGTCCCAGCACATGCTGGCCGGTGACCTTGCCTTCGCCTCCCTCCCACGGGTGGAAGTTCCGAACGTCCAGCGCCTGCAGAGCTTCCCGGTGCCGCCCTAATTGGTTGAGAAGCGTTACATACTCAACGTACAAATCGTCGCGTTTCTCAACAAGCGGCATATGCGCCTGGAGGGCACATAAACGCGTCTCAGCCGGATGGCCCAGCCTCTTATAAAGCTGATCCAGCTCGTAGAATACGCGGGCATCGTCCTGCCCGAGAGCAAATGCACGCTCCAGCGATTGCAGGGCGCGTTCCGAATCGCCCAGCTTGTTATAAAAAGCGAGCGCCAAATTGCGGTGAACGGTCGCGAAAGCGCCGTTAGCTTCGCGCGAGGCCTTCCAAGCCCGGACGGCATCGTAATGCCGTTTCTTGTCGTAGTACCAGTTCCCCAAATAATAGTTCGCCTTGTCATCCGCAGCATTGGCGGAAACCGCGCTTTCCAGCGCCAGCAGCTCGAACAGGGTGTTGGGAAAGCAAAGGCCCGGTGCCGCCGCCTGCCCGGCTTCCCGATGCTGCGAAGCCAACTCCGGATGGCCGGAAAGCTCGTGCAAATAGGCAAGCGCGTAGTGAACCGTCGGATAGGCTGCTGCCGAGGCGCTCGGCGCGATTCGGTTCAGCACCTCAATCGCTTCTTTCAACAGTCCGGCGAACGCATAATCGGACGCCAAGTTCAAATAATTGTGCGCGCTGCCGTGCAGCAAACGCCGCAATTCCTCTCCGGCCTCCGACGCACCGGCCTCATCCCCGGCTTCTTGCAACGCCAGCATAAGTTCGTTTCCGGCGCCAAAGTCGGCGATATCGATCTGCAGCGTTTCTCTCGCAAAATCGGCAGCTTCTGTCCGGCATCCCCGTCTCCGCAGCAGCGCCGCCTTGAGATGGCGTGCCTTGAAATTATGGGCGTTTCGGACCAGAGACTTGCCGACAAGCTCGAAAGCCTCCTCGATCCCCCCCTGGGATGCGGCAATCTGGGCGAGCGTAAAGAAGCCGGCGTCCTGCCAGGCTCCCGACCACGTCGCCTTGTACAAAGCGGCAAACGCCTCGCGGTTTCGCCCCTGCAGCTTTAGCGACAGGCCAAGCTGGTAGTAAGCCTCGCCGTCATACGGATTCGCGTTGCGCCAGTTCAGCGATTTTACTGCCGTGCGAAAATGCTTTTCGGCCTGGGAAAACTGCCCTCGCCGCAGCAGCAGCGTGCCGTATGCGATATTGATCCGAATATCGCTCTCATCCCGCTTCAAGCCTTCCAAATAGTAAGCTTCCGGCTCGAACGTCGCGTGACGGTACTGCTCAAGATGCAGACCTGCCAGGTAAAGCTGTTCATTCGTGCGCAGTTCATGCGGCTCCGGCAAAGGTTTGGCGGCTTCCGGCACTTCTTCGATGGACGGCGCTGCGGGCCGGTAGGAAACCAACAGCCGTCCATCGGCGCTATGAACAGTAATGGTTAACTCATGCGCTTGGTCGTCATCCTCCAGGGGAACAGCCAATTCAAAGGTGGATAACGGGGATAGCGCCGCCGTTTCTTTGAAGTAGGACCGCCGCTTCCCTTTCAGCTCAATGACCGCTCCTTCGTAGAGCGAAGTCGCATAGGCCTGAGCGAGCGCTTTGCGCGTCCGGTCGTCGACCTCCAGATTGACTGCCGCTTCAATGGTCGCGTTTTTGACAACACCGATGTTCTTGTAAGGCATAAAATATTGGGTGAACGATTTCTCCTCGTAAGGCGCAAGCCAGGTGAAATCGGGCTGATTGTCCGTGAAGACGCCGGTCATCAGTTCAATATACGGACCGTCTTCGTCCGTCAGATTGCGGTCCCAGGCTTGGCCGAACTCGCCATTGCCCCAGGTCCACTGCTTTTTGCCCGGAGATACGTGATGATTGGCCACATGCAGGAGACCGGCCCGAACGCCGTGATCGTACCCGCCTACAAAGTTATAATCGGACTTGTAAGCCATATAGGAGGTCGGCACCGGAATATTGCGATAGCGGGAAATATCGACGCCTGCGGAATAATCCATTTTGTAATACGTGCCCGTAGCAATCGGAAATCGGGATACGTCACGTTTGCCGTGATCGAATACAGCGGTAACATCGGGCGGAAAAACGGACTGCGTATGATCGTTAACCGCCACCGCAGGGTTGGCCCACCAGAGGAAAGTTTGCGGCTCCGCTGTCCGGTTGTACAGACGGGCCGATATTTCCAGATATGCCTTGCCCGGATACAGGGTAAAGCCGGCCGTCATTTTCGTGCCGTACATGCGGTCGATTTCGCTTACCCACACCGTTGCGCTGCCGTTCTTGTTCTCCTCAAGCTTGTACTCGACCGGACCGTACGTATTCGGACGGTGGTGCTGCGGCCAATTGAATTCGATCCCGCCTGAAATCCAGGGTCCGGCCAATCCGACTAAGGCAGGCTTGATGACCCGGTTGTAATAGACAAAGTCGTATTGATTGGTCTTGTCCAGCGCCCGGTAAATGCGCCCGCCCAGTTCGGGCATAATCTCAATACGAACATACTCATTCTCCAAAATGGCCATGCGGTAGCTTTGGGGCCGTTTCTCATCTTCAATCCGGTCAATGACCGGGTGCGGATAAACTTTTCCGGAGCTTCCCTGATAAACCCGCTTTTCCAGAAACATCGGATTGCGGTCAGGCTCTCCGACGCCGTAAGTCGGGATGACGACATCCTCTTCCCATATTCGGACCCCTTGGAACGATTGCTCAGGTTGTGCGTATAGCGTCAAAATAAACCCTCCTTCAATTGATCGTATATGTGTACGGCAGCCGCCTTCATTCGCCAATAGACCGTTTGCAATTACCGATGGCAGTGAATCGGCGCATGGGAGTCTGTCCGACGGAGTTCATCGGACAGACTCCTGGGAGGTCCGCAAGGGACTTGCTCCCGGTGAATCCGGCGTTTTCCCAACCCCGTGACAGTCAAGCTTCCACGACGAACCCTTCGCCGATCCCGCCGGTTCCGAGCCGGACCGATATCGACCAATCCCAAGCTTCGCCGGGCTGAACGACCTGCGCCGTGCCATTGTCTCTCGCCCGGTCAAGACTGTCGTAGAAGCCGATCGACGGCTCCAATGCAATCGCATTGCGATCGTTGCCCATTCCCTCATCGATCCAGATGCCGAGATAGGGAACCCGCGCCGGATCGCATTCCATGCGGAGCCAGTTCCCGCTTATTACACCGGTCAGACCGCACCAGCCCTGCTCATGAATGCCGGGCACATAATACTTGCGGCCGTTCCCCGTCTGCCGTTCCGTTACCAGCAATTGCTCCGCCCACGGATAGGACCGGCCGGCGGTTTGGCTCAAGCCTCCGAAGACGCAAAGCACCTCTTGGACGGAAGGAGGCAATACGAGATTCGTCGGCTCCGGAACGGCGAACTGCGGATGCGGCCCCCAGAGAAACGGCAGCGGATCGCTGCCCTGATTCGCAACGCTGTAGTCCATCCGCAGTGTATCGGCGGCGGCAAAAGACAGCTTTCGCGTAAGCCGATAAGGCTTCGCCAAGCCTTCCACCGAGCAGGAGACCTGTTCTCCGGTGTACGAGTAATCCCAGGGCAGCGCCCACACTTCGCCATGGTCGGGCAGCGGACAGCGCCCCTCCGCATCCGCGAAGCAGGGATTAATCGTCGGGAAGCATTCGTCCCACCCGCTCATATCCGCTTCGCCAAAGGGAGAGCCGTAGGCCGGCCGGAGCAGCTTGCGGCTGCCGGCGTCCACCAGCCACTCCCTGTCCGCCGGTTTATAGCGCAGCGAGACGATTTTTGCCCCCAGCCCGGGAATCAGTTCAACGCGGATTACTTCCGTTTCCAGCACAAGCGACAGCCAGCCTCGGTAGGTGGACGGCCATATCCGGACGTCTTGACTTTTATCCTTCATGGGGGTCAACCTTTCTGCAGCGTAAGTTCGTATACAGGCACGGCGGCGATGCCTTTCAATTCCGCGATCGACTCCTCCGCGTTCTCGCTCCAGCCGGCCATCGTCGTATGGCTGGCGACGGTGCTGCCCTTACGGATCGGCGAGATGTAGAGGTACATTCCTTTCTGAAGCAGCCTCTCGCTGAATTGCTTCAGTCCGATTTCCCACGTTTTTCCATTGCTAAAGTTATCGTTAATCAAATCGCCGTCGATAAAGGCGTAGCCGATATCTCCCGTGTAATCGATCCGCAGCAGCGCCTCCTTGATGCCGACGAAGGCATCCGGCGAAAACGAAAGCACGGCCTTGTCATCCTTCACCCGCTTGAGCTCAAAACCGATTTCCCGGTGAGGCACCCGGAACCGGTACGCCGTAAAGAGCCCTTCCTGCTTTCGCTCCACCAGTTCGCCCCCGTTGATAAGGTCGAGCCCGTCAAAATCGGGAAATACGCGAAGCGCAATTTCTTCCGCTCCGGTCGCTTCCAGCTTCACCTCATCGCCGCTGACGAGCAGATTGCAATCCGTAAGAATAACGCGTTCGCTTCCCCAGACTGCTGTCTGCCAGAAGCCGAGGCTCTCCTCGTCGGTGAGCGTAATCAGGCGCACACTGCGTCCGGCAGCGGACGTTAGCAAGATAGGCGCGGCATTCCCCGCAGCGGGTCGTACAACCGTCAACCCATCACGCTCGAAAATCTCCCCCGATCCGGCTTCAAAACCTGCCAGCGAGGAAGTTTCAAAGGCATATTCCGGCTGCATCCCCTTCGGCGAAGCGAAGAAATAATAGGAAGCCCCGTCAACTTCCAGCCGGTTGATCAACTGCGCCATGGCATGTTCCAGCACTATGCCTTCCAGGTCAAACCGATAGGGCAGCATCGCATAGCTATTTTTGTCCAACGTCAGAGCTCCTTCGGCGGGAAAGCGAATCTCCCTATCCTTGGTGACAACGGTCACGCCGTCCGCCACGCTCAGAGCGTGTGTCTGTACATGGTCCTGATAGTTGTTCAGGAACAGGAGTCCCGAGCCCTCAGACGCCCGAACCGCGCAGCGCAGCGTATCCGTATCGGCCGGTTCCATCTTCGACGTATCGCCGGGCAGTATCGTCTTGGTCCGGCACAGCCATTTCTCAAAAGTCCGGAAAAAATAATGCTGCAGCCGCGTACGGTGATACGATTCGCGCACTTGGCCGAATTCCCCGATGCAGGCGTTAAAGTCGTAGGAAATTTTCGGCGTTGCCAGATCGTTGAGAAACACATCGCGCTTCCCGGTGGGGTTCGAGCCGCCATGGTACATATAGTACCCGATCAAATTGCAGCCTTCCGCCACCTTGATGCCGGTCATCGCCGATACACTGACATAAGGAAAATCGAAACGGTATTTGTAAAACGGCGTCATCCCGCCGCCCATCTCGCAGCAGGCATACGGATAATCCTCGGGCGTGTATCCCGGCTCGAAGTTGTAGCTGACCGGAATGTGATTGTTATGTTTGTCTCGGAATATATATTCCGGCGTCGCCGGATGCTCGCGCATATCGCCGAAACGGTCATGTTCGTAATAAATCCAGGGCCAGTGGGAATATCCGCCCCACAGCGGCAGCATCTCGGCGGCCGGAGCGTTAGCGCCTCCCCATGCCGTACAAGTGTACAACGGCGTGTCGATGCCGGCTTTAATCGCCATTTCTTTCAGCTTCAGCATATGGGCTTCACCGTCCTCCCCGCGCGTCAGCCACTCATTGCTGATGCCCGTCATCAGAGCCCATTGCGCGGCAGAGTGGCCGTGCTCGTTCTCAATCTGCGTGCCGATAATCGGCCCGCCCTGCTTGAACAGCAATCCCTGCACCTGCGAGCTGATTTGCTCATAAAGCCGCTTGGCGAAGAATAAATAACCTTCGTCATTGGAGCGCACATCGAAGGGCCGGCCGAACAGCCAATCCGGCAAGCCGCCGTTGCGGATTTCCCCATGATCGAAAGGCCCGATGCGGATGATGACGTACAGGCCATGCTTGCCGCAAAGCTCGACGAACCGCCGCAGATTTCGGCGTCCGCCCCATTCGAATAAGCCTTGAATTTCCTCATGCACGTTCCAAAAAATATAGGTGCAGACGATGTTCACGCCGCCCATTTTTATTTTGACAATCTCGTCTTCCCATGCATGCTCGTCATACCGGCTGTAATGAAATTCGCCACAGATGCCAAAAAAAGGATGGCCGTTTTTTTCCATGAAATAGTTGTTAAAGCGAATGTGCTCGCCGGTCAGGCTGCTTCCCTGCATGTAGTTTTTATCCACATCAATCGCTTTAAAATCCTGACTGGCGTCAATACGGTACGCTGGCATTTAAAATTTCCCTCCTCGCTTGTCGCTATCCTGAAAAAAAGGCAAAAGAATAGACTCTCCCGAACTGAGAGAGAGTCTTTATCCAATTGCAGCGCCGGCTACTTCTTGTTGGCCAAGAACGCGGCGGCCTGTTTCTCGACCTCGGCTTTGACCTTGTCAATGCCGGCTGCTTTCAGCTTTTTGTCGAGCGTGTCAAACGCCTCGTCCACATTTTTCACGGCTCCGAAATAAATCGGCTGGGCATATTGAGTGGACACGTTTTTCAAATTGGCGACTTCGGTTTTGATGCTTTCCGAGTTAAAGGTGAATCCCAGGTATGGCACAGGCTTCAAATAATCTTTGATTTTGCCGTTCAGTGCAATATAGCTGTCCGTCCAGGTCGCCATCGGCTTGAACAAATCTTTGTTCACGAACCAGAAGCCAGCTGCATCCGGAGGATACGTATTGGATTCGCTGGTCACGCCGGCAGGCAGGCCGATTTTGCCGTCGCTTGTAATCATATAGTTCTTCCCTTCAACGCCGAAATAAGCCAGATATACATAGGCAGGGTCTTCCATCAATAAATCAAGCGCTTCCAGCGTGCGTTCCGGATTTTTCGAGTTGGCCGCAACCGCAATCCCGTTGTTGATCCAGCTCGTTTGCGAAACTTTGCCCGACGGATACAGCATTGGCTTGACGTAGACGTCGATGCCCTTCTCCTTGGCGCTCGTCATGACGGCAGCGACATCGATGGAGTTGCCGAAAGCAACGCCCGTTTTTCCCGCTACAAAATTATCCTTGGAACGCACCTTGTTGGCGTAAGGGTTCTTGTTAATGTAGCCTTTGTCATACCAGTCCTTCATGACAGTCGCCGCATATTTCTGAGCGCTCAGGAACGGCTCTTCCGTCATGCCGACGATCTTGCCGGTCGAATCGTCAAAATCGGAGGTGATCCCTTGGGCCATCGGATCGCCGGAATCGAAAGGCGCCCCGGCCCAACCGACCTTCTCTTGCAGCAAGGTTTGATACGGTGTCGGCAAATCGTATTGCGACTCGAGATTCAGAGGAATCATGTCCGGGTAATCTTTTTTCACTTCCGCCAAATACGGTTCAATGTCCGAGAACTTTTTAAATTCCTTTATGCCGGCTTTGTCCATAATGTCTTTGCGGAACAGCGCCACATTGACCTTGCGGTCCGGCGTCGAGGTCGGCACCATGAACACATTGCCGTTCACCTTGGCGGCCGTAATCGCTTCCGGCGGCAGTTTGGCCATATGCTTCGGCATATAGGTTTTCAACATGTTCTCATCCAGCTTCAGGAATGCGTTTTTGGTCGCTTCAGACACATAGAAGTTCCAATCGGCGGCAAAAACAAAATCCACATCGGCGCCGGAAGCAAGCATCAGCGGATATTTGGACGCTACGTCTCCCCAACCGATATAATTGATTTCCAGCGTTGCGTTGATGTCCTTCTTAAGCTTGGCGTTGATCGCGCTGAGCACCTCCGGCATCCCCTTGGGCGCTTCGCCGAGCAAGTAACCGACGATCTTCACTTCTTTGGAATGATCGATCTTGCTCGTCGACGCACCGGCGGCGGCGGTTTGACCGGGCGCCTCCGACTTTGCCGGACTGCTCGAAGCATTGTTGCTCGAGGAACAGGCCGACAAGAACATCGCAGACGTCAGCACCAACGGCACAGAGAGCAGTGTAAACTTTTTGAGACTTTTCAAAATAAAGACCTCCCTTTTTTGACAAAATTTATATAAATCCCCTAACGGGAGATTTGCCATAATGCCGTGCCGTTTAGCCTTTGACAGCGCCGATCGTGACACCTTTGACAAAATATTTTTGGACAAACGGGAAGACAATCGCAATCGGCACCGTCGTAATGACGGTAAGCGCCAGCTTGAATGTTTCCTTCGGATCGTTGGTCGTTACGTGCTGGGCCATCGCAGACGAGAGATTGATCGAAGACAGCATTTTGTAGAGCAAATACTGCAGGGTGACATACTGCGGTTTGTCTGTAAACATCATGGCCGTCCACCAATCGTTCCAGTAGGCGAGCGCCGTGAACAAACCGATGGAAGCCAAAGCCGGTTTGCTAAGCGGAAGCACCATTTGGAAAAAAATCCGGAAGTCCCCCGCCCCGTCAATGCGCGCCGACTCGACAAGCGGCTCGGGTATACTGCTGCTGATGAAACTTCTGAGAATCAGCACATACATCACGTTAAACATCGGAACGAGCAGCAGCACGAGATAAGTGTTTTTCAAATGAAGATCGCTGCTGATCCACAAATAATAAGGGGCCAGTCCCCCGTTGAACAGCGTCGTGAAGAACAGAAAGAACGCCAAACCGTTGCGGTACTTCACTTCTTTGCGGTACAGCACATAAGCTGCCATCGTCGATATGAACAGGGAAATCGCTGTGCCGATGACCGTCGTGAGCAGTGTTACCTTGAAAGCATTCAACACGTCTTCGGGATAACGGAAGATGATCCTGTATGCTTCAACGGAGAAAGAGCGGGGCCAGAACCAGTATCCGTCCTTCAGCACCGAAGCCTCGGAGGAAAAAGAGCCCGCCAGCATGACGATAAAAGGAATCAAGCAGAATAGCGCAATCAGACTGACCAGCGTGTAGGAAATCGATTGAAACAACCGGTCCTGCTGCGGCCCGCCCTTTTTCAAGGTTGGCCGGTTCGCGGCAGGAACCGCCGATTCATAGGACTTAACATTGGCTTCCATGTACGTTCACTCGCTTTCTGCAGGATAGGCCTAGGAGTCTGTCCGACGGAGCTGCTTTTGTGCATACCTTCCACGGACTTCATCGGACAGACTCCTAGAACAGGGCTTGCTCAGGCTCATAACGCTTGACCAGATAATTGGCGGTCAGGATGATGATCAAGGTCAGCACTGATTGATAGAAGCCCACGGAAGATGCCATGCCGAAGTCCAGAGATCCTACCAGCGAGCGGAACACCAGCGTGTCAATAATATCGGTTGCATCCATCAGCGACCCGTTGTTGCCGATCAACTGGAAGAACATATCGAACTCGCCGCGCATAATCCGCCCAAGTCCGAGCAAAAGCAAAATAATCATAGTCGGCTTGAGAAGAGGCAGCGTGATTTTGAAAATTTTCTGGAACCGCGTTGCGCCATCGATCGTCGCCGCTTCATAAATCTCCTGATCGATACCGACGATCGCCGCCAGGTACAGCACACTGCCGAATCCAACCCATTTCCAGACATACAGGATCGGCAGGAGCAAATACCAGTACGAGCTCGTGGAGTAAATGTCGATCGGCTCCATGTGGAAAAAACCAAGTATCCGGTTGACAATGCCGTATTCGTAATTCAGAAAGTTGTAGACGAACGCGGAAACCGTGACCCAGGAAATGAAGTAGGGGAGAAACATAAAGGTTTGCGCTATTCTTTTAAACCAATTCGTGTAAATTTCGGAAATAAGCACAGCGGACAAAATCGAGAATACGGTATAGACGCCAAGAAACACGGCATTGTAAACAATCGTATTTTTCGTCACGAGCCACGCTTTGCCTGAAGAAAAAAAGTAATGAAAGTTCTCCAGTCCGTTCCAGGGACTCAGAAAAATCCCGTCTTTGTAGTTAAACTCCTTGAAAGCCATCACAATGCCGGCCATCGGCACATAGGCAAAGACGATAAAATAAATGGCGATCGGGAGAAACATCAAATATAACGGCCATCTCACCCGAAGCTCGCGGATTACGCCCAAGTCCATCACCCTCCATCCCTTTTCTTAGAACAACATTTATCTGTGTCTTTATTGTAAAGGGACGGCAGCTTCGCAAGTAGCGGTTAAACCTATGAAAACCTTTGAATTTCTAAGCTTCGATCTGAGCGGGCAGCCGAATCAGGACACGGGTCCCTTTGCCGGGTTCGCTTTGAAATTTCAAACCGTACACCGCACCGTATGCGATCCGCAGCCGCTCCTGGATATTGCGGACGCCATAGCCGCCTCCTTTGCTCCCGCTGCTTCTCTCTTTAAAAATATGGTTCATCTGCTCGGCATCCATCCCGACGCCGTCATCCGCGACTTCAATGAGAAGATCGCCGTCCTCCAGCCAGGAGGAGATGCATATGGCTCCCTCCTCAGGCTCCTTCTCCATAATGCCGTGGAGAATGGCATTTTCCGCAAGCGGTTGCAGCAGTATTTTCGGAACCCGGTAATCATACAAATTTCTGGATACTTCCATCTGCAGGCGAATACCGCCGCCAAAGCGCATATTTTGAATGCGGACGTACGCCTCCATATGCTTGAGCTCATTCCCCAGTGTGACGTATTCCTTTCCGCTGGAAAGACTCAGTTTGTAAAAGACCGCGAGCTCGTCCACAACCCGCGAAATATCGGAGGCGCCCGATTCAATCGCCATGACATTAATCAAATCCAGCGTATTATATAGAAAATGCGGATTGATCTGAGCTTGCAGCGCCTGCAGCTCCTTGTTCTTGACTTCCCTCCCGAGCAAAAACGTTTCATCCATAAGATTGGATATATTATTGGCCATTTCATTGAAATTGCGGGTCAACTCGCCGATTTCATCCTCACTGACCGGCAGATGCGCCAGAGGGAATCTTCCGTTCTTCACCATGCGGATATGCGCGATCAGCCGGAGAATGCGCTTGGTCGCCCGGTTGGTAACCAAATAGGACAACGGCAGCATTAAAGGCACAATGAGAAGAAAAATCCATATCGTCCGATTCCGGGCCTTATTGCTGGAGGCCAAAATATCCGAATAGGGAACAATCATCGCCACCACCATATCCGTGCGGGGAATTTCCTGCACACCGAGCAAATAACGCTGACCGCCAATCGAATAGCGGTCGTTCCAATCGTTCGCGTTCGGGGAGCTCTTATACTTATTAATGATCGCATCCGATTGTTCGGACGTAAGGGGAAAATGCTTGGAGGCGCTGAGCACTTCCCCGCGCTTGTTAAACAACAGAGAGAAGGTATTTTGGGTTAGCACAGCATGATCCAAAACATTCTGAATGCCGCTTTTCGTGACGCGCGCACGAACCAAACCGTCGAATTGCTGAAGGTTATGCGAATTAGGGATTTTGCGGATCACGCTTAGCTCCTGGGGATCGGCGTCGCCATCCAACACGGAAGAAGGCAGCCAGGTAATCACGGCATTCTCGTTTGCAAAATGTTGGAACCATGGCTCATTCTCCAACTTCCTGATACTGAGAAAGTCAGGATTTTCCGTCGCTCCGGCCAGTCCTTGTTTCATATAGAGCTGAATCGTTTCGATATCCTCATTGTATCGAAACTGATTCACCAACCGGGACAATTGGAGCGCATTCATATGCCACAAATTCACGTCAAGATAAGGCGTGGAATCCGCGATCACATTTTCCTGCACCAGGTTGTTGAAAGCGACAAAGTTGAGCACTTCCGTAATGGCCTGGCTTTTGTATTGAAGGTAGGAATTGGTTTCATCCAGCATCTTGCGCGCCAAATACAGCGCATTATCCTTGCTTTCCTGCCGGTTTGTTTGGATATTGATAAACAGGAGTATCAAAAAAGGAACCATGATGACCAGCACATAGGAGGAGAACAACTTGTAACGAATGCCCAGATTTCTGAAAGATAGCCGTCTCTTCATGAGTCACACTTTCCCTGTCATTTTCGACAGCTTCTCCCTGTATTCGCTTGGCGTCACGCCCGCATATCGTTTGAAGAAGGTCGTGAAATAGTTCGCGTCTGCAAAGCCTAACCGGGAAGCCACCTCCAGGAGCTTCATGTCTTGATCGCGAAGCAGCTCCTTCGCCTTATCCAGGCGTGTTTCGGTTATGAATTCCTTAATGGTCTGACCGCGCTGCTTCTTAAAATAAGAGCATAGATACGTCTCGCTAAGCTTGACATGCTGTGAAATCGCATGAATGCCAAAGCCTTTCTCATGAAAGTGGGCAAGTGTAAAACGGATAATCTCCCTCAGCTTTCCCGTGCCCGCAGCGCCGTCATCCGCGCTCATGTCAAAAGACTCGACAGAGGACAGCAGGTAAGCTGCCAGCAAATCCAGGCTGGGGAGGCGGTCGATTTCTTTCCAGATATACCGCCGCTCGGCATTATCGGAACGCTCGGTTACGCCAAGCTGAGCCGCGGTCTCCATGATCGCGAGCAGCATTTGGAAATAGGTATCCTTGACCCGAGGGATATCAAGATCCTGCACATCTTTGACGCGGGCTGTCCAGCGGCGGATCGTCTCCTTCACCAGATCGATGTCGCCTTTGCGAAGTTCGCTGCGCAGCCGGCGTATTTCGTCCCAATCCGTATGAAGCGGAACGCTCGGACTCAGCTTGTCGGCAAACACGGGGGCCTGGCCGTTCGTATAAAATTGAAAACTGACAGCATGAACAGCCTGGCGGTACGCATGCGGGATGTCCATAAGCTCCGCGGCTGCTCCCCCTACCCCCAGCCGCAGTTCGATCATCGGACCTGCCATCCTTTTGAGCTCAGCCTGCATGTCTTCGATCCACTCCCGCCCTGCCTGATAGGAACTTCCATAACATCCGGGCAATATGAGGACAAGGGCATGAGAGGCGTCAAAGCCGGTCAATACCTGATGCGACCGAAACGACGGATGCCGGCCAATCGTGACCAGTATGCGCTCTTGCACCATAACCGGGTTCTCGGGATGATCCGTTGGGCTCCAGAATAGCGTGGCAACAGCCACCGTGTAGGGGCCGTTGAGGGGAAGGAGAAAGGTTTCCCGATTTTGCAAAGCCTGCAGCGTATGCCCGGTCGAGGGACTGGAAACCAGCCTTCTAACCATCTCCTGCCGCAAAATCGGCAGGCTGCGGTCCAAATCCGCCTGCAGCAATCCGTAAGTCTCGGCCTTCTTGATCTCCTCGCGGCGCAGCTGCACCGCCTCCTCCACAGTTCGGCGCACCTCTTCCAGATTGATCGGCTTCTCCAAATATGACAACGCTTTCAAATGAATCGCCGATTTGAGATATTCCTTGTCGGAAAAACCGCTTAGGAAAATAATTTTGCAGGCCGGATCTTCTTGCCGATAAGCTGCGGCGAAATCAATGCCGTTCATTTTGGGCATGCGCACGTCGCACAGAATAACATCCGGCCGCTGCACCTTGGCCACATCGATCGCGACTTGACCGTTTTTGGCGGTCTCCACTTCAGAAATTCCGATCTCCTCCCAAGGTATATAATGCTGCAGCAGGTCCCGCGTACGGTTCTCATCGTCTACAATCAACAATTTCATGATGGTTATCTCCTTTATGCTTCATTCCGGCAAAGGACTAACAGGGTATCAATATAATAATAGTTGATGACACCGGATGATCAAAGAGGATAAACTTTGGATTTTCTTTTTATTCTTCAGCACCCTCTCCGAGTGCCCCTGCTCTGGCATGAATATGCATGCAAAAAGACGCTCCCAATCCCACTTGTATAGTGGTTTTGGAGGCGTCTTTTGGGACTTTGTCGTTCTTCAATAGTCTGTGTTTCGAATCTCTCAAGCCTCAATCAATCAATTCTTGACGAAGGACCAATCATCCACCCTCACCCAGTTGTTGGCGCCCGCTACCGAGAAAACGCCGATTTGCGCCGATCCGTTTGTAACCGCAACGTTAGGTATGGTCACCTGCGTCCAGGAACTGATTGCAGAATTGATCGGATAATCAATTTCGGCGCCCCCGTAATTTTTCACAAAAATCTGGGCTGTTGACTGACCGCCGCTGCTTCTAACCCATACTTTCAAGGTATACGTGCCATTGGGCAGATTGGAAAGATTTTGATAGCGGCTTGCGCTGTAGGCACTCGATGCCGACTGTGTCGCGGCCCAGTTTCCGGTATGTCCGCCGGAAACATTGGAATTCGGGTCCGTCGACACATTACTCCAGATCAGCCAACCGGCCAATGCATTCTGCGAGACGCGATCCGCCTCGTAACTTGGATTCATGACGTAGTTGTTACCGCTTCCAACACTCCATGTACCGGCCGCCGCATCCAGGTTGATCTGACTCAGCGAGTTGAAGGTTGGCGTCGTACCGTTGAAGGAAAGCGGCAGCCACTCGTTGTATCCGATTCCGTTGCCCGCGAAATCGCTCCAACGGTCTCCGCCGAACAGCACAGTCGTGCCGGATGTCCCCTGTACCTTGATGAACATGGAGGTTTGCGAAACATGGGAGAAATCGGCATCGGTGCCGTTCATGACGGATTCACTCGAATACGGCCCCTTTATATTCGTGGCTGTAATGTAATAGGTATGGGAAGCATTCCAGCCATGCAGGTCCGAAGAGCATAAATAATAGACCCCGTTATATTTGAACATAGCATTTCCTTCGCGGCCGCCGGAAGAACTGTTATACACATTCGTTGCCGGCTCGACGTTCAAATAATCGGAAGCCCGCAGCTCAGAGACATAAAGATGGGTTCTGCCGTTTGTGTTGCTGAAAATCAGATAAGCCTTGCCATCGTCATCGACAAACGTCGACTGATCCCCCGACATATTATTGACGACATTGCCGATAGAAGTCTGAACATGATCGAAAGTAAATGTACCCGTAGGTGTGTCGCTTGTAGCAAAGGCGATTCCGCTTCCGGCCGGACCTACATATTGCGTAATGAGGACGTATTTTTGCGTATTCGTGTTGTACACGACGCCAAGTCTGCCTAACCAGCTGGCATCCCAAGTCGAGCCGTCCGTCGCGCCCGTGATGACATTTCCACAGAAGGTCCAATGAACCAAATCCGTGGAGGAATAACAAGTCACCGCGCTGAACTTCGTATCGCTGTTCTTCTTCGTCGGATTATTGTAATAAGTGACCGCGCCGTTGTATTTCACCCCATACCAATAATACGTACTGCCAACTTTAAGGACGTTGCCTCCCTGGGAGTATATCGGATTGTTCGAGGTGTCCTTCCAGAATTCATCGTTATTTAAGGTTTGGCTGGATGCACTGACAGTTGCCGCTCCGATCAAAACTGAAGCGAGCATGATAAGAAGATAGCTTTGAATAACGGAGACCCATTTCATGCTTCTTTTCATGATAACCTTCCCTTCACTTGAATTATTGGATGCTTTATTCATAAAATCAAAACTGCCGCCTTCGCTCCTTTCTTGATTATTTTTATTTCAATTCCAAATATAAAACGCTTTCATTTTTAATGACATATGACAATCCTTCGATTTCCTTTGTAAAGTTATTTGGATACAAAAAAAGAGTGACTTCAAATGACCGCTAATTGCGGTATAAAGTCACTCTTTTTGAAATTATGCGGCAGCGCCGCTAACAGCTTTAGATTTTAATACACGTCACGTTGGTAACGTTTTTGCTCTTGCATATCATTTAGATACGCTTCGGCTGCTTCACGGTTCATCATACCTTCTTTTTCAATTACATCAATAAGCGCGTTGTGGACATCTTTCGCCATGTTTTGCTTATCTCCGCAAACGTAGAAGTATGCTCCTTTTTCCAGCCATTCAAATAATTCTTTGCTGTTCTCAAGCATTTTATGTTGTACATATACTTTTTGCGCGGCATCGCGGGAGAACGCAGCCTCTATTCTTGTCAATACCCCATCTTTTTGATATTCTTCCAACTCGTCCTGATAAAGGTAATCCGTCGCTGAATGCTGGTCTCCAAAAAATAGCCACGATCTGCCTGTTCCTTTATTCACTGCACGTTCCTCGATAAAGGAACGGAATGGCGCAATGCCTGTCCCAGGACCAACCATAATAATATCTTTATCTGGAGATTCCGGCAGATGAAAGTGTTTATTGGGCTGAATAAATACCGGAAGCGTATCGCCTTCTTGAATGCGTTCTGCAACTAATACAGAACAAACCCCTTTTCGTTCGCGTCCGTGAGCCATATAGCGGACAGCGCCGATCGTTAGATGCACTTCCTCAGGATGAGCGGCAATGCTGCTTGCAATCGAATAGAGCCGCGGTGTCATTTTTCTTAAAAGAGCGACCATTTCCCCGGCCGAAGCTTTCCATGGACCGAAATCGCGCAACATATCGAGCAAATCACGCCCATTGGTATATTCTTTCAGTTGGTCGGCATTTTCAGCTAACAAAAGCTTTCGCAGCTCTTCGTTTTCTGTGAATTCCACAGCCTGCTGCAAAATCTTTTTCGACAACAGCGTAATTTCAAAATGAGCGGTTAACGCTTCCTTCAGCGGAAGTGTATCGCCTTCCTTATTAATTATAACTGGTGTTTCTTCATCCCACTTCATTTCCTCAAGAAGGGAAGCCACTAATTCCGGATCATTTTGAGGGATAATACCAAGAGCATAGCCTGGGATATAGGAAAGGTCAGATCCTTTTAACGACAACTCGATATGTCGAGTTTCTTTACTCGAACCGGCTCCATTTAAATTTACATTTTTGAGAACTTTCGCTTGAAACGGATTTGTCCTTGAAAATGTTGCAGGGCCCTTTGAGACATCTGTTGATTGCATAGTCTTCACCTCAAAAATTATATTAATCTAGAATAACACAAGAAGTAAAAATAATACATGTTTTTTGTATGACAATTGTGGCTCCCCATGTAAAACAAAACAAAAGGAGCTGCGCCGAGACAGCTCCTTTTGTTGCTTTCCTATAATACCATCTGCATAAATCGCAGAAGGGTCAAAGTCTTTCGCTATTTTTTTAATGATTGAGCAGCCAGCCATTCCATAATCGTTATCTTTTTCCCGTTTATTGCAGCTATGCATTCGTTGTTATACACATAAATCCAAGACCAATGACCATTGTATTCGTATGGCGTGCCATCCGCTTTCTTATACAAGCCCGTAGTGTCATGTACATTCTCAAACAAGGAGATTTGGACATTTTGGGCTCCCGCTTGGATTAACCGGTCATACGTTGGATTGACGAAGTTAGCCGGAGGCACGATCGGATCTGTTTTTGCAGCCGTGAACCAGATTGGAAGGTTTTTCATTGTCTGAATATCCGCATCACTGATAAGTGTATCTTTCAATGCTTCACAGGTTGGGAACGCAGCTGCAAAGTAGTTGGGATAATCGCGAATCATCAGCATGGTCATATACCCGCCGTTGGAGTCGCCGCCGATATATATGCGATCAGTATCAATATCTTTATGTTCGGCAACATAATTTTGAATCAAAGCCATCAGCGATTTCTCATATTTTGAGGTGCCGTCCCCAAACCCCGTTAAACCATCCATCCAAAAAGTCGGTGTCTGAGGCGCTAGCACATAAGCTCCATTAAAATAGGATTGCATCTCTTTTGAGGCGAAATTGACCGCCTTGTTTCCGGCAATAGCAATGGTTGGATCCGTTCCTCCTTCTCCGGCGCCATGCAACCAAATGATTAACGGATTTTTTTGTTGTCTTTTGCCGGCACATAGCTTGCATACGTCAAAGTGATATTATCGTTGGTTGCTTTACCGGTTGTAAACTCATCTACAAGTTTCCTGGTTCCACCTGCAAACGTATTCACAACTAACCCTGAAATTTTTCCCGCTGGTGTATGAATGTCTTTCTGTTGAGTAATCGTATACTCGTTCGTAATCCATGCATTAAATCTTGTTCCGGCCAAATCATAGTTAATACCTGAACCTAAAGTTATACTCGGACCAATCTGCATTTCCAGAACGACATAGTTCCCCATTTTGAATGCAGGATTTCCCTTTTTATCAGCAACGTAAGCTTTAGTGACTACCCGGTCGCCTTCCTCGATAAAAGGATTTTTCAACCTGCTGTCGCTTCTTACTACATGCACTTTGAAAGTATCCGGTGTTACCGAACCCTTGGGTATCGGTTTGCCTACATCAATAATCAACTTCGTAATTGCCGGGCCCCAATCTTCGATTTCCGTAACAGTCCGATAAGAGTTTGATTGTGTCTGTTGCTTAGCCATCGCATTCATGCCAAATGAAAACGCCATACAAATTGCTAAAATACTTGTTATTGCAGCTTTGTAATTTTTGCTCCATTCATTTAACATGTTTCTACACCTCCCGATTTTATGATGGTATATCCTTTGAAGCGCTTACATTTTATATTATAATAAAATCCTTGTAATATCCCGACTTATTGATATTAAAATTCCGACATCAATACCGATTATACATCGCAGCGGCGGAACTTCGTTTATTTGGGTATTCGTTCAATAAAGCGTTCAATGGTACCGTCGAATGGAAAGTCCCTATTTTTGATGCGTTCCTTTAAATGAGCCAATTCTTGTTTTGCCCTCTGAATCAATTCATCCGGGTATGAAAATTTTATTGCATTACTTTCAAATTCATCTTCGTCAACAACCTTCCACTCTCCGTTTCTCTGGACTAGATCAAGGTCTAAATCCACAAAAGACACAACATTTCCGTTGATTTGGGCAGGCTGATTGATATTGCAGTAATACTGATTAATTTCCCCATCTACAACGTCAGCACTAACCGTAAACCACAATTCCGACGAAAAGAACTCTATAGTCCAGTTTTCCATAGTAAAAATTTTTTGCTTAGTAAAATGCTGCAATTGCCTTCCCTGCTCGCCAAGTACAACCATATACGTGCTTGTCTTCTCTAGAAGTCGAGTATTCCATTTATAATGCAGACGATTTCCGTATTTCATTGCTTGGATAGTGATCTGTTGATTATTCATGCTTTAACCTAATCATGATTATCATATGAATTTTCACCTTTCTTAGCCCATGCTATAGCTTTCTTGACCCTATCATGATATTCTTACACCCACAAAAAGCATCACTTAAAGTAAGCTTGAATCTTATCAAATAATGCTTTCTCCGCATGGGTGCTCAAAGAGAACATACTATAAACCCTACTTAAATGCAAAATAGCCTTAGTAGCCAGGAACTGCGATGATTTTTCACGAACATCAACAGGTATTTCGGGATAGGCTTGAATACAAGACATAAGATGATTGGCTAATTGTTGAGCTACTTTATTTAGATATTCACCTTTTATCGTCTTAGCATCATATTTAGGCAAGATCCTCTCATCGAAAGTCTGCCATAAACCTGATTGAAATTGTTTTGTGAATTTTCCACCAGCGTTTTTTTCTCCCAGCCCAAATGAATCATTTGCTGAACTCATATCGTTTGCACCGGTTTTTTCGTTTTTTGAAGAACCTTTCGCTTTCGTGCCACTAATCTTGGGAATCAGTGTATTTGGCAAGCTATTTCTAAGCAATATATACTCCTTAATTAGATTTTGAACAACCGATCCTTTACGAAGATCGGAAACAGTACCAGGATTTGAATAATCGTTGTTGTTACTTATGTTAGTAATTGCCGCGTCTATTTGTCCTTGTTCTGTTGCATCTGCCTTCTTATAATTTGGAAGCTCTCTAATCGCATCACAAAGATTAAGAAGTGCAATAATCGCTGTCTGAAAACTTTTCCCGTGTACAGCGTGAATCGCAGCATCTTCGAAAACGACAAATGCCGTACTATGAGCACCTCCTGTTGTTCCTTCCCCTCTTTCAATACTTACTTTGCTAATAGTAGGATTCAAAGGATCTGTAACATCATCAAACTCTACATTCGTCATCAAGCGTTGAACATAAACTTCACTACCAGCACCAGAGAAAACATTTTTAACCATTCGCTGTACAGCTTGATTGCCAATTGTCTTATGTAAGAGGTGGGTATTTGAAATTAAACTATGAAGAGAATCAACATTAGATTGACTTGCAGCCGAACGATCTGTTGTTTTGCGTAGTCTTGTTTGAAATTCGTTCATTCAATTTCACCATCACTTTTCCAATAGATCATCGTCAAATTGTTCCAGCAAATCCTGCCGCGCATTTTCCTCATTAGCCCTAACAGGAACTAGCCAAAGATAGCAACCCAAATTTGCTTTAAAACATGTGGACTGCTCTCTTGAGGATAAAATATTATTGTAAAAAGTAATGTTAACAGTATTGCCCCAGAAACAAAAGCAGCGCGATTCAAATATCTTGTTTTTATAAAACTAATAACTATTACTGTGCTGTTTAAAAGAAATATAAACGGTAAGTAAATAATTCTACCAAGACCAGTATTAGGAAAATACGCGATTAATAATGTAATCATAAGTATTGAAGGTAAGATTGCTAATAGATACTTATCTACACTACTTGTCTTATTCCATTCAGGTAATATTCTAAGAAAAGTATTGTTACAATTGAGGCAGGTGCTCACATAGGGAAAAACTAAAGGAATCAAAGCAAATAATGCTTCATAATGAATCCCTCCGATAAAAAATAGGAAGGTTAAAAATATGTAAATAGATAATAATATTCTGGTTAAAATAGAATCTGTTTGTTTTATTTTGTCACTGTTACAAGTTGGACAAGCCTTCATGCTAACCTCCGGGTTAGTTGAATGATTTCACCACTCTATATTCGCCAATGCCATTTCCATATCCTGCTAAGTTGTGAGCGTGACATAGATGAGATTTCGTCAAAAATCAACGCATCGTTTTATTGACTGATCAGTCTAGAATGTGTATGATGTATATCATACGAAAGGAGGCTAGGTCTGAAATTGGGAAGAGCCAAGGAGTTTGATCCCGAAAGTGTTCTCCGAAAAGCAACAGCTGTATTCGGGTCCTACGGTTATGAAGGCACCTCATTAATCTTACTGTTAAACGAGCTAAACATAGCGCGGCAAAGTTTATATGATACCTATGGAACCAAACATGATTTATTCGTCTCAGCGCTGAAATTTTATGTTCAACAGAAAACAGAGGCTGGCATCAAACTGTTGAATGAATGCACCAGTGTGCGGCAGGGCTTGGAACAACTTTTCGGAGAAGCCGTTCAGGTACTAACAGACGAGGAACGCCGCAATGAATGCTTTATTATCAATAGCGCAATCGAGCAGGCACCACAAAATCATGAAATTGCAGCATTTATAAAGGCCAGCACCAAGCAAATGGAGGACGCTTTTCACGAAGTGCTCGTACGCGGACGCAATAATGGTGAATTTCGGCATGCCGAAGAGGAATTACCCGGCTTGGCCCGTTTTCTGAATTATTCTCGCCTGTCACTGACCTTCACGGCTAAGAGCGGTGCCAGCGCGGAAGTGCTGCAAGAGTTAGTGCGTACGACATTAAAAGTTATAGATTAATGGCATCACATGATCACGGTTCTCTGGTTGGACTTGCGAAATGAACGCTTAGGCGTTTATTTTTTCATCTTTTCAGACCGATTAGTCTAAATAATAGTTCTGAACTTTTTAGGAGGAAATAAACATGATCGAAAATAGACCTTTAACACTCATAACAGGAGCCAATGGTAAGACGGGCAGCCGGATTGCAGCCTTGTTACGGGAGAAGCAGTATCCAGTTCGCATGGCAGGCAGAAAAAAGCCAACTTCTATTCATGGCGACGATTATGTTCACTTTGATTGGTATAATTCCTCGACGTTTGCTGCCGCGCTGAAGAATGTGAACAATGTATATCTTGTTGTGCCTGGACTGGACATGAATCCGGAGAAGGTGATGATTCCCTTTATTCAGGAAGCGCTATGGGAGGGTGTTAAGCGATTTGTTCTGCTCAGCAGCGCTTCCATAGATGAGGATGGTCCTATATTTGGCAAGGTACATCAAACCTTAAAGGAGCTCGTTCCCGAATGGGCTGTTTTGCGGCCGTCTTATTTTATGGAGAATTTTACAGAGGGACCACATAGAGAGACGATAAAGCGGAGTAAGAAAATCTTTAGTGCTGCCGGTAACGGGAAAATCGGGTTTGTCAGTGCAGATGACATCGCAGCAGTCGCCGTCCATGCACTTACAGATGTTGTACCCCATAATACAGCACATATCATTACGGGGCCGGAGACATTGTCCTATGGGCAAGTTGCTGACATCATCAGTCGATTCCTTGATCACTCCATACAGCATCAGTCGTTATCTGTTGAAGAACTGAAGAATAACATGATGCAGGCGGGTTTACCGGAAGACTATGCAGCTGCTCTCGCAGGACTGGATCTATTCATCAGGGAAGAAGGCATAGAAGATCAGGTCACGGATACGGTGAAAAAAATAACAGGTCAAAGCCCAGTCTCAATGGAGCAATTTGTTAACCTCCATTTGGAGCGGTGGAAATAACGGAAGAGAATCTTGCTTAACCATTCGAAGATGGTGCTTAGCGAAGGCCCCCCTGTCAAGTAGACACATACTGCCGAGGTTGATCGCTGCTATCGTTCTGCCCACGCCACCTTTCTGATTGGCGAGGGCGATAACCTTTGACATGTTTTAATCCCCAAGCCGGTTGCTCCGGACTTCGGGGCAACCGGTTCTTGAAAAGTATCTATATAAAAAGGGAACGCCGTAAAAGAGGCGCTCCCTTGAATATGCTTTTTCCTTTAGTCATCATCGTTACTCGTGAAAGCCATAAATCGTGCAGAATACTGAAATAAAGGACTTCTAGGAATCGATTCGTATAGCCCATGTGCATCTTGTGTTCCTAAAATCCCTGTTAACTCCTTTAGTTCTTCTGATGTTGTTAGTGATTCGATTAATTTCTTCCCAATGTTTTTTCCTCTGTACTCTTCATCAATATATACATCGCATAACCAATACATTGTTGCACCGTCTGTTACTACTCGGGCAAATCCAATTTGCTTACTTCCGTGATATACTCCATAACAAATTGAGTTTTCAATTGATTTTCTTATTCTTTTTATGGGTCTCTTGCTTGCCCAGTAACTCTTTGATAAATAATCCACTATGACATTCAGATTCAATAATTTAAAATTACCAAATCATATGCTCAGTTATTTCCCAAAAATACTTGAACAAAAATAGCGCTATTAATATTTCAATTAATGCAACTAAAGCAACAATTACAAATAATTGTAAGCTATTAAAATGCCCCTTGTATTTCGTTTCTTGGTTTAATGCCAGAATTTCTGCTGTCATAATAGCATCTTCATATGCAAAATTTCTTGGCAAATATATAAAACCATATAAAAGTAAACCAACAGGAGCAATAGCAAATGGAAGCAATATTAGAGTAAAAATTCCAACAAAAGTTAAATAACTTGTGAACAACAACGCTATCCTTAATATTGGAGGAAAAAGCATAGTCAATAAAATTTGAAGACAAGTATAATTAAACCATTTTCTGATTTGTCCATTATATAGTTGGCCAGTACCAGGATAAATTATTGATAAAATACCTGCAACCATATTGGTTCCCCTCTTTCGCTATAAACTCTTTTATGATATTTAGGATGAATCCTGATATTATATAAAATTGGAGTTTTATGTATGGTTCACAGAACCCTATTTATTACCCTTTAAATATTTTTTAAATCCTTTACTTATTGAACCCTTAAAACCATTAGCTTCGAAGAATTTATGTGCATCCAAACGAAGGGAATTGCTTTGAAGCATCAATAAGAAGCAGTCCCCTCCATTATTCTCCTGTTCAATATGATTTAATAACTTCTTCCCAATACCTTTTCCACGTAATGATTCATCAACAATAAGGTTTTCAATTACCCCGTAAGATCGAAACCCAAACATAGGGTCAAGACAGATTGTTAAAAATACTGTTGCTAGAACATGCCCTGCTTCCTCATACACGTATAGAAAGTTGTTTGCATCATTTCGAATCTGCTCAATACGTTCTGGCAACACATTGATTGGTTCATTTGGAACTAAAATTTCATAAAGTCGCTGAATTGCATCTTTGTCTTGTGGAAGGGCTTCTCTTATCAAGATATCTTGCCCCAATTAAGTGAGTGAACTTCAACAGTTACCCCACGCTCAATCATTTCTTGAACTGTTTCATCAAAATCATAAACGTTAAATCTTATCACCGTTGGATTTTGCGCTCTTATCTTTGCTGTTACAGATGCAATACCATTATCCTCAATCATAAGATAACTGCCACCAAAATCAAGTACAGCTAGATCTTCTTTTTGCTCACGGATATTAAGAACCCATCTTGTCTGTATAAAACTCTACTGCAGCATCAAACCGCTCACAAAATAGGATAATTCCTGATTCACGTAACTGCATTCTACTCCCTCCTTCACCTTACTTCTCTTTCATTGTACAGGTACATAAAGATCAATCTGCGTTTCCGGATGGTGGGGACCTCTAAAGCGATGGTCGTATAACTCATATACTATTGTATTGGATGGTACGAGACCATACTGTGGAAGAAGTGTACTGTAAATTGTTTCTTTGGTTTCCCAGATGTGATCAAGATTCCCTGTGTGGGTAAAAATGGCATAAGTTTGTTCTGGCACTGTGACTGCGACCATGCCCTCTGGAATTTTCTCTGGCGAAGCTTCAAATCCAGCGATGTAAACAAATTCGCCTGATTCTTGTGGAATACCGATGCCGTAAAGTTCGTTTGGATTCGTCCTTCCAGTTACTTCGTGCGCTCGTGACATGAAACGATTCCAGTGCATTGGTATCCCGATGCCTTCATTTAACTCCTGATTGCTCCAATTTAAACCTACGACAGTAAAAGATGCCTTTTTCAATACCTTAGGCTCCATTTTAATTCCTCCTGTTTTATTAAAATGATTCATCATTCGTTCTAAACTGATTAACAATTGATTTTGTCGTTCTATTTCATAACGGATTTTTTGTGCATGTTCTTCTAACATAGGCTTAACTTTCTCATCGTCTTGTAAAACTCCACTCAATTTCAAAGCACGAATCGTTTCCACACTAACACCCATAGACCGTAACCAGATAATCCGTCGAAGTTCAGCAAGCTGTCCAAGACCGTAATAGCGGTACTGATTATCCTCACCAGTTTTAATAGGACTAAACAATTCGATGGTATCGTAATGGCGTAGCGTCTTTGTGGACACGTTGAATATACCAGCCATTTGACCTATTGTTAACACTACAAGAATCTCCTTTCTTTTTTTCGTTAGGATTCTGCATATATCATAAAAGATTTCCCCAAGGTAAAGGTCAATATTTTTTTCGCATAATCTTTTACGATGTTTTCTAAGCGATTACATATATGAAATCCATGTTTTATTAACGGAGTCTTCATTTTGTGTTACTAAATCATCAATTATCTTATCGAACATGATATTGCGATTATATTGTTTATTAAAAACACTCACAATAGATTATCTTGTGTCCATTAATGTATCATCGAAGTCCAATCCAATATGTATCACCGATATTCGCTCTCCTAGTTTAATAAATCTGCCCTTTTATAAGCCTTATCGCAGACGTTTGAAGCAAATTATTTTTATTTACCATGGCATCAACTGTACCTACTACTCTTTCATTAGAATGTTTTTCTCGTGCTGTATCAATTGATTTGGCTTACAATTACTTCTATTACATCTTCAATGTTCATCTCATCCGTATGAATATGCTCCTCAAAGCATTTGTCTGGAAATACATCCAAGCATTTCTCCGTCTGCTGGAAGCACCAATTTCCTTCAGTTTCACCACGCTTCCTCAAGCGTTCATATATCGTGTCTTTCTTAGCCATTAAGCAAAAATGGTATATCTGATTATCAATTTCCCTGTACCCCTCATAAATGTAACGAAAATAATTCTGATTATAAATCGTCATCGGTACGATCAAATTCTTATTGTACTTCGCCTTAAGCGCTTGTGCCACTTGAACTACAAGCACTCTCCATAACGATAAATCTTGAAAGTTGTCTGTTCGCTCACCGTTGTCTTTCATTTCATCCGTTATTATCTTTCTAAGCATGTAGCCAACCTCTTCAGGATCAAACAACATGCTATTGGGTATTCTTTCAAGCAATTTGGACGCCACAGTTGTCTTTCCAACTCCAAATGCGCCATTAATCATGATTATCATAAAATTTTTCGTCTCTTTTCTTGGCCCATATCATCGCGCTATTGACCATCTCACTAAGAAAGTTTTCTTTTCCACTCTGATACAAATGAATATCGTTGGGAAACTGCGCGGCAAGTTTCAGCTTTAATTCTCCATAGGCTTTTGCGTCGTCTGGATGCTCAATCATGTATTGCTTAAAAGCCAAATGAGCAAAGATTCTTTCATCGCCAAACGGATGACAATGAACATGTGCTTTTTACATTGGACTCTAGTAGTAAAAATGATTATCTGCTTACTTCAAAACTATCTTCGCTTAATAAAAGATCAATTATTAACTCGGCATGTGCTGAACAATCAAAAGATTCTAACGCATATCTGTAGTTATTCTGGAAAAATCATTCCCATAATAGTTAAAACCCAAACTAATGCCCCCAATACCACAATACAAATTTGTTTACCGCTTAATCCTGTTCTATGAGTTAAATCTGGTTGCACTTTACTCCACAATTCATTTAATGTTCTTTGAACTAGAGCTAGAGGGATTATTCCTAAAAAACTTAATACCCAATAAGGATCGGGTAATTTAGCTAAAGCATAAGTAACAATAATCACTAGGACAATAAGTCCGGGATAAATATCTCGATTTATTCCTTCTTCTTTTATTAAATCCCGATAATCTTTATGGGCATGATAAATGACTATGAATCCATAAATGGGGATAAACAAACCTACTGTTCTCCAACCAGGACTAAATTCTAAATTTTTATAAACTTTTAAATGCTTCCAATTGCGATAATACCAATAAATATCATAGATTCCAAACGTGAGTAGAGATAACAATATAAATTGCCAAACAGGTTGACTAAAAGAATTTCCTTCATTTTTAACGAGTTCTAATTGGGGACCTAGAGTTCCATTCATGTTGTTATTATTCAAAATTGTTCTCTTCCTTTCTAAAAATCATTTAATTTGAGTAGCTATTTTCAAGATAAATGTAGCGTCAGCATCATGAACCATATCTTTCTTAGTTCTGTCAATTTCATTTTTTATACTTTTAACTCTCTCTGTATAGTTTGAACAATCTTTTTAATCCCCCTCTTGCTGTATTTATTACATAAAAGAGCGACAAAGTTATCCATTTCCCAATCTTCCAGTTTTAGATGTTCCTCAATCATTTTAATTTCTTTAAGAAGTTCTTTCTTTGTCTGCTCTGACTCTGACTCGCCGAAAAGTGCTATGTTGTCTGCAAGCGACATTTGCAGTAAATCACGATATTGATTCATGAAATACCGAAAAATGGGTATCGTCATTCATTTCATCCTTCAAATAAAATCGTGTAATCATTCAAAAACATTCGTCTTCAATTACTGGCATACATGGTGATAAAAAAGGGTCTTCACGCAGTGTCACTTGCCCACGAACTAATACATACGCTGTTGAATTTCGCAAGATGTCGTCATTAACTAGTCACTCCCCATGAAACTTCGATTTCATGTTTGCTTCATTAATTTCGTTTATTTAACCTGAGTCTCCATTTAGCAACTTATTATACAAGGCTTGATAAGTTCTGAGTGCTATATTAGCTTCATCTGCCATAATGGTAATTGAATCATCGGGATATAAGATGATAATTCGGATGATAAATTCATAATAGTTTTCGTCCAAGTAGTAAATCTGATAGATCACTTTTTCCTTACTGTAGTGCTCGTTAATCACTGTCGCATCCTTAAATTCCGCATTAATAATATCAGGAACAGGCACAAAAGAATGAGAGTAAGGAGTTTTCTTGAAACCATATAAAATTAATTTGTTTTCCATTTGACTTCCTTCATGAAGTTTATTGTCCTTTACAAAGACGTTACAATATTACGTACTCCTTTTGTGCGATAAAAGATTCGTTTCTTTTTGAAATATCATGAGAAATTATTATTAAAACAATCATCAGATTCACACTTAATTTTATACCATTGATAACCATAGTCAGTTATGTTTGACTGAATCAATAATCTGCTGCCACAGCGTGTACAAGTATATTCTGTTCGACTACCTCTTTTATACTCGGCCAGATACGCTTCTGCGTGTGCTACCTCATTGATTATAAGCTTAAGAGCATGATCACTTATGTCGAAAGGTTTCATGTCGCCTCTTCTTGCATCAATTGAACGAGAAAAAGCTCCAAATCCGCCAACAAGTTCGTGGTGATGTGTGCTAATCTGTCCGCCGCCTCTTTCAAACAATTTGATCATCGGTTCATATATATATGGGAACCGTAATGCAATCAAGTTACCACTATCAAGCAGAGAACACCATCTCAGATAGTGGATGCTTAATATTTTCATAAGCAAAATATCGATCTCTTTAAGGTTTGGAAATGTTATTAGGAAATTGTCCCATTCATTTTCGTCCATTTTATAACCAATTAACAAGTCCATTCCCATATAAATACTTGTGGCTTCCTTTGAGATAAACCGCAAAAAAACGCCAACTCTTCGATAATACTCAGCAATTAATATAGAATCTGCTTCATATTCCCCTCTAGATCTTACCTCTTCATATCTTTTTTTTGATATTCCAATATATAGATTCGCATCCACATTCTTAATTCTCTTAACAGCTTCTTCGTAATAACTCATGGACATTCTCCCGACATAAACTCCGAAACTTAGTTTCAATCTCCTAATAAAAGACTCGTTTTATTACCAGCGTCGCAATTGTAACAAATTTATTCCCATTGTTTTTAATACTTTATCCAATAATGACTCAGCTTCTAATATTCCCCCACAATAGTAAGGTGAAATTGCAATAGTGATCAAATCCCACGTATACAATTTTATTAATTTATCAACACATTCTCTAACTTCGTGCATTGGCATTAATATCGGTTCAAAATTGTCGGACTCATTAAATACATGTACAACCAAAGCTTTCTCGCCAATTTCACCTTCGATTCTGATATTTCCCATGCAGCGAAAGACCAGTTATGTTCGCGCATAATATAAACTCGTTTGTCAGAGACCAGTTTTCCTTTTCTAACGAAAGTATTATTTTATTTGTAATAATCAATCCATTTCCCTGAGTATTTTGAAAAATGATCAACTACTAGATCTTCCTTATCTTTGAAATCTAATTCCGTAAAACCCCTAATCTCTTTCATCGTTTCACTGTGATCTATTTTTCTTTTCAGAAAGCCGTTTTCAAACCGTAACTCGGTAACATATTGAAAATGATGTGTCCAATCATAACCATTAAATAAATAGCCTTGACCTACTAACTCATCACATAGAATAATGCCTCCCGAATACTCTATAGGTAAGTCCACTTCTTTATACTCCCAGAAAACGCCATTATTATTCTTTCCAGAAACACCATTCAAGTTAGGAGGATTGTAAACCGAGCAGTCCAAATTTACAAAGAAAGACTTGAGAAGTAGTTGTTGGTCATCAACTTCATACAAACAATAGAAACCTCTGTGACTAGCTGTAAAACTATCAATTGGATAATAACCATATCTTTCAGGAATGAACGGCCACTCATTCTCAATTGCCGCGAGTTCATAACGCTGTTTCTTGATATATTTACTATCATTATCCTCAAAGTCATATCTAAAATAATCGGGTATCTGATAAGTCATATTACCTCATAAAATATTAGTTTTCTAGAAAATTTATATTATTTCTAAGGCATATTTATCATGAAACTTCTCTTTTATTGAACTATCGTTATCTTTTCGTTGAGGAATAATGTTTTATATTCAATAACCCCACATCAACTGATGTCTCTATATAACCAACTATCTGATCAAACGTAAATATATTTAGTTTTTCATTTACTACTTTCGTATCATACTCCAAATCTCCCAATACATATGGATGAATTCTTCGACATCTTTATACTTAACCTCTTGTAAATCAAAAATTGTTGGAATAGAAAAAAGCGTTTTTCCCAATTCATCTTTGAAGCCATAGTATTCCAATAATTTCCCATTTAGTAATCTGAAATCATTATGGTACAAATTTAATACTTCTTTATTAGTTTCCATTCTCTTTCTCAACCACGGTAAATAAAAACCTTTCAACCATATATGATCAGCGATTAAATGTGTAAAATACCCTAATATATAATAACTTTCCTCATGTGAACTATATTTATATAAAAATCCATTGTAATCAATGCTTCTAGAATAATCTCGTGGATCACCTACATAGAAATGTGATGTGTCCTTTGGTGAAACAGCATCTGGAGCAATACTTCCAAGTAAAAATGGTGTTCTATCATCTATCGACAGACACTCTGCAATTCTATGAGCAATAATCACGTGCATTATTCTTGAACCCACACTATCTTCCTCCCATTCTTCAACCAATAACCTTCTTACCACTATCTCCCCAACAGAGGTATGCTGCCTAGTTCAATAAAATCCATGTTTTATGTTATTTACACTTTTTCTAAAATCACCAAAGAAAATACAAAGCTGTTTCCACCACCGCCCCCCATTGCACTTTGACTAATTACTTTCCATCCCTCATTCAATAATTGGTTGAGTTCATTTAAGTTATTCTTTTTTTCAGTGTAAGCATACAGAATTAATGCTTTCTGCATTATGTTTCACCTCACATAAAATTGCTCTTTTACCTGTATTCCAATACGATATCATCCCAAACTTGTGCTTCTATATATCTTTCAGGTCCTAATTTACCATCATTATTCCAGATTTGGGGCAAACCAAAAGTTTCAATCAATCTTGGAAGTTCCTCTATGGCGTACACTTGTCCTCTATAGGGCTTGCCATCTTGAAAACGCATGGCGGGAAATGAGTCACCGTAAGTGAAACTGATTGTTTTCGAATCGAGCAATGTTAGCGGTATTTGAACTAGGCTGCCTTCTATATACCATTCCTTTAGCCAAGCGCATGAACCTAGTGTCATGTAATAAGGAAACTTAGTTTTGGGTTCGCCACCCTTCTGAATAAATAACTGTCTAATCTTACTCTCTAATTCAAAGCGTACTTCAATATAATTGTCTGCTCTTTTACTTGCGAATGTTTTATTTTTTTGGCGTATTCCGTCAAAACTACCTCTGCTTCTGAAACTGACAGGCTTGATAAACCCTTGAATTCCCCTTGGGATTTCTCAAAATAGTGAAAGAGATATTGAGGTACCAAATTGGTCATAGGCCCATCGACCTAACCCTTCTATAAAATAGTGCTTTCATTCGTACAAATGGATTCATTACACTTATCGAATATCATTTCAAAATCACCTTGGGTTATTAGATGTTCAATCACTTCTTCAATGCGATTACGACTACACTCATCTACAAGTAGCATGTCACTTCCCCAATAGTACTTTCCATGTAAGCATTCGCCAGTATGTTGATTCTTTTCAGCAAGCGTTTGAATGTTTTTGTATGTATAAAATGAAGCAACCCATCTTGAGCCATCTTCAAACATGACTATTGCATCAGTGTTATCATCATGGATGTTCCACTCTCCTTCAGCCCACTGTTCCGCCTCAATCCAAATGGAATACTGCTTGCTTTTCATCCAAGCCCCTCCGATTAATGAATTCATTTCAAAATTAATAATCACTGTATCGCTCATCGTAGAGCTGCAGGAACGTATTGTTCCATTAGTGGGGAAATCATCAAAGTACTATGGAAAAGAAAATCTTCATCCATGCTCCTCTAATCAAATCCTGATTTTTATTCATTCATATATTCTATCAGACATTTTCCAATGAATTCTTTGTAATTTGGTAATTCTTGAAGTAGCCATACTTTACCTAAATCAGAAGGCATGTAGATAACATTCTTACTTTCAGTAAATTTACTCGCCCAGCTAATAATACCCTCGGAATTCTCATAACCTAAAAAGTAAACTGGTTCTACTGCTTTCTTTAAAAGAGGCTCGATTAATTGAGGTTTGTATGTTGCAACTGACGAAAGAAATGAAAAATATCCTTCCGCGGCTGTAGTACAATTGTAGCTAGGAAGCCAAGAAATATACTTTTCAACAATATCGTTATCAGTCAAGGAAGTATCTCCATCTTCAATCCTTCGTTGAATTAGTTCCATTTCGCAAGATGTCGTCATTGACTAATCACTCCCCAAATCATTTATTTCACCTCTGTCTAATACAATGAAAGTCAGTTTTCATTGTAAATCTTTTTCCATTTAATTTTGTATTCAATCTTGTAATTCTATTAATTTTCTAAGAAAGTCGCCGTGTCGTATACTCATCTGTTGTTTCTCCTGATCGTAGACCCAGCCATTTTCAATAGCATACTTTATTAAAGTTGTACATGTAGATGGTAAGTTAAGGTTGAAGTACCATGATTCTTTCCATGAGAAGAATACTTCAAAAAAAGATGTCTTGGTATTACTAGGATATACCCGAAAAGAGACAAACTCATTTCTAAAATATTCATTAATTACGCAATGGAAATGAAAACCATTCACAGTTACTTTTTTGAATCGTTTTTCAAATGTCTTCAATCAAATCACCTCTAACTACAAATGATGAAACCAAACTTACTCGATCCACTTCATTTTCTTGAATTGTAATTATAAAATTTTTACCTAATACCCGTATCCTCAGTATATATTCCCCGCTTCAAATTATCCATAAAATTCCTTGTATGTGG
This sequence comes from Paenibacillus sp. sgz302190, assembly GCF_059820445.1. Classification (NCBI taxonomy): domain Bacteria; kingdom Bacillati; phylum Bacillota; class Bacilli; order Caryophanales; family Paenibacillaceae; genus Paenibacillus; species Paenibacillus sp. sgz302190. Next base: position 34,175 of record NZ_JBZYAO010000030.1, read on the forward strand.
TCGACTTTTCAATTGCCACTTGAAACAAGTCGTCCCATAGCTTGCTTTTTACACATGAGATAGTAATAGTCCAGATATTCCAACCAGAGTATTTCGGTTCCATGAAGCATTTCATTTTGATGGGCATGAAAAAAAAGATAGAGCCGTGTTAACCCTATCCTCGTCTTGCAAATTATGTTTCGATCAGTTGCTTGATTTTCGGTGGCTTGAAGTGTTTCTCCATGTATTTTAATCATCTCCGATGCCGAATCTTTTCGCAGATCTCGCACGAGCGCGTTCCATTTCGATCTCACGATTGCGTGGCTCGGCATTGGTGACCAGTGAGTCTAACAGAGTCCGGGCAACCGCAGACACCTCCATAATGGCGCGATTGAACGCCTCCTCGTTCGCCTTAGAAGGCATGGTGAAGCCCGAAATCTTTCTCACGAATTGGAGCGAAGCTGCCTCAATCTCATCGTCGGTAGCGGGAGGATCGAAGTTGAATAGTGTTTTGATATTTCGGCACATGGCTGTCTCCTTTGATTACCGTTATTTTTTCAATCTTACTAACATCTAACTCTATCCTGACAATAACAAAAAGAGTGGCTCATCGCCACTCAATATTCGCCAAATTGGCAAAATATTTACTGATTCTTATTTTTTCGTGATCAAATCCAAATCTACCGGAATAAACTTCTCTACTTGTTCACCTTTCAACACTTTCAACGCTGTTTTCACCGCTGTATCTCCGATGGATGCCGGTTTCTGAGCAACGGTTGCTGCCAATTTCCCGTCATTTACGGCTTTCACTGCGTCATCTGTAGCATCAAAACCAACGACCAAAATATTTTTACCCGAGGCTTGAATAGCTTGAAGTGCACCTAATGCCATTTCATCATTATGGGCAAATATAGCTTGAACATCTTTATTTCCCTGCAAAATATTTTCCGTAACGGAAAGGCCTTTTGCACGGTCGAAATCAGCAGGTTGGGAAGCAATTACTTTTACGCCGGCTTTTCCATCCACAGCATCATGGAAACCTTTCCCCCGGTCACGCGCTGCGGAAGTTCCTGCAATTCCTTGAAGTTCCACAAGATTACCTTTATCGCCAAGCGCTTTCAAAATAAAGTCGCCTGCCATTTTGCCGCCTTTCACATTGTCAGATGCAATGTGTGTAACAACTTGTCCGCCATTTGCTGCGCGATCCACTGTAATGACAGGAATATTGGCTTTATTTGCAGCTTGTACGGCAGTTACGATAGCATCGCTATCTGTCGGGTTTATCAGAATGATATTTACTTTTTTCTGGATTAAATCTTCAATACCGCTGATTTGTTTCGCTGTATCGTTTTGCGCATCTACTACAACTAAATTCGCGCCGGCTTCTTTTGCCGCTTTATCCGCACCATCCTTCAAAGTAACGAAAAACGGATTATTCAGTGTGGAAACGGAAAGCCCGATTGTCATTTTACCGGCAGCCGCCTTGCTGTCCGTTGTAGCAGACGGTTTCGTGGAAGCTCCTTCCTCAAGCTTGGATTGCGTCGAACAGCCGGCCAGAACCAGGAACACCGCTACTACGGCAGACAAAATGAGATTCATTTTTTTCATTGTAAACTCCCCTTTAATGAATTTTATTTACGAGACTTTGATCGGTCTAACAGGACTGCGATTAAGATTACGATACCTTTGACAACCTGTTGATAAAAAGACGATACATTCAGTAGGTTAAGACCGTTATCCAACACGCCTATGATCATGGCGCCAATTAATGTACCGACAATCCAACCTTTTCCCCCTGATAAGCTAGTTCCGCCAAGGACGACGGCTGCAATCGCATCCAGTTCAAACGCTCCTCCTGCTGTCGGTTGCGCGGAGTTCAATCTGGAAGTTAGAATGATACCGCTAATTGCAGCTAATAAACCGCTTATCGAGTACACCATAATTTTTACTCTCGATGTGCTGATTCCTGAAAGCCAAGTCGCCTCCTCGTTGCTGCCGAGCGCATAAACACGCCGGCCAAAAGTTGTATGCTTTAAGATGATATATAATACTGCAAATGCAATGACCATCCAAATAATCGGCATTGGAATTTGCAGAAAATATCCCTTTCCTAATATGGCAAAATCCTCTTTGAAGCCCGTGATTGGCTTTCCCTGCGTATAAACTAAGGTGAGTCCGCGGAATACTGTCATTGTTGCCAAAGTCGCGATAAAGGGAGCTACCTTACCTTTCGTGATCACAATACCGTTGACCGCCCCCATGACCATTCCTCCAATGAGACCGATCCCTACAGCCAGCCACGTATTCATACCGCTTGCCATTAAGCCTGCCGTAAAAGTGCTTGATAAAGCCAGTACGGATCCTACAGAAAGGTCGATGCCTCCCGTTAAAATAACGAAGGTCATACCGAAGGCGATAAGAGCATTAATCGAAATTTGACGTAGAACGTTAAAAATATTACCGACGGTTAAAAAATCACCGCTAACTACCGACAAAATTACAACTATCAGAAACAATCCCAATAAAGGTCCCAGACTCTGAAACTTACCGATTTGGGGTTTGTTTAAAATTTTACCATCAACCTGCATGCCGGTTCCCTCCCCCTGTTGCACTTAACATAATGTTTTCCTGATTTGCTTCTTCTTGCTTAAATTCACCGCTTATTTTACCCTCGTGCATGACGAGTATGCGGTCACTCATTCCCAACACTTCGGGAAGCTCGGACGAAATCATTAGAATAGCTACGCCTTGCGAAGCAAGCTCATTCATAAGATCATAGATTTCTTTCTTCGCCCCGATATCGACTCCGCGCGTTGGCTCATCCAAGATTAGTACTTGCGGATTCGTCGCCAACCACTTTCCGATAACCACCTTTTGCTGATTGCCTCCGCTAAGAGAGCCGACCTTCTGCTCACTGTTCGGCGTTTTGATCAGCAGCTTTTTAATCATGGATTCGGACAGCTCCCTCTCCTTTGAACGGTTCATGAAACCGAATGAGGACAATAGCTTCAAGTTCGGAAGGGCCAGGTTGTCGTTAACAGAATGAGCAAGGAGCAGACCTTCATCTTTACGGTCTTCCGTAACTAAGCCAATACCTGCTTGAATAGCATCAATCGGTTTTCGAATCGAGACCGGTTGACCGTTAATGGATATCGTCCCCCGATCAATCGGGGTTATTCCAAATAGTGCTTTCGCCAGTTCGGTTCTTCCGGCACCCATTAGGCCGGCTATCCCTACAATCTCCCCTGCTCTTACTGAAAAGGAAATATCATGAAGCTTCCCTTTTTGTGTCAACCCATTGACCGTCAGTTTCTCTTCTCCAAGGGCGACTTTCACTTTAGGAAAACGATCTTTAATTTCCCTGCCTACCATCATTTTGACGAGCTTGTCCATCGTCGTATTTGCAATGTATTCGGTTCCAATATAATGTCCATCCCGCATGACCGTGACCTGATCGCAAATCCTGAATATTTCTTCCATCCGGTGGGAAATATAGATCATTCCAACACCCTTCTCTTTCAATGAAGCGATGACCTCGAATAACGCTTCGATTTCACGGTCCGTGAGTGCAGCCGTCGGCTCATCCAAAACGAGAATTTCGGCATTCATTGATAAAGCTTTCGCAATTTCCACCATTTGCTGCTGGCCTACAGAAAGCTCATTGACGATAGTACCCGGATCTATATTCAAGCCCAATTGGGATAAATAGCGATTGGACTCCTGCCGCATCTTTTTCCAGTTAATTAGCCTTGACTTTCCGTAAGTGAATTCACGACCGAGAAAAATGTTTTCCATAACCGTTAAGTGCGGAATCATATTCAGCTCTTGATGAATAATAACAATGCCTAAATTTTGTGCCATAGAAGGTGTATTTATGTCGTAGACAGTTCCACTAACGGAAACGGTTCCACTATCTTTTGTATAAATCCCGCCCAATATTTTCATCAGCGTAGATTTGCCGGCGCCGTTTTCCCCCATCAACGCATGAACTTCTCCGCGATTCAGGGAGAATTCAACTTGTTCCAGCACCTTAACTCCAGGGAAGCTTTTACTGATTCCCTTCATTTCCAACAGCTTGGACGTCATTCCAATTCCTCCTTTCAGAAGATAACTCCAGCCTGAAGAATGACATTGGCATATGGAGTAAACTCGCCTGTTCTTATAATTGCTTTAGCTTGATGTGTCATTGCCTTCAGTTCTTCATGACTGACCTCGCAGACATTTATCCCATTCAACGATGGTTCCATTTGCTTCTTTAGCTTGGAACTTACCTGTTCCATTTCACGGGCCACGAAAGCCTGCTCAACTTGCATTTCCAAAAGCACGGTTTCCAAACAATCCATAAAAGAAGGAATGCCTTGTTTCAAGGCCAGATCGATTCGTTTTACATGGGCAGGAATAGGCAGCCCGCTATCACAAATGACAATGGTATCGGTATGCCCAAGTTCACTGATCACCTTAGAAATCTCGCTATTTAAAATTCCAATCTTTTTCATGTTGATTCTCCCTTGGAATTTTTCGAAAATAGCTCCACTTCCTCTATGCTTGGCATTCCGGCTTGAGCCCCAAACTTCGTAACGGCCAGCGCAGATACCTTCGCCGCAAATGACACGGATTGTTCCAAGTTATTTTGCCCGGCAAGCGAAAAAGCTAGACCTGCATTAAACGAATCCCCTGCCCCTGTCGTGTCGACAACAGGCACCTTATAACCGGGTACTTTGTGCAGCTCACCTTTTTCTAAAAAGGCAGATCCGTCACCACCCAGAGTCGTAATGACGTTGCTTGCCCCTTTTTGCATCAAGCTTGTCATTGCTGTTTCCAACTCATCGCCATCTGCATGAATCCCTGTAAGCAAGCACAATTCAGATCGGTTTGGAGTGATGTAATCTACATTGCTTAACAGTTCATCTGGCAACAACTGAGCGGGTGCCGGATTTAAGACCACCGTCTTTCCAAATAACTTTGCCTTTTTCGCAGCATGAACAACCGTTTCTAAAGGAATCTCCAACTGAAGCAGAACAATATCCGCATCCTGGATAATGTCGTCATGCTGATCGATATCGCCTGGCAGCAATTGATGATTGGCGCCCGGGACAACGACGATGCTATTGTCTCCATTTGAAAGATAGATGGAAGCTATTCCGGATGCTGTGCCATCCACGATCTTAACTGAGTTTCTGCTAATCTTATTATTATCTAAAGCTTGTAGAAGCTCTTGACCGAAACTGTCATTTCCGACAGCTCCGATCATCGTCGTTCTTGCTCCCAGCCTTGCGGCCGCAACCGCTTGATTGGCACCTTTGCCGCCCGGTATGAATTTGGCGTTTGAGCCAAGAATCGTTTCTCCCGGTTGCGGGTATCTGTCCGCTTCAATAACGATATCCATATTCAAACTGCCAATTACAACTATATGAGGCGCCTTCATGTTATCTGCTCCTTTTCGTTGAATCTCTTGGGATTACTCTGACATCCAGCTCATAAATTTTGTCCTCTTCTATGGTGCCTTCGATCTTCTTAATTAAAATCCTCGAAACTAAAGCCCCCATATCATAGATGGGCTGTGCGATTGTAGTTAATTCAGGCTCAGTAATCTCGGTCATGTTAATACCGTCGAATCCGCAAACAGCCACTTGTTCAGGTACTTTAAGGCCCATTCTATGCAGCGCTTTCAAAGCTCCGACAGCCATTAAATCATTTCCGGCAAAAATAGCGTCAACATCAGGATGCCGCTTCATTAGCAGTTCCGTCGCTTGGATTCCACCGTGAACCCCAAAATCCCCTTGAACCATTAAGCTTGGGCTGAACCAATCAAACGTTCGTACGGATTCTTCATATCCGATTAATCTCTCCTTTGCAGGGATCAGATCCTGGGGACCATAAATGTGCCCGATTTTCTTGCAGCCTGCCTCAAGAAGATGCTTTACAGCTTGTCGGCCACCCTCACGATTGTTCGAACGAACAACGCTGCAGGTTGTATTGGTCGGTGCCCTATCCAGACAAACAAAGGGAATGTTAGAGGACATCATTTTATCTACATCTTCAAGTCCCAGCGTATTGGAGGCAAAAATAATCCCATCGATATTTTTACTCTTCAACGCATCTATATATTTCTTTTCTTTTCCGACCTGACTGTCCGAATTGCAAAATATGACGGTGAATCCGTATGTAGTGGCAACATCTTCAACCGCCCGTGCCAGTTCCGGAAAGAATGGATTTGAAATGTCGGGTAAAATTAAAGCAATTGTTTTCGTGCTTTTTCCAGCGAGTCCCCTTGCAACAACACTGGGTATATAATTCAGTTTTTCAATCGCATGTTTTAGCTTCAATTCCGTATCAGCGTTTACATAACCGCTTTTATTTAAGTAACGAGATACTGTTGCAACAGAGACTCCGGCTAATTTGGCCACATCGCGAATAGTTGCCATCCTGGGTTCACTTCCAACCTCATATTTATGGTATCGTTACCGCAACTTTAATAAAATCCAATATTTATTGGCATTTCAATATGTGGTACCGTTTACACACATAATATATCACAGCTTTTTTTCAATTGCAATATGAATGTTTACAATACAGAATTAAATTGAAGGCGGATATAGCTTGTTCAACGACAAAAAAACTGCGCAATCAAAAGATGCGCAATTTTCAAAAATCATATATCATCATGAATTTTTTTTTGAATTCGTAACACACACTTTAATTTGCGCTGTTATTCCTTCACCTCTGCTCAAGGCAACTTCTAAAGGCAAGGCTTCCTCTTTATTAGGATTACTATGGCCGACATGCTCCTTCCAGGCGGAACTTAACATCCTGTGTCGTTGTAAAACAAACTGAAATAATTGCGATTTTTCCGGTTGATCTACAAAATCAGGAATTTGTTTTACAGATGTATGAAACAAACTGCTTAATAACGTTGTAGCTATTATCCAATGACCGCCTGAGTTAGGATGGATACCATCACCTGAACGATAACTAGGGTTAATCTTTCGTTCAAGTTCTCTCATCTGAAGAAGCGGATCGTAAATATTCACAACTTGATCGGCAATTATATCAAGAGTAAGTATCCAATTCGCATAGTTTCGAAGCACGTTGTTGTAATTTTCGTATGGAGTTATATAGCTGTATCCTTCTTGGTCATCGCGAGATAGAACGCAATCGCTTATAGACTCTGGATCAAATGGTGGAGGGGTCATGACGAAGGCTTTTGCTCCGTATTGATGGATGGTGCGGATTGCTGCAAGAATACCATTTTGATAAGCTTGAAACCTTTCTTGGGAAAATGGGGAGTAGATGCCATCATTCATTCCATATCCCATAACAACCCAATCCGGCTTGCTTTCTTGCAGCGCCCTTGCCAGTCGATCAAGGATACAAGGACGCGGAAACGGATGATCCGGCTCTGTTAATCCAGAGGCAGTTTCGCTGCTAACGCCCAGATTTACTAAGGTATAATGAATGTTAGAAGCATACAGATGGAAATATGCGTCCAAAAAAGCGATAAACGTACCTTCATCTGTAATGCTGTCGCCAAGAAAAACGATTCTTTTTTCGTCGGAGACCTGTGATTCCTTACCTGATATTTCGATCATTCTTCGGCCCCCAATTGTCAATTCAGTTACCCGTGTTAATAAAATGATCATTTGTCCTTTTTTGGGAACTTTGCAAATGACGGATCATGGCTGCGGAGGCGCCTTTTGGATCCCGCTTCATTAATTTCTCTAAGATTGAATGATGTTCCGACCATTCCACGTTCGTGAAATCTACATCCAGATTTAATTGAATAAAGCTTACATATCTTTGAATTTGTTCAATATATCCAATAACTAAATTCCTCAGATTTGTATTATCACAATATTCAAGGATAGTACCATGTATGGAACTATTCATTTCCGTTATTCTCTCTAATCCGTTAACTGAGTATGAGGAATCATTGATTTTAAGAGCATTCATTGTTTCCAGCAGCCCCCTGAGTTTGTCATCGGGAATGAGAAGCGTTGCCTTTTCTACTGCCAGAGGTTCAAGCTGCAATCTGATTTCAAATAATTCGTTCAAGTCTTTAATACTCATTAGATTAACAAACATCCCTTTAAATGGAATAACATGCAAATACCCTTCCGATTGCAGTCTGGAGAGCGCTTCGCGAACAGGAATGTTGCTTACCTCCAGAGAGCGTGCCAATTGGTCAATGTTTATTTTTTCTCCGGATTTTAATTTATGAGACAGTATGCCTTCTTTAACAATCCGATAAATTTCATCCGTTAAATTAACTCGATTAATTTTGCTTCTCATCGAACCCTCACCCATCATTTTTCCCATAAATATATCATGTATGATTGAGGGTTTTCAATTTGATGAGAAGCGTGAGCCCTCCTTTAACCTAGTGAAGGGCTCGCGGCTTCCTTAGGCATAGACTTAGTGCTTCTATTCGTCTTTAAGTACGTCTTGGTGATCATTCATATCGATATCAGCATCATCGTCATCCGAATTTTCAGCCTGTTGATTGGATTTCTTTTGCGTCATGAAACGTATCTCAGCCCCGTAGCTCGTACCTGCCGAGTTAGTCGCATACGCTCTAGCGTAATAAACTGTATTAGGCTTTAATTTTGTCAGCTTTGCACTGAACATGCCTAATCCGGAACCGGCGGATACTTGTAATGATCCCTTATCGTCAATTGCTGGAGAAGGCACTGTTGAGTACACAATTCCCCGTGATGTGACGGCGGCGCCCCCATCTGCTGCAACCTTGCCTTTAATTGCGGCTTTTGTGCGCTTTACCTTATAATCGGCGGTGCTCACTGTGGCTGTTATCGGACCTGGTACAACGGCGAAGCTCAATTTATCTAAAAGCATATAGATTCCTGATTTTTTCACAGCTTTAATCGTGTGCCAGCCATTCACAAGTCCCGAAATGCTGTATACCTTTTGTTGGACTAAGCGGGAAGCGTTGTAAGCACTCACTGTTTGCCGGAATCCCCCATCTATGTAAATATCGATGCTGCCTTGCGAGGTATCCATTTCTGTAATTACATCAATTCCGGTTCCCTTAAAAGTGTAGGCAAAGGAATCGCCGTTGGTTTCGGTTACATGCACGTCATTCTGATAATCTCCGCTGAAAATGAAAGTCAGGTTAGCAATGCCGACAGGCTGCGCTGCAAGGTATTCCTTCTTGATCGTTACTTTATTGCCTGATAACGTATAGTCGATACCCGGCACAAGTGTTTTTTTGCCGTTGTCGATTCGCTCTAATGCGTATTCTCCCAATGACAACGTGATGCTAATATCCGCTTGCGCGTCCGGTTTTTTATCAAAACTTCCTGTAGTCGGAGTGATCAGATCCCCCGCAACAATGTTTAATTTATCCAGCAGCATAAAAGTTCCGGATTTCTTCACTGCTTTAAGAGTATGGGAGCCGTTCGGCAGTCCATATATGCTGTATACGATTTGTTGAGCTAACCGGCTGGCGTTATAAGTGCTGACCGTTTGTTGGAATGCACCATCTATATAAATATCGATATCCCCTTGCGAAGAATCCTTCTCAGTGACGACTTCAATCCCCGTTCCTTTAAAGGTATAGGCGAAATAATCATTGTTCGTCTCGGTGAAGTGAACATCGTTCTGGTAATCGCCAAGCCCTCTATTCGTGCTATACCCCCATGAGCCCGTATATTGAATCGCAGCATTGTTATCGTTAATGGAAGCCGCGGCGCCTTGGGATGCGGGAGCGAGTTGAGCCGCGAACGCCAACGGTATCGACGGTATCGGCTGCGCAGGCAAATAGATGTTTCCGGTAACCGTAATCCCCGTATCGTTGTCATTTACAATAACTGGCGCAGTTCCCGTTGATGGACCACTCAGATCTGGGATTAAAACTCTCAATTTATCCAGCAGCATATATGATCCCGATTTTTTGACAGCTTTAATCGTATGAGGACCGTTCGCTAATCCGGAAATGCCATATACGGGCTGCTGAACTAATCTGCTGGTGTAATAGGTGCTTATCGTTTGTTTAAAGGCGTTATCTACAAAAATGTCCATGTCGCCTTGGGAGGCGTCCATTTCTGTAATCAATTCAATACCCGTCCCGTTAAACGCATATTCAAAGTACTCATCATTCCGTTCGGTGAATTGCACGTCATTTAAATAATCGCCAAGCCCCCGATTCGTGCTTCGCTGCCAAGCGCTTGAATAGGAAATGCCAGGATCGTCATTATTTAGTGTAATGGAGGCCCCTTGGGAGGTATCGCTAACAACAATGGCGAGCGTCTGGGCATGACCGGCGCTGAAGTTGAAAATCAGGTTGTTCGTTCCGGTCGGCAGCTTGAACAAATATTCTTTTTTGATTGTCACTGTGCTGCCTGAAACGAAATATTCGGTTCCAGCTGCCAAAGGATTTCCCCCGCCTACGATACCGATCAGTTGATTGCCCTGCAGGTTCAATGTCGTTGTGACATCCGCCTGCAAAGTTGCCTGCTTATCAAAATTTCTCGTCGATGGAAGGATGGTGCTGTTCAAAGGTGAGGAGTCACTTACTGCGATGGCGAGAATCGGCCTGGCTCCTGCACTGAAATTGAAAGTAAGCTGGGTAGTTCCCACCGGTTGGGAAGCCAGGTATTCTTTCTTAATGATTACCTGATTGCCGGATACTGTGTAATCCGTGCCAGGCGCCAATTCGGTTTCATTGTTCACAATGCCGCTCAATGTATTCCCGTTCAACGTCATCGTTGTCATCACATCAGCCTGTAAATCCTGCTTCTTGTCAAAGCTTGCCGCAGCCGGGCTAATCGCACTGTTCTGTGCCAAGGAATCGGTTACTGCGATTGCCAGCGTTTGCGCAACACCAAGCCCCCGATTCGGGTCCCGCTGCCAATTGCCCGTATACGAAATGCCGGTATCGTCATCGTTGATTGAGGATACGCCTCCTTGAGACACCACTTTCAACAACCGCGAAGCATGGGGCGCCAAACTCGTCGCGCTGTAACCTGTGTTATAAACGCCAAGATCGGAATGGCTCCATAAATCTCTTACGGACGCCGCACCGCTTAACCCGATATCGCTCCAATTCACGGTGACCGCCGCGTTAGCGCTGCCAAGATTAAACAGCCCGACTGTGTAGCTTCCGTCGCCGTTATTGGCATACCAAACCTGCTGTTCGGTTGATGTAGATACCGGATGTGCAGGATGACCGGCCTGATTGACAGCGATAACTTCATCGTTCGTCAGCAGTTGAATACCGTAACTATCCAAATTCGTCAGATCATTGCCTGTGTACAATTGAGCTGAAGACATTGCCCAAAGGTTCATGGCCGTCTGGCGCTCGTCCGGCGTGATGCCGTCCATCGCACCGTTACCGATGTCCAGGGAGTCGAAGTCGTTCCAACCGCCAGGCCCGGCGTAACGCCACCATTGCTCGGCTTTCGGAAATAGACGTGCGATATTCCCCCAACTGGTTAAACCTGCTTTCCCGCAGTAGCATTCAACATCCCATTCGACGCGCCAACCGTTCGCATACTTCTTCCAGGTGTCCGCGTAGTTAATGTCCAGCGCCCACGACAGCTCGAACCAGATATGATGAGGCTTAAGCGCCTGGGACCAGGCTCTGACATCATCGCGCGCATCAATGGACGTATCGTTATGTCCGGAGCCCGGTGTTACGCTGTCAAACTTCACGAAATCGACGCCCCAGGAGGCAATCTGATCGGCAATCGAGTTGATATAGCTCTGCGCGCACGGCTTCGAGAAATCAATCTTATAGCCCAAATTCCAATAATCCGCTGTCGTTAAGGGCAAAACGACAATATCCTGCGCATGGCAAGCGGTTCCATAAATCGGCAAGTTGGCGTTGTAAACTGCGGGAGACAACCCCGGAATAAAATAAAGACCAAATTTTTGCCCATTGTTGTGCACATGATCAATGACCTCGCCAATACCGTTCGGATAGAGCGCGGTGCTCGGTTGCGGCCGTCCGTATGCATCCGTGCTGCCGCTCCAGCCCGCATCTACATTGATATAATTATAGCCATGGGGTTGCAGTGTCCTATGCATAGCGTCGGATTGAGCCATAATTTGTGCGGCTGTTATCCAATTCGGGCTGTTCTGATATACCTGCATGCTGTAGCTGCTCCAGCCCATGTACGGTTTTTGAGCTAATCCGTTATCGGCCGCGTTCACCATAGTCGTATTTGGAATCAAGAGGGCAAGCAGCGCCAGCAAGAATCCAAAAACCAAATGCCGGCTTTTCGTTTTATTCCATCGTTCAGCCACATCATTCATCCCCTTTTTCACAATAAATTCGCCGTAAAAAAGTCAGATGCTTTATTTCCGGATAAAACACCTGACCTGACATTAACCATCGCTATTTTTTAAAAGAGGCGGCATCATACGCTTTCTGCAAAATTTCGAGATACCTGCCGAGTTTCAAATTCTCCAACCCTTTTACATAAGCGTCCCAATCTTTATTCAGATCTTTGTTTCCGGTAATAAATTGAAGCGCGCTTTGCTCAATGTAGTTCTTAAGATTGGTTTGTAAAATACTGGCCTCATCGGTGAGTGCAGGATCAATCCAAATCGCCCACATCGGGAAAAGTTCCTTCGGCTCATGGCCTTGATATAAGAGCGTCGCATCGTACAGTCTGCGTTCGTAGTTAGCCGAGTCGTAAATATCTGTCCCTTGCACGAAGCTGTCTCTGTATTCCTTAGGCTGGTAGAAATGGCCCATCCCGCTCCATCCTGCATTGCGGGGAGGCTGACCGTCAACGGCAGGAATCGTCGCAATTTGAGGCTTAACGCCTTTGCCGAGCGCTACCTCGCCTTCCTTCGGTCTTCTCCAGTCGATGCCTTCCATCCCCGATGCCGCATTCGTTTGGCCTTCCATGGTAAACATGTAATCCACCATTTTGATCAATGCGATTTGCGCTTCTTTGCTCGCTTTGTTCGTAATGACGAATTTGGCGCCCGGAGTCAGACCCCCTCCGTCATTTGTTGCCAATGAACCATGAGGACCTGTAAGCGGAGGAACAGGATTATAATCGGCGGAATTTTTATTTCCTTTATCAATGTTCACGAATATGGCAGGATGCATGCCGGCGCCCGCACCTAAAATTTGTCCGTTTGCGTTCTCGCCGATTTTCTTGAAGGCTTCGGCATTTTGTGTGAACGCCCCGGGATCGATCAATCCCTCATCATATAAGGATTTAATATAAGTAAGTCCTTCCTTCCACTCCGGCTTATTGGCCGCAGTATCTACTTTCCCGTTAACGAGGTTCAAATAATTACGGTCATCGTCGTAGATGAACCCGTTCATCAGGAATGGAATGACGCGCACGCCGAAATCTTCGATCGAGCCGCTAAGCGGAACTTCATCGGCTTTGCCATTGCCATTCGGATCGTTTTTCTTGAAAGCTTCAAGCACTTTCTTGAAATCCTCGGTCGTTTTTGGCATCTCAAGGTTTAATTTTTTCAGCCAGCTCGTATTGATCCACATCTTGTTCGGATATGAGCAATGGAAGCACTGTGTGTAAGCGCCAAGTCCATAAATTTTACCATCCGGGGCGGTGATAAAGCTTTTGAACGTGGAATCCTTTTCCATCGCCGCTTTAATATTGGGCGCATACTGATTAATCAGATCATTCAACGGAAGCAGGACACCTTGATTGCCAAATTTCAGAAGATCAGCTTGCGAGAATTGATCGATATAGGCAGTTAACATATACGCTTCCGGATAGTCGCCGCTTGCAAGCGAAATTTGCCGCTTTTCTTTGGCTCCGTCATAGGGGATAATCTCAAACTTGAACTTTGCGTTGAATTTGCTTTCCAAATGTTTCGTAAAAAGGTTCGTATTCAGATCAATGTCATTGGCCTGCTGGGCAAAAACGCTGATCTCTACGGGCTTGCCGGCTTGTGCCGCACTGGACGATGCCGGTTCTGCGGAAGGTTTCGACGATGCCGGTGTTTGGTCGTTTTTCGAACAGGCGGCAGCAAATAGACTTGCCATTAAGACGAAAACCAATGCGATGATTGATCTTCTTTTCATGTAAAACCGCTCCCTTTTTAATTTGGTCTGCCAGGCAAAAGAATGTCATTTGTCATTATCCTATAGAGATCACCCCTTTCAATTCTTCGAGGCGAGCATCGTTCCCTCTTCCCGCTACCCTTTTACGGAACCAACCAGCATCCCTTGTACGAAGTAGCGCTGCACAAACGGATAAATAATGAGTACGGGGAGCGTTGCCACGACGATCAAGGCATATTTCAAAAGCTCCGCCAACTGCTGTCTTTCCACCAGCTTTAACGCATCCGTCGCATTCGAGCTATTGTTGAGAATGATAATGCTGCGCAAAACAAGCTGAAGCGGAAACAGGTTAGCGGTTTTCAAATAAATGAGCGCATCGAAATAAGCATTCCATTGACCTACCGCATACATCAACACAAGAACGGCAAGAATCGGTTTGGATAACGGGATCACCACGCTCCACATAAACCTCATATCGCTGCATCCGTCCATTTCGCTTGCATCGATCAGTTCGGCCGGGATCGAGGCTTGAAAGAAAGTTCTTGTAATGATCACCTGCCATACCCATATCGCGTTAGGGAGTAATAAAGCCCATCTCGTGTCGATAAGTCCCATTTGCTTTACAACCAGGTAGGTAGGAATCAGGCCGCCGCTAAACAGCATCGTGAACGTAATCATCATCATCAGTACATTCCGGCCGAAAAAAGTGTTACGCGATAGCGGATAAGCAATCATCACCGTAAGAGCTACGCTGACAGTCGTGCCGACAGCCGTATAAAACAGCGAATTGGCATAGCCGGTCACGATTTTGGGATTATCCATCAAACTTGCATATCCCTTGAAAGAAAATTCTACAGGCCATAACCAGACCCGGCCGGATGTGACCGCCGAGGGACTGCTGAACGAACTGCTTAGAATATAAATGAGCGGATAAAGGATTACGATTAATACAAGGCTTAATATTGTATAAATGCCGATCATAAATAGCTTGTCTCCAACCGAATCCTTGATCGTAGATCTCATCGCGTTCAATCTGGCTCCCCCTCTATTTCACCAAATACTTGTGTTGGATAATCGCTTCGCCATCATGTTTACCACAAGGAGAAGAATCAAATTAATAACGGAATTAAACAAACCCACTGCCGTTGCAAAGCTATAGTTAGCGTTCAATAATCCGATTTGATAGACATACGTAGCAATAATTTCAGAATTTATTTTGTTAAGCGGATTTTGCAGCAAATAGATCTTTTCGAACCCGATGGACATTACGCTGCCCGCATTTAAAATAAAAACAATCGTGATCGTCGGCATGATGCCGGGCAAATCGATATGACGGATTTTCTGAAAGCGCGATGCGCCGTCTACCTTCGCCGCCTCATAAAGCGCCGGATCTACTCCGGCGAGCGCAGCCAAAAAGATGACCGCCGAATAACCGGCGGTTTGCCAAATATCGGACCCAACATAAATCGAGCGAAACATTCCGGGTTCTCCGAGAAAATTGATGGAGGGCAGGCCCATATGGTGCATAGCGACATTTACGAATCCCAGCCTGGGGGCCAGAAAAAGCATAATGACGGATACCATGACGACAGTGGAAATAAAATAGGGAGCAAATGATACCAACTGGACCAGCCGCTTAAACTTTCCGCTGCGTATTTCATTTAGAGCTAAAGCTAACAAAATAGGGATTGGAAACCCGGCAATTAATAAATATCCGCTTATTAAAATCGTATTTTTCATTAATGTCCAAAATATCGGGTTATCAAAAAACAACTTAAAATGTTTGAATCCCACCCAAGGGCTCCCCCATATTCCTTTGGTAACGTTGTAATCCTTAAACGCCAGGACGGCATTCAACATCGGATAGTACTTAAAAACAAGGAAAAATAATACCGGCGGTACCACAATGACATAAAGCTGCCAATGCTTTTTAAAACTCTTTGCTGCCGAGAAAAAGAAGCCTCCTCTTTCTTTTGGCACTGCCGGTCTGCTTTCAATGACAATGCTTTCTTCCAAACCGCTCCCCCCTAGTGCCTCCCGTATTTTTTTGATAGCGCTTACCATACGACTGATTATAGGGGGGGACAACGTCCACCGTATAGGTACAATTGCGTCGTTCTGCGAACAAATAACCCGATTTCCCAGGGTATTTTCTCCCTTTGAGCCTCCAATTATCGCCGTCCAGCCGTTCCAGACAAAAAATCCTAACCGCATGAGCGATTAGGATTTTCATTGTTCTGCGGATTGTCTGAACGAGCTGGGCGATACTCCCATAACCCGTTTGAACGCCCTGCGAAACGTGTGTGAACTATTATAGCCGACATGCGATGCTATTTCATCAACACTATACGTGTTTCTCTTTAATAAGTCAGAGGCGTGGTCCATTCTCACTTTTTCCAAATGATCGGATAAATTCGTCCCCGTCACCTCTTTAAACAATTGGGAGATGTATTTTTCAGGACGCTCCACTTTCTCGGCAATTCGATATAAATTCAAATCCGGGTCTTTATACATTTCTGCGATATAATCGTTAATCTGCTTTACCGTTTTAATATGAGCATCGTTCTTTTTACTCGTGATGAGACTGCACAGGGTTACGATAATTTCACTGATTTCGCGCGAAATAAGTTCAATTGCTTCCTGCGGCTGGATACTTAAGATCCGATTTTTGACTTTCTCAACCATATTGGTTTCCATAAGCGCCTTGTGATCGAGCAATTTGAGCAGTGTGCCTTTCAATTCTCCGATAAACTGAAGCTTCATCACCATGGAAAGCTCCCGGCTTTGCGTATTCTGCTCGATAACGGACTGAACGATTCGTTCGGCTTCACCCACATCTCCAGCCTTGATTGTACTCATCAATCGCAGTTCCACATCCATCGGGTAATAGTACGTGAGACTATCGACACGCGTATCGCTAAACCAAACGATTCCTTTTCTATTCATATATGCGGCGTGTTCCAAAGCCTGCCTCGATTGTTCATAAGAACGGCTAATCTCCATAACGGAAGCAAAGGAATCGCTTAATGCCGCAGTAAGGGAGATCCGATACTCATTAAAGGCAACATCGGTTAGCGCAGCAACCAATTGCGCGACATCTTCCTTGCCGGCTTCCTCGCTTTCGTCTTTCGGCGTGATGATGACGACTATACGATCTGATCCCAAATCGGTCATATGTATATGCAAGTAACCGCTAACATCGAGCAAAATTTGTTTCAAGACGAGTCTGGCGGCA
Organism: Paenibacillus sp. sgz302190; assembly: GCF_059820445.1. Classification (NCBI taxonomy): domain Bacteria; kingdom Bacillati; phylum Bacillota; class Bacilli; order Caryophanales; family Paenibacillaceae; genus Paenibacillus; species Paenibacillus sp. sgz302190. Next base: position 51,397 of record NZ_JBZYAO010000030.1, read on the forward strand.
TTCAGCTCATTGAGAATTTCAACGCTGTCCAAGCCTGAGTATCCGTTGATCTGCAAGATTCCGGTATATCCGGCATTCATGTGAAGCCCCGTATTCGCCTGAGAGGCGGCGGAAATAATCGCTTCCCTGGATTGAAATTCTCCTGCAATCAGCCTTTTAAGAAAAGCATCCTGGATCAAGGGAAGCTGACGATTCAGCTCGGATTCCAGACGCTTGTTGTTGGTTATGATATTGCGCATGTTCCCTTGCAGAAAATCATATTCATTCCGCCCCACCGTTGTGTCCTTGCCAAACTGCTCTTTCATCACGCTCAGCAGCCTATTGATCGGCGCCGCATTACGATAAGATTGTAAAAAACCGATGAAAAGTCCGATAATTAGGGCAACACCGGTCACGGACCATGTAATGTATTTGATTTTATTCGCATTTTCCATTAAAGCGTATCTTGGAATTCCCGTACTGTATACCCAGCCTGTTAATTGAGAGCGGATCGTAATCACCAGGTCATCTTTATAAAATTGACTGATCTTCGCCTTATCGAAGCGGCTATCCGCCGACAATTGATCGATTTCAGACTGACTGATACCCTGCAAACTAATGGTTTGACCCCGCGCATCGCTGATATAGGTCCACCCGCCATTCGCATCCCTTTGTCCGGATAAGAGGCTGTTGATCGTTTGTTGGTCAATGATCGTGACAACCGCAGCCGGTGGGGAATCGTTAAAGCTGTCTAAGGGGAGGGACTGCATAAAGGTGATCACGGAGCTCTGTACACCATTACTGATGAAGGGACTTAACGGCATCATTTCGCTTCTGTGCGTTTTTTCCAATACCGTCCTTTTCCACTCATCTAACGACAGATTGTTGTAATGTGAGGTCTGATAATAATGTTCAGGCCGAAAATAAGCATTTCCCGGCGTGAGGATGACGTTAAAATTATTCAAATAAATGTAAAAATGTTTCAAAAAATCGTTGGTTTGGCTGTATGCCTTAATATCTCTCGTGATTTTCCATATACCATACACATTCGCTTTCTCATCCACCATTTTTTCGTTCAAAAGCACGCTTAAATCCTGATTTAAAGCAAGCTGTCTTGTAAAACTTTCCACTTCCGCAATTCTCCGCTCCAAAATTTCTTGGCTCTTTTGAAGCTGCGTCACTTTGTTCTCAATGGATATCGACTGCGTGACAGCGATAGCCGTACGGTACGACATGTAGCCGGCTATACTCGGTATGATCAAGATAATCATATAAGAGATCAGAAATCTTCGAAATAAACGCGAATATTTTGGCATGGCCATTCTCCCTTCCAAGTTGGAAGTTTCGAAACACTCCTCTTCTGTTATAGGTCCAGCCGGTATTTATGCGCGTATTAACGCCTTGTTACATTCAGTTGCTTGTCAATGATATACACGAATCCAGGCTCAAGAACAATGCTTGCCGCCTGATTCCGATAATGAAGAAAAGTCTGCCGCTCCGAGAATGCATGAAGAACGGCCTCAACCAATTCCCCATCCTCCCAGAACAAGCTTATTTCTGCGTTGCCTTTCACCCGCATGCCCGTAACCTTTCCGGTATGCCACTTCTCGGGAAGTGCCGGAAGCAAATGAATTTCACCGGCATGACTTTGCACCAGCATTTCCGCTATAGCTGCCGTCCCCCCAAAATTTCCGTCTGCGACAAATATGTTTTTCTCCGCTCCGGCAATGCCCGGTTTGGAATACGTCAGCAAGTTGTCAAAGCATAATTGACCGATCAAATGCGTTAAGTGTTTATACGCTTTGGCGCCATCCTGCAATCTGGCGAAGCTGGTTGCGAAGGAAGCCACCGTGAACTCAACATCCTCCAGCTCTTCACGCTGCATACGGTTTTCCAATGTTTGTCTGGCAGCTGCGCTCAGTTCCGGCGTTCCTCTTAAGGTGATTTGACTGCCTGGATATAAGCCGACCAAATGGGACAGATGCCGATGATCCGGTTGGGCTTCTTCATAATCTTCAAGCCATTCCTGTAATTGCCCCTGCTTGCCTATAAGCAGCGGAGGCAGTAATGCGATGGCATGTTTCAGCCTTTGCTGCCATTCGAAATCGCCCTGCAGCAGCTCAGAGGCTTCCAAGCAGAAGACGAATAAGTCCCGCACCAGCATTTGATCGATCGTAGACCCCATTGACAATTGGTGCTCGCCGTCTTCTACATAGAAGCTATTTTCCGGCGAGTTCGACGGTCCTGTTACGAGCCATCCATATTGCGGATGTATAGTCATATAGTCCAGAAAAAAGGCTGCCGCTTCTTTCAATACCGGATATGCCCGTTCCGCTAAGAACTCCCGATTCAAGTTGAACTCATAATGTTCTCGCAGTTGGGATGCAAGCCATAAGCCGCCGGTAACATTCAATCCCCAAGAGGTCTCCCATCCAGGAGCTGTAAAGCCCCATGCATTAGAAAATACATGTGCCACCCAGCCAATACATCCATAAAATTGCTGAGCTGACGTTTTGCCGGCAACCGCCAATCGCTCAATATAAGCCATTAAAGGAAGATGACATTCTGCCAAATTGCTTGCTTCCGTTGGATAGTAATTCATTTGCGTATTGATATCCAGGTGGTAATCGCAGCTCCATTGCATGCGATTGGCTTCGCCATCGTTCCATATCCCCTGCAAGTTCAAGGGCAATGGGGAGTCAGCCCGCGAGCCGGAAATCATTAAATATCGCCCATATTGATAAAATAATGCAAATAATTGCGGGTCGTCGTCTTGGCCGGTCCGTAGTATCCGTATTCTATCGTCGGTTGGCAAGCGGGAAGAGCTTGAATGACCTAAGTCTATATTTACTCTGGCAAACAAGCTGCGGTAATCGGCAATGTGATTTTCTTTGAGTCTCGGATATCCTTGGGCCGCAGCTAGTTCAAGTTGGCGTTCAGATTCATGCAGCCAGTCTTCATCGCTTTTTCCATAATCCGTGTTGACCGCAAAGTAGATGCAGGCTTCATCTGCATTTTTTATCGCAAGTTGATCGGTACCTGCACAAATCGTTCCACCTTGAATCACCACTTTAAGCATCCCTTGACAGAGCACGCCGCATTGACCGTTACTGTGCATAGTTTCAGTCGCCTGCCCTTTAAAGGCAATCGTATCGCCTCTTTCCGGCCAGCATGTAAAACGATCTGTTTGCCCTTCCACGCCAATCGAAAAAGAAACCCCTCCCGGCTGCTCGCTCCATAATCGGGAAACCACAATGTTATCGGCGTGTGAAGCGAACATTTCCCGTTTGTGGATATGCCCGTTTGCTTTGTAGGAAGTATGTATGAGAGCGTTATCAAGATTCAATTCACGATAGAAATCATCTGCAAGATGCTCGGTACGAAGAACGATTTGACACATCGGCAAATGAGTCCCGAAATTTTGCTTTTTAGGCTGCAGCGCACGCTGGGCCAGTTCTTCTCCACGCTTGAAATCTCCTGCAAAAAAATGCTGCCGCATCTGCTCAAGATCGGGTTTGCCCTTGGAATGGCTTTCGATCCGTTCCGATTGTCCTGACCAGTAGGTGACTTCCGTCATGCTCCAGATTTCCTTATCGATCCCCCCATAAAGAACGGCCCCCAATCTACCGTTACCGATAGGGAGCCCTTGCGACCAGTCCAAAGCGGCGCTGGAATACCAAAGTTTCAAATCGTCCAAGCAGGATCCCCCTAAACTCATCATTTATCGTTTATCATGTATGATTTATTTTATCATTAAGGATTCACTGTGTAAATGCAGCCTGTTATTCAAGCGGAATGTCTTAAAAAATCCGGCCCTAAACATCAGAGCCGGATTGTGTACATGATTAAGGTTTTATTTGGTTGTAAAATTTCTCTTGTACCAGTTTCGCCGCCGCGTCCAGTTGGGCTTTGACATCGACGTCCTTTTTGGAAAATACTTCTTGAACCGCACTTGTCATCGTCGCATAGTAATCTTGCGTGTTGAACTGCGCTTCCGGTTTCCCGTCCAGCAGCTTCATAATCTCAGGGGAGTATTGATACACATTATCGTACTTGTCGTATAAAGCTTTCACCTTTTGACCGTATGCCGAGTCCGTCGTGAAGTACTCGATGACCGGGGGAACAAAATATTTATTATCTTTTTTCCGTTGCTGAATGCTTGCTTCAATGGAAGCCAGGCCTTTATCCGAGAAATAGTCGAACGTTGCGTAACGGAATGCCGTCTCTTGCTGCTCTTTCGTTGCTTTCGGGTTGATCACCAGGAAGTCTCCGCCTAAAACTCCGGTGTGTTTCCCCCCTTTATCGGCAGCAGGCATCGGATAAACAAGAACATTGGCAGGCTCCATGCCGCCTTGGTTCAGCGCCTGGTCAACCGGGCCGTCCGGACCTGCGATCACCATTGCCGTTCTGCCTTGAGCAAAGGCGCTCACTGCGTCGCCCCAACCGAGAGCCCAATCTTTCGGAATGGCTTTGGCATCCCAGGCCAGACTTTGATAGAATTTGAGAGCTTTCGCACCCGCATCCGAATTGAAGGTCGCTGTGACTTTGCCGCCTTCAACCTTCTGAATGTCTCCGCCGGCTTCAAATAAGAAGTTGGTCCAGTTCCAGCCCGCTTCGTTGCCTTTGCCCATCGGCGCAATGCCGGCAATGCCTTTGGCAGGATCGGCCACCGCTTTGGCAGTGTTCAGCATATCGTCCCAGGTCCAGTCGTATCCGGGAACCGCAGCCTTCTTATCGTCCAGCATCTTCTTGTTGACGACCGTTCCGGTTACATAGCCTTGTTGAGCTATTCCATACACTTTGTCTCCTATCAAAAATTGCTTTTGCAAGATCGGGTTCATCTGATTCTTGAACTCATATTTGTTGAAAAGGTCCGTAATGTCGGCTGCCCAACCTTTTTCAGCCAAAAATTTGCCTTCCGTCGCATATGTATTGAAGAGTGTCGGGGCTTCGTTGGCGCCCATTTTGATGCCAATTTCATTCGGATTGTACTGCCAATCGCTCTTGACGATCTCAACATTCGGATACTTCTGATTAAACCGTTTGATTTTGTCGTCTTCAAGTGCCCGTTTTTCCACCTGATCAGGCGTTGGATAATAGATGCTGATCGTGATCTTCTTCTTGTCCTCTGCCGGTGCGCTGCCGGCTGCAGTACTGCCGGAATCGGAGGCGGCAGGCGGGTTTTTCGATTGGTCGGCGCCTGCTCCTTGATTGGAACCGCCGCATGCGGCCAGTAAGGAGCTGAGTACAAGGAGAGACATTGACATTGCCGTCACTTTGCGTTTGCTCACAGGAATTCCCCTTTTCCAATGTGATTTTGATGCTGCACATTTATCATAATTCGGAATTTATACAAGAAAAAGGTGTATTTTTATTCGGGTCATGTGCATGTTTACGTTTCGAACTCGCCACATTTTTAGCCCTTAACCCCACCTAGCTGGATTCCTCTCAAAATAAATCTTTGGAAGATAAGGAATACGACAACCGGAGGGAGCGCGACCATAAACAAGATCGCAAACTTGATGTTCAAATTCATCCTGCGGACGTTGATCACATATTTATAAATGGCCGTGGCAAGAGGATACCCGTTATCGCTGTGCATTACTATAGACGGCCAAAACCAATCATTCCATGCGGTGGAAAAAATAAAAATGGCCAATGTGGCAAAAATCGGAATCGATAACGGAACAGCGATGCGGTAAAAGCATGTGAAATCGGAGGCGCCATCCATCCTGGCCGCTTCAAACATTTCCGAATGAATGCCCCCGAAAAAGTTTTTTAACAGGAGCAGATAAAAAGCATTAGCAGCCGCGGGAAACCAAAACGCAGCAAAATGATTGATCAAGCCCAGTTCCTTCAAGTTCATAAAATTGGGAACGATGTAGGTAGTCGGCGGAATGAAGAGCGTAATCAGGAAAAAGGCGTTGATGACTTTATGGAAAGGCACTTTCAAATGGGATAAGCTAAATGAAGCCAGTCCCAACACAAGGAACGTAACGATGATATTGCCGGCAAAAATTATCAAGGTATTTCTCAAGAAAAGCAATAAATCAATATACTTCCAGCCCTGATTGAAGTTCCCCCACTGCCATTCCGAAGGGAACAAGCGCGGCGGAAACGAGTTGACCTCCGCATTGGGCTTTAGCCCGTTAAAAAATGTGATCACAATGGGATACAGCATGGAACAAACCATGGCGAGGATGATCAAGCACATGACCAGATATACGATTCGATTCGTACTTTTCCTTAGATCGTATACCGAAAGAATGCCGCGTTCGTAGCCTTTCATGTTCAGTCCCCCTCCTTTTTGGAAAACTTGTATTGCAGGACCGCCAAACCGCCGAGCACGACAAACATCAACACCCCTAAAGCTGAAGCTGTACCATAATCCTGGCTGGTGAAGGCACTTTTTACAATCAATAGGCCATATGTTAACGTCGCTTTGTTGGGACCTCCATCGAGCATGGCATACTGGGACTGGTATCCCTGCGAGGTGGCGATAAACTGCAGAATGAATAACAGGAGAATCAAGCTTTTCAGGGAGGGCAGCGTAATGTAACGAATCCGGGCCCATACGCCCGCCCCGTCGATTTCCGCAGCTTCGTACCAATCCCGGGGAATGCCGCTTAATCCCGCCAAATAAATCAGCATAGCCGCTCCGAACTGCTGCCATGTTTCCATAAATACAAGCGAGGCCATCGACCATTTCGTATCCGTCATAAAAGAAACCGGCTCGAAACCCAGCTTGACCAGAATGGCATTGATCGGGCCGACCGGATCATACAACCATCTCCACAGTCCGTACAACACCACGATCGGGAGAACGTTAGGCAAGTAAGCGGCGACGCGGACAAATCCCTGGAATCTTTTGAGCTCCGAAGTGGCGATGGCAAACACAATGGGCACCCAAAACCCGATCACTATGCACAGAAGCATGTAGTATAAAGTATTTTTCACGGCTTGCCAGGTATCAGGATCGCGAAGCACCTTTTGGTAATTATTCAGCCCGACGAATTCGTCGCCTTTGACAAAATCGATATGGTACAAGCTGTAAACGAATCCTTTGATGATCGGCATCCACAAAAATAAGACAAACAAGACGACAGCCGGCAAAATAAACAGATAGCCCCATATATGCTTTTTCCTTATCCGCGGAATTCCGGATTTGCGCCCGGTTTCCGCATATTGAGACTGCAACGCTGCTGCTGGTTGCTTCAACGGATCTCCCTCATTCCTTTTCTAAGTGTCTTTCTTCCATTTTAGAAAAGCAGAGGAAACATGAACATGTGCAAAACTATGCGAATGATAGGTGATCTTACTTCTTCAATTCGCTCGGACTGACCCCGAAATATTTTTTGAATATTTTGCTGAAATGCTCCGGGGATTCGTATCCGACCCTTTCGGATATTTCATAACGGCGCAGATCGGTGGTCAGGATCAGTTTTTTGCTCTCCTCCATCCTTAATTTCATGACATATTCCCACAAATTGTATCCCGTTTGCTTCTTGAACAAATAGCTCAAATAATTGGGGCTCACGTGGTTCTTTTGGGCAACTTCGTGGAGCGTCAGGCCCTTCAGGCCGAAATTGTCGTCAATATACGCTTTCGCTTTATCCACGATCAGGTTGTGCTGTACGTTCCATTCTTCTTCCGTCGGGTCTTTCGAATAGCTGTTCCAGTTGAAATCCCCATAATAAAATACATAATGATCCGGATGTTCCCGGCTGTATCGGATCGCTTTCTGCGCTTGCTCGTTCAACACGCCCAGGAACTCGATCCCATTCAGGATTTGGCTTATTCCCACAACGCATGGAAGGGCCAAATACTTTTGGATGTTATAATTCAGACTTCGTCCCAGCATATCCAATTGATTGATTTTATTGATGCTTCTGTCCCTATGCTTTTCCTCATCCCACTGGAGAATGACGGAAATCTCCTGATCCGGTGAGTAAAAGGTGATATGGTTCCCCTCTTCCTCCAACAATTCTTGGGCAATATTCAACACGGCGTATTGCAATAAGTCCCTGTCTTTGGCGGAGAAGTTCCGCTCCTCCGGGTTCAACGACAGGTTTAGTTTGATTTTTAATACCGCGAAATAAGGTCCTTCCAGAGGGATACCGTTCAGCTTATGTGCAGCCGGGGAACCGGTCAACACTTTGGCAGGGTCGGTAAGAAGCCGATTCAACAGCTCGGTGGTATGAGGCAGCGGCTCTTCTAAACGAAATCGCTGGTTTAGATTGGCGATGAATTCCTCATGCGTCGTCATCGGTTTATCCATTTTTAGCAAAACATTTCGGACCGAATCCAAAAATTGATCGCCGATCAGAGGCTTGATTAAATAATCTTTGGCGCCTAATCGAATGGCCGATTGTGCATATTGGAACGTCTCATGCGCGGAAACAACGATCGTTTGGACCCACGGCTTAATTAATTTCGCTTGATGCATCAATTCAATACCGTTCATCTCGCCCATTTGGATATCGGTTATGAGCAGGTCGACTTCTTCCAATCTTAAATAATCCAGCGCCTCATAACCGCTATGCGCGATAAAGATCATGTTAATGTTTAAGCCGGACGAAGCGAGCAGCTTACTAAGCCCTTTACAGATGAAAGGTTCGTCGTCCACAATCAAAATATTGTACATGCGGCTCTCCCCCATGAAAATCAGTAGTTGAAATCAAGCACGTTCTTCACATTTAGGCAGCAAAATCGTTACTTCCGTCCCGTATTCTTCTCGTTTCCGGTAGCTGATCCCATACGTTTTTCCAAAATGCAGTTGTATCCTTTGATGGATATTTCTTATTCCGTAACCGAAAGACGGATTCGTTTTTTCTTCGTTCAACAAACGTTCGATCATCTCGTAATCCGCTTCTTTATATCCGTTATCTTCGACCCGGATGATCACTTTATCGGCTTGTTCCAAGGCCGAGATTGTGATTTCCCCGTCTTCCCCCATATTCTTCACTCCATGAATAATAGCGTTTTCAATAAGCGGCTGCAGCGTGATTTTCGGAATGAGATACTTCCGTACGCTCTCCGAAACAGCCCAATGTACCTGAAACCCAGCCTCGTATCTTGTTTTCTGAAGACTTACGTAGGCGGCCGCATGCTCCAATTCTTCCTTGAGCGTAATCAGCTCTCTTCCTCTGCTTAAGCCGATTTTCATCAATTTGGAAAGAGCCTTAATCATCTCCGCCGATTCGGAGTTTCCTTCCAGCGAGCTTTTCCAGTAAATACTTTCCAGCGTATTGTAAAGCAGGTGAGGATTGATTTGTTGATACAAAATTTGCAGCTGCGCTTCTTTCTGTTTAATCTCCATCTGATATTGATCATGGATAAGGGTATTCATGCGGCCCGCCATGTCGTAAACGGAAGAAATCAGCACCCCCAATTCATCATTTCTGTTCTTATCGGGAGTCTTGGGCACCGCTTTACCCGGCACGTAGGATCTGACGAAAACAACTAATTTTTGCAGCGGATTCATTAAGGATCTCCAAAAATACATCATGACGGCAAATACAAATATAGAGTACACAACGGAAATTAATTGGATGACTTTTTTGAGCTCGTTTTGCCGCTGCAGCAGCGAGTTTACCGGAATACGGTAGACCAGTTTTTGCTCAAGGACGTGACTGTAATTCACCACATAGATGTATCCGGAAGAAATGACGTCGATCGTGTCTTTCAGCGGCTCTCCGTCTGTAGTGTTCGGCGGCAGCGAAAGCGTGGTTCCGAGGCTGGGAGTTGTCGCCGCGAGAATCAAATCCGACGAATCGGTTAAATAGATTTCGCCGTTCGGCAAAGATACGGTTTGGAACGACTCCTCGATGATTTTATCTATGTTCGTTACGACCAGCACGCCGATGACTCCGTTGCCTTGGGAGATAGAGTTGACGGCCCGGACATAAGTAAGTGTGCTTTGTTTCGATGGGGAGTCGAAATTATCGATGATTCTCAAGTAGCCTTTGCCGTTTTTTTGAACAGCTTCATGAAACCAGTCAGGCGTATTTCGGTCCGAAAGAAAAAAAACTCCCGCTTGAGTCGTGATTCTGAGTTTGGGAGGAGCGAAAGAATAGTATTCATGAGGATCGTAGACATATAAGGAAAAATAAACGGCCTCTCCCCCGTTGACGCCGATCGAATAACTTTTGAGCAGCTTATCCATGGCTTCATATTTGCGGACCCGCTCGACAACGGGGTCGGCTTCGGTCGGAATCAATTGCTGCGTGAGCGGATTTTGAATAATCGTCGCTGTGATCTTGTTGATCGAATCCATATCCCGATTGAGCAACGCATGATTTTGTTTATTCAACTCCGCATAGGCATTCGCCGCATTTCGCTTTAAAATTTGCTCGGTTTTCATATTCCCGTACCCATGCAAAATAAAAACGGGGCTGATCATAAGCAGAAACAACAAGATCAACTGATGATTCACGCTCATTTTCGTCAATGGATTGGTTAGTTTTACCCCCATTCGGATGACCTCCTTCCATCCATAATATATCAAATCGCGCATCCGATTTTCCAAATATTTATATCCGGTAAAAATAACCATACATTCCATAGAAATAGACATGATCGACAGGCATGCTGCCGAACGAATTTTCGCTTGTTGAATTGCATGCAAAAATGCCAGTTCGTAATCCCGCACACGATATCGATAGAATTACTACTTCTATGTCTTAACCAGCCTGCCATATGATCAAAAGGTAACACCGGATCATCATTCAAATCAGAGGAGGGAAGGCAAAAACAACGACAAATAATGGGTGAGAAGGACAACTAAGAGTTTCAATCGAGGAAACTTTATTTTGAAAGGAGAGATGAAACTCGTGAAAAGCAAAAGACGAATCATCGCTTGGCTTTGCTTCCTTACCATGGTATTAGGCACTTTTCTAACATCTATCGGACTACCTGAACCTGCCCAGGCAGTTGGAGGACCGAATCTGGCGATTGGCAAAGCTGTTACGGCAAGCAGTTCGACAAGCGCACCATACACAGCGGCAAATATCAACGACAGCAACCAGGCAACTTACTGGGAAAGCGCAAACAATGCCTTACCTCAATGGATTCAGGTGGATCTGGGCAGCACGGTCATGATCGACCAGATCGTCATGAAGCTTCCGTCAGGCTGGGAAGCGAGAACGCAGACGTTATCGATTCAAGGAAGTACCGACGGCACGACTTTCTCGAATATGGTCAACTCCGCCGGGTATACATTTGATCCGGCCTCGGGCAACACGGTGACGGTCAACTTCGCCGCTGTCAACACCCGTTACGTCAGGCTTAACGTAACCGCCAACACCGTCTGGCCGGCCGGGCAATTCTCAGAGGTGGAGGTGTACGGCGCCGGCGGAGGGCCGGTAGTGATCCCGGGCAAAATCGAAGCCGAAAACTACAGCGCGATGAGCGGGATCCAGACGGAAACGACGTCGGATACCGGCGGCGGCCTGAACGTCGGTTGGATTGATGACGGCGACTGGCTGGACTACAGCATCAACGTGCAAGCCGCCGGCTCCTACACGGTTGAATATCGTGTGGCCAGCCCGAATACGACAGGTCAGATCCAGCTTCGTTCCGACGCAACCACACTTGCCGCTACCGCTGTGCCGAATACCGGCGGCTGGCAGACTTGGCAGACCGTCACAGCCACGGTGAACTTGAGCGCCGGGCAGCAAACGCTCCGCGTTTATGCAGGCGGTGGCGGGTTCAATCTCAACTGGATCCATTTTGTGCAAGGAGGCGGTGATCCGCAGCCGCCTACAGCTCCGGCCAACTTGGCCTTGAACAAGCCGGTCACCGCTTCTTCGAATACGCAAAATTTCGTGGCGGCGAATGCGAACGATGGCAGCACGTCGACCTATTGGGAAGGAGCTGGCGGTTCATATCCGAACACCTTGACGGCGGACCTGGGCGCCAACGCGAGTGTGACCTCCGTCGTGGTGAAACTGAACCCCGACTCCATATGGTCGACGCGCACGCAAACCATTCAAGTGCTGGGACATGACCAGAACTCCACGGTCTTCAACAACTTGGTTGGCGCGACCGTTTATACCTTTGATCCCGCAACCGGTAATAAGGTGACCATCCCGGTCACGGCGACGGTCAGCGCGGTCCAGCTCAAGTTCACATCCAACTCCGGCGCGCCTGCAGGGCAAGCGGCCGAGTTCGAGGTCATCGGGACTCCCGCATCGAATCCGGATCTGACCATCACGGGCATATCGTGGTCGCCGGCTTCTCCGTCAGAAACCGACGCCGTCACACTCACCTCCACGGTGAAAAACATCGGCACGGCTGCTTCTGCGGCCACGACGGTTAATTTCTATCTGGGAACGACGAAAGTCGGGTCCGCTTCCGTCGCGGCGCTGGCAGCGGGAGCATCCGCCGGCGTGTCAGCCACTATCGGGGCCCAGAACGCGGGAACGTATTCCGTCAGTTCCAAGGTCGACGAAGACAACACCGTTATCGAAATGAACGAGACGAACAACAGCTTCACCAATCCGGCTTCGATGACGGTTAATCCGGTGTCAAGCTCCGACTTGGTCGCAACAACTTCATGGACGCCTAGCAATCCAAGCGCCGGCAACACGGTCACCTTCACCATAAACCTCAAAAATCAGGGGAATATCGCTTCTTCCAGCGGCGCTCACGCCATCACGCTGGTGCTCAAGAACGCTGCGGGCACAACGATTCAAACTTTTAACGGCTCCTATACCGGCGCCTTGGCAGCGGGAGCATCCGCTAACGTTACCATCGGCACATGGACGGCGGTCAATGGCAGCTACACGGTCACGACAACGGTTGCGGCAGATGCCAACGAAGTCGCGAGCAAACAAGGCAACAACACCAGCACGACAAGCTTGTATTCCGGGCGCGGAGCGAACATGCCGTTCACGATCCTGGAAGCCGAGGCTTCGTCCAACAGCACCAACGGCACCCGGTTGGCTCCAAACTTTTTGCCGGGCGATTTTGCAGGCGAAGCTTCCGGACGTTCCGCCGTTTATCTCGATACAACCGGAAAATATGTAGAGTTTACGCTCACCTCTCCTGCTAATGCTCTCGTTCTGCGCAATGCCATAGCGGAGAACACAACCGGAACGATTAGCATTTACGTGAACGGCGTTGACAAGGGCAACTTTACCGTCACGTCCAAATACTCCTACGTATACGCAACGCCGGACACTCTCGGACAGCTTGGATACAACAACTCTGGTACGAAAGCATACTGGCTCTATGAAGATGCCCAGCTCATGCTTGACCAGGTTTATCCTGCCGATACCAAAATCCGGATTCAAAAAGACTCGGGGGACGTTCCTTGGATTTATGTCGATTTGCTGGAAACGGAAAATGTCGCGCCTCCGGCGTCAAATCCCGATCCGGCCAAATATGTGGAAGTGTCCGGCACCAAATCGATTGAGCAAGCACTGACGGAATTCAGGCAAGATACTACCAAGAAAGGGATCTTCATTCCCGCCGGGCAATGGACCATTTCGTCTAAAGTTTTCTTGTATGGCCGGGCGACGGAAATCATCGGCGCAGGCCCGTGGTACACCAAGCTGACGGCTCCGCAAGACCAAACGAATACCGATGTCGGATTCAATATCAGTTCCTCCGCCAACGGTTCCATCATCAAAAACTTGTCGGCTTGGGGCAACTATGTATACCGGGTAGACGGACCCGGAAAATTTATTGACGGGAACGGCATGCAGAACGTAACCGTTGAGAATATTTGGGCCGAGCATTTTATATGCCTGTATTGGGGAGTCAACTCTTCCTACAATACGTTTAGAAACAACCGGATCAAAAACACATTTGCAGACGGTATCAACATGACCAACGGATCGTCCTACAATATCATCGACAACAACTATGCACGCGCAACCGGAGACGATGCGTTTGCATTGTTCAGCGCGATCGATGCCGGCGGGTCTTACAATGCAGGCAACAAATACACCAATCTCACCGCCGTCAACGTCAGACGCGCCGCCGCTTTTGCCGTATACGGCGGTCAAGACAACCTGTTCCAGAACTTGTACGGTGCGGATACCTTGACTTACCCCGGCTTGACCGTCAGCAGCTTAAGCTTCGGGTACAACACGTTAGGTTTCGGCGATAAAGATACCGTCATCGACGGAGTCACGCTGGACCGCACGGGCGGAGATTTCTGGACCAGTGCCGGTGCTGACGACAAGATCAACAATTATCAGAATTTCGGCGCGATCTGGTTCTTCGGTGGCGACAGAGACTTCAAAAATATTTGGGTCAAAAATGTGGACATCAATAATCCGGTTTACTTCGGATTGATGTTCCAGTCCAAATATCCGGAAGCCCTTCCAATGACGAACGTTCGGGTAGAGAACGTGAATATCAATAATGCCACCCGCTATGGCATCAAGCTTGTCGTCAAAGCGGAAGACGGGCAAGGACCGGCCGTCGGCTCGGCAAGCTTTACCAATGTAAGAGTGAATAACCCTGGAATTACGGCCATTTATGGCCAAGACAAATGCCCTGGCTTTACTATTGTTAAAGTTTCCGGGAATAACTGGTAACCGCTCTGCTGTAGTCTTGTTTCACTGATGCAGGTTAACCCTTTGGCAGCTGAGATTGACCGCCTAAGGGTTAACCGCCGCTACAACCAGAATCTGCAGATCGGAGGCTTGCCTTCCAGCTCGTCGATCATATTCAGCACGAGCAGGTTCCAGTTCAGAAAGCCTCCATTCATGACCGGCTCCCCGGTTTGCGGAACGTAAAATTCATGCAGGGTACCCGAGCGCTCCAAATCCTCTCCGAGCAGACGAACGATTTTACCGCAAAGCTCTCGAGCCTCAGAAACATATCCGTAGTTCATAAGCCCCCGAAACACCACATAGTTGGCCACAATCCAGATCGGTCCAAGCCAGTTGGACGGGTTGATCGTAGCGCTGACGTCAAACATTTTCTCATCCTGTGCAAGCGAAGCGATTCCGTAAGGGCTATTGAAGGTGACCGGATCCGCTGCATGGACGACGAGGCTGGCTGCCTGCTCTCTGTCTGCGATACCCGCCAGCATCGGGATGAAGCCCGACCATGCCCGAATTTTAATCGGAAGTGTCTTCCAGAAGACGCCGAGCCCTTTGTGAAACCAATCGAAGTGCCGCGTTTGGATATCGACGTCAACGGAGTAGTAGAAGCGGTCTCTCGGATCCCAGCACTCGGCTTGAATAGCGGCTGCGAGACGATCGGCCTTCGCCGAGTAGGCGTCCCGCCGATCCGGTCGTCCCAAACGTTCGCTAATGACGCCCATGGCGCGCAACTCGGCGACCATGAAGGCATTTAAATAAATATTCGCTGTGGAGAAGCGGGCCCGGCCGAACGTCGCCGGATCGTTGTCCATCCCGATCATAATGTCGTCCGCCCACACATACAGACCGCAATTCGTGTTCAAATATCCTTTGTCGTAGCAGTCGAAATATGCCTCCAGTTTCCCGTAATCGCCTTGAATCCATTCGTAATCACCGGAAAAACCGCCGATCATCGCAATCTGCTGGCAAAGAAACGGCTTGTGCATGTTCAGGATATGCCCTTGCCGGCGCATATAGTTGAGATACGGCTCCGGCAGCGAAGCGTTGCCGTCCACCGTAGCAACCATCATCGGAATGTAGCCGTCCTCCATTTGATAATCAAGGAAATTATGAACGTTCCCCTTCGCATGGCGAATATACCGGTTCCGGAGCTCCTCGTCCCCATCATCCGCAATATTGAATAAAGCGTATACCGCCCAGAATGAGTCCCAGTCCCACAAATTGCCGTCGTACACGGAACCCGGGTCTACAAAGGGATGCTTCAAATAGTGTACGGGCTCCTTGAGAATCGTATCCGCTTGGGAGACGATATAGCCCCGCAGCAGCTTTTCATAATAGGGAAGCTTATCGGTCAATTTCAACAACTCTCCTTTTTTATCCTTTAGTTGCGCCCGCCGTCATGCCTTCCACGATATATTTCTGCAGGAAAAAATAGAGCAGCAGAATCGGCAAAATGACAATAAGTATATCGGCGAAAATCAAATTCCAATCCGAGCTGTATTTGCCCACATAATTGTAGACGGAAACGGTCACCGTCCATTTGGTGCCGTCGGTCATCAAGTAGAACGGTCCCATGAAGTCGTTCCATACGGATACGACGGTCAGGAGGGAAGCGGTGACAAGCACTGGCTGCATTAATGGAAAGATGATCGTCCAGAACAGCCGCATGGGGCGGCAGCCGTCGATAATTCCGGATTCGTCCAATTCTCGCGGAATCGTCTTTACATAACCTGTCATCAGAAAAATCGTAAAGGGCAGCAGAACGGCGGCATAATATAGGATCATTCCGTGATATGTGTTATGAATGCCCAATTGAATCATCAACTTGATGGTCGGTACGAGAGACACAGGCATCACTAAGCCGACGACAAAGAAATAATACAATCCGTTAGTCAGCCTTCTATTGTTGCGTTGAATGCTGAAGGCGGCCATCGAGCCGAACAAATTGGTCAAGATCAGCGCTCCGGCCGAGATGAGGACGCTGTTCAAATAGCCCCGCCCAATATTTCCTTCTTGGAAAACGGTCCTGAAGTTTTCCCAATGGATTGTCCCCGGCAGCGTCAGCTTGAACCGTGCCGCTTCGCCGACATCCTTCATGGAATTGACTGTGATCATATAGAACGGCACGATGACGATCAAGACCAGCACGATCAATAAAGCTTCTCGCCCCAGCCCGCTCCATTTGCCTGATGGCATTCTCATAGCTCTACCTCCCTCTTTCGAAGTACCCGCAAAAAGACGAAGGCGACAGCCGTTACGATAAGCGTCAGGAACAATCCGGAAGCGGTCGCATACCCCCAGTTGCCGCGGGAAAAGTTACGGAAGATGAGTGTATTAAACACTTCCGTATCGTAGCCGGGTCCGCCGTTTGTCAACACGAGCACCGTCTCGAACACTTTCAGCGAGCCGATGATCGTCAGAAGCACGTTCACCGTGAAAGACGTGGCCAGAAGCGGGAACGTAATCGCGCGGAATTTCTGAACAGCTCCGGCACCGTCGACGTCGGCCTGCTCCAGCAAATCTCTCGGTATCGTCTTGAGGCCCGCCAAATAAATAACCATCGCAAAGCCGGAGCTGCGCCACAGCTCGGTCATGATGATCGAAAGCAGCGCAAACCTGGAATCGTTGAGCCAATCGACGGCCAGAACACCCAGCCCAATCATCCGGAGCGAATGATTCAAAATTCCTAGCTCGGGATTGTAGATCGCCGTAAAAATGTAACCGACAATAAGCGGCGCGATCACGACGGGCATGTAAAAAGCAGTTCGATGCAGCGGCGTCAGGCGGGAGCTGCGGTTCAGCAGCAAAGCGAGCATCAAGCCGATCACATTGACACCGACCGTCACAGCCGCCGCGTAAACCAGCGTGTTGCGGATAGCTGTGCCAAGCACTCCTTCCGAAAACAGCTGCCGGTAATTATCAAGTCCGATAAATTGGATGGCGTCGCTGTACGAACTCCAGTCCGTAAAGCTGTACACAAAACCGGAGATGGCCGGAAAAACGAACAGACCACAATAAACGACAAGCGCCGGAATGATGAAAGCTATCGGATATCGTACGTGTTTCAACATGACATCGTCTCCTGAAGAAAGGAAACGGGGGATGGCGCCTCCATCTCCCCTTCCTTTAATTGATTATTTGTTGACTCAAAATCCGGGAATTTTCTTATTCTTACCGTCTTGTCTGTAGTTTTTATCCATTTGCTCGACAGCCTTCTGTGCATCGCCCTTGGCAACCAGTTCTTGTGTAATTTTATCGTAATCGAAGAAGCCCGCTTGCAGCCTGAGCTGAATTTGGATGACGCCATTGCCGCCCTGAATGTATTTGTAAATATCCTCCTGGGCCGGGAACAGCTGCGCCTTCACGCCGTTGTACACCGGTATGCCCGGATTGTACTTGTACCAGATCGCGAGCGATTCCGGCTTCGTCATGTAGCGCGACAGCTCAATGGCAGCCTCGGCTCTGGGCGACGTTTTGGTCACGAATATTTGCTTTGGCGGGTATAGCGATACGACGCCTGCATCCTTATCCGAAGGAAGCGGGAAAAATCCGATGTTATTGACTTTGTCGGCGAACCGCTTGGAGATTTCCGGGAGCATCCAGTCCGCTTGGAAAGCCATCGCCGCCGTTCCGTTCGCCAGCGCATCCTGTTGATTCTCGTACGTGCCGGAAAGAAAATCCTTGTTCAAGTAGCCTTTGGTGTTGAGCTCGTACTGCCGCTCAAACACTTTTTTCATTTCCGGAATATCGGTCAGCCGCAAAGTATTCTCGTTCAGCTTCTTCACTCCGTCGTTACCGCCGATGGTCGGCAGGACGAAGGTCTGAAATGCGGCCAGCGAGAAGATCTGCGTCGGCCAACCGGTTTTCCCGGCTTCATAGAACGGTGTAACACCCGCCTTCTTCAGCTTGTCGGCATTGTCCAGCAGTTCCGCATAGGTTTTCGGAATGGAAAGACCGTTCTTTTGGTACACGTCCTTGTTATATAGCACACCCATCGCGTTATAGGAGCCCCACGGGATGCCATAAATTTTGCCGGCTACCGTGTAAAAATCTTTGACTGCCGGAGTAAGCTGACCGACATAGGCTTCCTTTGTCATGTCCACCAGGTTTTTCTCGGCCTGCATCGTCGTATATTCGTTCGGACCGGCGAAGAAATAAAAAATATCAGGCGGATCCTGTGTCGCGAAGCGAGTCTTGACAATATTCTCATACTGCGTGACATCGGGAAGAATTTGCAGGTCGACCTTGTTACCGCTTTCTTTTTCATAGTTGATGAAGATCTCTTTAAATGCTTGCGACTCCGAGTCTCCGTTCGCCACCGTCGTAAAGGTGAGCTTCACCGGGTCCTTCTTCGCAGGTGCGGTCGGCTTATCCCCCACTTCATTGGCCGATGGTGCCGCTGTAGTACCTGCCGTACCGCCGCCCCCTCCGCATGCTGCAAGCATTCCTGCCGACAAAGCCGAAATCAGCATGAACGCCGCCACTCTTTTCCTGTTAGCCATTGTCCATCCCCCTCATTTCACTTATAGCATCGGTCTACAATTCCTATTATAGAAACGCTTTTCATCCCGGTAATGGGGGAAATGCAAACAATTTATAGGGCAAAATCAATGTCCTGAGTGCTGCTTCTTGTACTCCCTGGGAGTCAGCCCCGTCTGTTGTTTAAAAATTTTGCTGAAATAAAACGGATCGCTGTAGCCCACCATCTCGGCAACATCCTTAAACAGCATGCGGGGCTTCTCCCTGATGAGCCGCTTGGCAATATCAATCCGCAGCTGAATCAAGTAGTCGATCGGACTGTACTTATATTGACGCTTAAATATCCTGCCCAAATACGAGGGATGAAGGCCGAACGTATCCGCCAGATCCGAGAGGGAAATATTTCGCATATAATTTTGCTCCAGGTACGACTTCAGCTTGACGGTCCATGAAGCATCGGCCTCACGTACATGCTCGGAGGTGTCGAACAACGATACGAAAGCTTCCTGTACGTTATAACGAACGGCTGTAAGGTCCGCAGCCTGCCAAATCAGCTCCTCCAGCTCGGAATGCCAATGAGCCAGTGCAGGTAGACGTGACAGCTCCTTATGCTTAGCCACCCATAATTTCATCATATCGGTCAGAGAATCGTACCAGCGTACCCGTGTGGAAGAGGACCAGGGTTCGCTCTCCAGCAGTGTCTGCAGCTTGCGCAGAAATTCCGATTTTCGCTGCTTGGCCAGCAGTTCTCCCAGTTCCTCTTCCAGCATATTGGAAAGAGGCAGAGCCTTCGGCTCGGATAGCGACTCCCCCTCCTTAAGATCCATACATTTCCGGCCATTCAGCGGGAAGTTTCTATGCGCGGCTTTCTGCAGCAGATAAAGCGTTCCCGACAATTCGGCTTGCAGCTTTTCAACCTTGGCCGCCACGAAGCAGACGGAACGTTCTGTTTCTGTTCCATGCCCCGCCGATGCAGCAAGAAACTGTTCGAGTCTCACTTCCGTCAGGCTGTGGCAGCCTATAACTACAGCGCGTTGATGATGCGGCGATACCGGTAAAGCATAGAAGGACTCTCCCTCGTTCAACAGCGATTTCACCTGCCATTGATTCGGGTATTCAACCCAATCGCTCTCCTGTTGAGGGGGAATCCATGCAAGCAGAACCGCGTAATTCGCATGATAAAAATATTCCTGCGCCAGCTCCCCGATCTGCTCGGACTCCTGTTTGTCCGACTTCTGAAAGGCCCACTGCTGCAGCAGCTCGGCCTCGATTAACGATTGATCCGAAAGCAGCTTAGCCTTCGCTTTATGCAGAAATCCCCTTATATTTTCCTCGGTCGGGGGCTTCAGGAGTAAGTCCGATACGCCCACCTGTATAGCTTTGCGTGCATATTCAAAATCGCGATACCCTGTCAAAACAGCGCAAACGAGCGACGGCTGCTGCTCCTTGGCACGCTCGATCAGCGTGAGGCCGTCCATGACCGGCATGTAGATGTCCGTCAGCAAAATATGCGGCTTCACCAGATTAAGATCCAACAGGGCATACTCACCATTCTCGTACTCCCCTACGATTTTGAAGTCGGGGTCGATGTCCCGTATCTTCTGAGCAATGCTTTGCAGAATGAGGGGCTCATCCTCAGCAATGATAATTCTAAACATCGTCAATCTCCTCCCGTCTTTCCATTCGTATGATCAGCTCCATGCCCTCGTTCAAATTGCGAAGAGAAAACGCAACCCGTCCCTTCTGAAACAAATAACATCTCGCAAAAGCATTCTCCAGTCCAAGCCCGCCGATTCCTTTTGAGGCGACTTCGTCCGTGATGGAGACGGATGCGTTGTCGAGGCCGGCGATGAAACGTTTAATCCGGGTCAGCGCCTCCGCAGAGAAACCGCTTCCATTGTCTTGAATACGAATCAGCCAATCATTTTTTTCTCCCCGGCTGATCCTTATCCATAAGTTCCAAGGCGGGTATACCTGCTTAAATCCGTGGGCAAAAGAATTTTCGACGATCGGCTGCAGCAAAAATTTAGGAATAGGGACATCATCGAGCGTTTCGTCCATTTCGATTTTATAATCGAACTGCTGTTGGTAGCGAAGCTTCATGAGATCCAAATATTGAACCGTGAACCGTAGCTCATCGCCTAGCTTAGTAAGCCCCGAAGGAGATCTGCTCATATATTCCATCATGCCCATCATCTTATAGCACATGGAGGCGGCGGCATCAGCCCCGGAGTTTTCGGCAAGTACGCCGATTGATGACAGCGTATTGAATACGAAGTGCGGCTGAAGCTGTGTCTGAAGCACGCGGAGTTGAGCCATATTCTCGCGCTGCCTGGCTTCAAGCAGTTGTTCCACCGATTGCCCAAGCCGTGTCTTCATCGCAACAATATCGTCATACAATACCCGAATTTCGAATGAGGCCCAACGATAAGCTCTGCTGCTGGGCCCGCTTCGCATCACGTTGAGTTTATCGATATCCCACATTTTTACATGCCTAAGGATTAGCCGAATAGGCAGGGTGATGGTTGAAGCGATCCCATAAGCGCTAAGCAGTGCAGCGATCTCCGCTAACAGGGCTACGGTCAGAACGGCGTTGCGAAGACTTTGAATCGGACTGAGGAGCGCGCTTTCCGGCTGAACCGATACGACCGTTAGCCCATAAGAGGACGAACGGAGCCACCCGACCATATAATTTTTCCCCTGATACACCTTGGTGGTGGAATGGAACATATTGGATTGCAAAGCCGGAATATCTTGTCCGGCAATAGGCAAACCGTCACCTTCCGTGTCCGCAGGATAAAATCGGTTCCCTTGATCGTCGAATATGAACAATTGAAGGTTCGCATGCTTGCCGGCGTCCCCAATAATCTCCTCCAGCTTGTCATATCGCTGTTGTACTTCTACGATGCGCGGCTCGAAGGCGGCATTGTTCGGAAACAAACGGGATAAAGAAAACACGATCTCTCCCGACTTGAACCATTCATCCCTATGTGGCGGATTGAGCTGAAGATCGCCATTCTTCTGTATGGTCGGCGGAATCCAATCGATCTTGTGCATAAGCCCCGTACGATCTGCGAAGGGATCGATCTTTAGTCCATAACTGATGAAATCCCCGCTCAAATTGAATACATTGATCTGCTCGGCGATAAAGGAAGGGCCGTTCAAGGTGGACAAAATATTTTCGAACCGTTTCTTTTGGGCCAAAACATCGTATGAATCTGAACCTGCGAAAGCGTCTTCGAAGCGTGTTTGGAAATCGGAATTATAAATGACCTGTGCCGAGATCCGATCCAAATCTTTAATCGTTTGAATCAGCGAAGTCTCAAGCCGCTGAAGCATTTGATCGGAAGTTTCAAGCGAGCGTTCCCAGATTGTCGCGGACATTCGCTGATAAAACAAATAGCTTAACGCCGCAATCACAAAAGATATGATCAACGTATATGAAATGACCAGCCTGCTTTGAACCCCGAACTTCGGCATTTTCCTCATCCTCATCATGATGTAGTGTTGTATCCAGCATATCACGCAGAACGTTGCTTTAAGCAAAGGTTAACATATTACAAATTCCTATGTATAGATGCTCCATTTACTTCGTGCTTGATGCGTTTACAATAATGATTAGAGCCGTCAGGGAGAGCTGACAAGAGTGTGAATATTTGGAGGAGGAGCCGAAATGTCGAAGATATTGAAGGGAGCGCAATTCTTTGAGCCCGATTTCCCGATTTATTTAAACCGGGAAACGGAGGCATTCCAAACGGGTCAGCATGAGCACGATTTTATCGAAATGTCTCTCGTCGCGGAAGGCTGCGGCTACCATTATATCGATCATGCATTGATCAAGGTGCAAAAGGGCGATCTATTCCTGCTGCCGGAGGGCACGTCTCATGTATTCCGGCCATCGTCCGCTTCCAGGTCGAAGCCGCTGATCATTATGAATTTTCTTTTCGATCTCAAAGCTCTGGAGCCTGTCCGGCAGTGGATTCCCTTTGAATCCCAATTGTATAAGTGCTTGTATGAGCCTCATGCGCTTTCCCGCGCCTGGTCCTATTATCGTGATGACAACGACCGATTCCTCTCTTTATTTCAGCAGGCTTATTTTGAATACTCAAACCGTTCCGTCGGATATAGGCCTATCATAACGGCTCTCCTTCTGCAAACGCTGCAGCTTATCCATAGGGTTCAAACGGAGGAGTCCGTTCCGGACCAGGCTTCGTCCTCTTCAGCTTCGGATAAAATAAAAGATATCCTCAATTTCATCGAGCAGAACTATTCGGACAAAATCACGTTGAAATCGCTTGCGGAGCAGTACTTTATGAGCGGAGGCCATTTTCAAAACCAATTTAAACGAATCACGGGCCAGACATTTAATCAATATATCCAAAACGTTCGCATTCAAAAATGCTGCCAGCTGCTCAAAACAACAAACAAAACGGTACAAGAGACGGCAAACGATGTCGGCTATACCGATATGAAGTTTTTCCATTCCCTGTTCCGCAAAATTACGGGCAGCTCTCCTCAGCAGTTTCGCAGGATACGAGCCTGATGGGATGCGGAACCAATGTACGAAAAAAAGGAAGGACCTCAGTCCTTCCTTTTACCCTCTGCAAGGGAATATTTCCCATTTACAAGATCACCCAGCCAAGCCCCTTGGACAACAAGCTGCTGCTGCAGTTCATCTATATGGATGCTGCGAGTGATGTTAGTCCCCTTCTTGGCAAGCAATGCTGCTGCTGTTTCCGCCGCCTCTCCCATGGCGAAACAATTGGGCATCACACGAGTTGAGCCTTGTGTTACCCGATCCGTAGAAATCGCCCTACCCGCAACGATTACATTCTCAATCCCGATTGGCAGCAGTGCGCGGAACGGAATACCATGCGACTGTCCGGGGTCCAAATGCACAATCGTCATACCCGTTGATGGCTTAGCCATATGGATATCGATAAAGTAAGCGTTGCGAGCAATATCATCAGGAAAGGTGCGGCAATTCAGAAAATCATCTGCGGTAATGACATAATCTCCAATAATTCTGCGGCTTTCTTTCTAAAGGGACAAGCCTTCTATACGAAAAATCGGCTGTGACCATTCCGGTGCTTCTCCCGAATCTAAATTTGCGCTTTAAGCTATTTAGTTATTTTATACTGACCACCTTTTTGCCTAATTTATTGTTCATTTTACTGCTGACGTATGTCAACTATCATAACTATCAGAATAAGGTCACCGATTTTACGATAAATACCATTGAACAGGTTAAACGAAACATCGACTATGATCTTAAAAGCTATGATAAACTGACTCAACAACTGGCCTATCATCCCGAGGTGCAAAGCTTTCTCAATCAATATCCAAAATCCGCAGAGGCTGCACAAGCTTATAAAGCAGCTTTAGAGCTGCAGTTTGCTAATTTAAAGCTCCAGAAAAAAGAGTTCTTATCCATGGAGATCTATAATGCGAATCAAGAGCGAATTTATTCCGGAATCTACGCCGACAATGTGCCGATTAAGCAAATTTACTCTCGCATTTTTGAGCAATTGGATCAAAGCACAGGAGAGCTGCAGTTTATCGGGGCTTATAATAATCTGTATCGAACGCCAGTTTTAACATTTGCTCGAAAGATTAGCAGCAGCGGCGCTTTGAACTACGGTGGAAAAATTGGTTATTTGATCATTAATGTTGAGCAATACATGCTTAATGATATTTTTCGTAACGTTCACAGCGGGGATTCCGGTTATTTCTTTTTAATTGATGCCGATGGAACCATACTCACACATGACAACAAGGAGCTTTCATCTCAAATCATGAATAAAGCAGATGCCTCGTTTACAACGATGCTTCAGCAAGCTAACGGCACTTACACAAAAGTTCTTCATAAGAAAAGCTACCTTGTTTTTTATGATACCGCTTCTTATTTTCAATTGAAAATGGTCGGCATTATTTCCTCCAATGAATTAAAACAAAAGGCTTATTTATTGATTTGGTATGGTGTTGCTTTTTTCATTCTATACGGAATGATTATACTCCTGATAGCAACGTTAATCTCTGCTCAGATCAGTAAATCGCTGCGTAAGCTGAAAAGACTGATGCAGGAAGTGCATGATGGAAATCTTGATGCGCATATGCAATATCAGGGCAAGGATGAGATTGCTATCCTATCCCGTTACTTCAGTAATATGATGCAGCGTTCAAATGCATTAATTGACGAAAATTACCAATCGAACCTGCGGGAACAGGAGTTGATGCTTTTAGAAAAGGAAGCCCAGTTAAATGCCCTTCAGCAGCAAATCAATCCTCATTTTCTCTACAATACGTTGGAATCTATCAAATGGATGGCATTCAAAAAAAATGCAATGGACATTGTTGAAATGACTACCTCACTAGGAAAGTTTTTCCGAGGGAGCATTTCAAATGGCAGCGGCTTGATCCCTATGGCTCAAGAATTGCAACATTTGGAGCATTATATTCAAATTCAGAAAATTAGATATCAGAATCGCTTTGATATCATTTGGGAAGTAGCTGACGAGATTAAAGCCTGTTATACCGTGAAGTTGATTCTCCAGCCCATTGTAGAAAATGCGATTATCCATGGTTTGGATCAGTTAGAATCAGATGGGCTTCTCATGATTAAAGGATACATGAAGAATAACCAAATATTTATGGAAATTCTAGATAACGGTGTTGGGATGAATGAGAATCA
The DNA here is from genome assembly GCF_059820445.1 of Paenibacillus sp. sgz302190. Classification (NCBI taxonomy): domain Bacteria; kingdom Bacillati; phylum Bacillota; class Bacilli; order Caryophanales; family Paenibacillaceae; genus Paenibacillus; species Paenibacillus sp. sgz302190. Next base: position 77,107 of record NZ_JBZYAO010000030.1, read on the forward strand.
ACTCAGCCAAATGCAGCTATTCGCAAGAGACTCCGATGGGAGCGGTCATACAGGAATTGGACTGATCAACGTCTTTCGTCGCTTGCAGTTGCATCATAAAGAACGTTATTCATTGGAAATCGACAGTAAATCAGGCAGCGGGACACTTATAAGGATTCGCCTTCCTATATTGCTCGATGACCATGCTGAAGATAATTAAAAAAGCACTGCGGTATCTCAGATTGAGATCGCAGTGCTGCATTCATTTTAGGAAATGGGCGAACTTATCCGGGGAATTTCGAATGTCTTGAGCCAGCTTCTCGTATTCCGCGGATAATTTGACCGAACGAACTCTTTTGGCGTCTTGATCGCGCGGCTCAATGAATCCTTCTTCTCTCCAATGACTTACCTTTTCCCTTATTGAACGGTCCGACAAACGAAGCAGGTCCCTCATTTCGCTTGTCGTTAGGGTGTCTTGTTTAAAGGTTAATTGAGCGAACACCATTCTTTGCTGGGGATCAAACTTGCGAATCAGATCCGGCTCGATTTTCGTCATTTGGGCAGATTTCTCCGTTACGATGGCAGCAGCTTCTTGAAAAACCTCCGCCAAACCATCAATAAAGAATTCCAGCCAAAGTGTCATGTCAGCCTCATTCCGCCCAAAATAATAATTGTGATGGAGACCCAACTGGAGTCGGCGATAATATTCAGCCAAGTTGCGGTCATAGAAATTCTCGAGTACAAATAACCCCTTTAAGCCATATCCGCCGCGGCGTAAAAGATATGTCGTGATCATCCGGGCCGTTCGGCCATTCCCGTCCATATACGGATGGATCGTCAGAAACTGCCACATGAAAATCCCCGCTTTGATAGGAACCGGGACCGAATAGGTTCCCGGCGAATTCACCCAGGCCACCAGATCCTCCATTAACAGGGACATCTTTCCATTCCGGCGGCAAATAAAAACCAGAAGCAATGCGGCCGCCTACTTGATTTTGTTCTTCGCGATAGTCGCTAATACGCGGTCTTCGTCCGTGCGATATTCGGATAATGGCGTGCAGCTTTTTAATAAATTCCTCTGTGACCGAGAGCTGCCTTTTTTCGGCTTCATCCAGGTATTCCAAAGCTTTCATTAAGTTATAAACTTCCTGCTCTTCATTGTCATTGCTGGTTTGGTACAAGACTTTTCGCTTCGTCGCCTCATCAAGCGTGTTTCCTTCAATTTTCGTTGAAAGAATGACCGTCTTTTCCATCGATTCTTTCTTAAGCAAATCCAGAATAGATGCGGGCAATGGCGTCAGTTATTGAATATTTGGGTGTGAACATAACATCACCTTCCTCAATAACATTATGCCATTGCCGCTATTTTGCCGCAAAGTCATTATTTGATTAAGCCATGCCACTTTTATTGGTTATGAACGCAGGGAATCTGCTTTTGTTGGCTGTATATCAACGGTCTGGAATTCCGGTTCGAGGCCATCCTTCCGGATACTTGCAATCCACTTTTTATAGGCTCTATGTTTATAAGAATCACGTAAATGGCTGATTTTCCGATGTTCCATATCATGGGTTTGTCCAACATAAAAGGGCCTCCGTGTTCGAGGATCAATAATTAGATAGGTGTCCACCAAATTTCTGCCAGTTCTAACGTTGAGAACGATTTATAGACAGCCCCTTTATATCCTTCAACGTTTTGTTTGGCTCCTCCATCCCATGTGTGACCGTTGGATTATGAACACCTGGCAATCTGTTTTTAATGAATCGCGCGGGCTTCATAATTGTACCTCTGAGTCAAGTTACTTCGAAATATCTCGCCACTCTACAATAAACTCTCCTTCAAATCCGTTGCCTTCATGTTTGCTTAGCTCTTCAAGAGCATTTCCGCATTCACATGAGATTTGATCGGCGCCATAATTGTCCGTACCAAAAACAATGCGTTCATTGCGATAGTTGGGACGTCTGCCAGGCACTATTTTCTGTTCCTCGCCGCATTTCAAACAGCGGATAATAAATCCAGCTTCCATGTAGCACCGCCTTCGTTCGTTTATTCATCCATTATGTTATTCCAAAAAATCTTTCAATCGCTTGCTGCGACTTGGATGTCTCAGCTTACGCAGCGCTTTCGCTTCGATCTGGCGAATGCGCTCGCGGGTAACACCGAACACTTTACCCACTTCCTCAAGGGTGCGTGTACGGCCATCATCAAGTCCAAATCGAAGACGCAGAACATTCTCTTCACGTTCGGTGAGTGTATCCAGCACATCCTCCAGCTGCTCCTTCAGCAACTCATAAGCAGCTGCATCAGAGGGGGCCAGCGCCTCATGATCCTCGATAAAATCACCAAGATTCGAGTCGTTCTCTTCACCGATCGGCGTTTCCAGTGAAACAGGTTCCTGAGAGATTTTCATAATCTCTCTCACCTTTTCCGTACTAAGCTCCATCTCCTTGGCGATCTCTTCAGGTGTAGGCTCGCGTCCGATTTCTTGCAGCAGTTGTCTGGAAACTCGGATAAGCTTGTTGATTGTTTCCACCATGTGAACCGGAACGCGGATCGTTCTAGCTTGATCGGCAATGGCTCGCGTAATGGCCTGTCGAATCCACCAAGTTGCATACGTACTGAATTTGTACCCCTTGTTATAATCAAACTTTTCTACCGCTTTGATCAGCCCCATATTGCCTTCCTGAATTAAATCCAGGAAAAGCAGGCCGCGACCGTTATATCGTCTGGCGATACTGACGACAAGGCGCAGGTTCGCTTCAGCCAATCTGCGCTTCGCTGATTCGTCACCCTGCTCGATCCTTTTGGCCAAAACGATTTCCTCCTCTGCTGAAAGCAAAGGAACACGTCCGATTTCCTTCAAATACATCCGTACAGGATCATTAATTTTAATACCAGGCGGGAAGATCAAGTTATCCTCAAAATTCAAGTCATCCTGAGCATGATCGTCGGGCTCATGAGAAGGATCGTCATTCAATTCGTTGCTCACATCAATCCCGTTTTCAGCCAACTGCTCGAAAAATTCATCGATCTGCTCTGAATCCTGATCGAAAGGGGCGAGTTTCTCCATAACTTCTGTATATGCCAGCGAAGAGCTTTTTTTCCCTAGTTCAAATAAAAGCTCTTTCGTTTGTTCAAGCGTAAGTTCAGTCTCTAATCCTTCATGTTGTTCGTTCGCCATCCTTTACTCCTCCTCCCTGGAAAACGGAACTTACACCTGCTCTTTCAAGCTTGTATGATCTACTTTCCAATCGTTCCTATTTCTCAACAGCCGACATCTGGATTGCTGCGCTCGTTTGATTTTTCCGATTAAGAATTCTTAATTCAAAAAGCAGCAGTATCCCTGTAATGGCAGTGGCAATCAAGTCGGCAAGCGGTCCGGAAACTAACACACCCTCGACTTGAAAAAAATGAGGAAGAATTAACAAAGCTGGTATAAAGATAAGTACCTGTCTGGACAAGCTCAAAATCATTGCCTGCTTGGCTTTACCAATAGCCATGAAATAACCGGAACCAATCACTTGAACCCCTATAATTGGAAGCAAGATCAAATACACGCGAAGGGCATGGCTTCCGAAAGTGATAAGCTCCTTATCCTCACTGTTGAAACTCGCAATAAGCTGCTCTGGAAACAGCTGTGCGATTAAAAAAGCCAGGCACGGAATAACCGTCGCAGCAATCATCGCATAGCGGAGCGCTTTTTTTACGCGATCAAACCTTTCAGCCCCATAATTGTATCCTATAATAGGCTGAACCCCCTGATTGATCCCCATAATTGACATCATGACGAGGGCCTGAACACTCGCTACCACTCCCATACCCGATACAGCGATGTCTCCTCCGTATTTAACCATGTTATTATTAATTATAACATTGAGAAGGCTGGACATGGCCTGCATGACAAAAGGAGCAGCGCCAAGCGCAACTATTTTTCCAACAAGGGCACCCTCAGGCTTTATATACTTCATACGTATTTTCAGGGTGCTCTTGCCCCCATAAAAGTGAGCTAAGACAAAAGCCGTTGACACAGCCTGCGCCAGAACTGTCGCCAAGGCTACCCCTTTCATACCCCAACCAAAACCAAAAATAAATAGGGGTGCTAATATAATATTCAATAGCGGACCGATAAGCATCGTTAACATCGCCTTTTTCGGATTTCCTTCTGCTCTGATAAAATTATTCATGCCGAAGCCAACCAGCATCAAGACCGTTCCTGCAAAAATATAAATCATATAGTCTTTCGCGAATGGCAGTACGTCGATGCTTGCTCCATATACTTTAAGAATAGGAGTCATAAAAAGCAAGCCTAACAAAGTGATGAAGATCGATACGATAATCAGCAGCATAAGCGCGTTCCCCATAATCTGCTCTGCTTCGTCTACTTTCTTTTCACCCAGCTTGATGGATACGAGTGAAGAACCCCCCACCCCAATCAACGTTCCACCTGCCCATATAAGCAGCATAATCGGCAAACTAATCGTGATACCGGCGATACCAAGTGATCCAATACTGTGACCGATAAATACTCGATCAATCACGTTGTAGAGTGCACCAACCAACATCGCAATCATAGCAGGCACTGAAAATTGCACCAGTAACTTTGATATCTTTTCTCCGCCTAATCTTTGGATATGATCCATGTTTCGCCACCTTTTCTAAACGCAGATTACAACTGGTTCATTTAAATTTACTTTCTTTAACCTCTTACCTGTAAAATGTTAATTTCACCCCTTGACAGCATGCCGTTAATGTGTTATGATTTATATATACGTATTATATTATAAATTAATGTACTACTTTTTTCAACTTCTTATTCCATATTTTAGGATTTTATCTCATTTTATATATGTAAAGATCTTTAATCCTTATAAAATAATCTTTTTAACCTTATCCGATGCTCCATCGAATAAGGTTTTTTAGTTTTTTGGGAATCGCGGGCCTCTTTCAGTGAGCTTTTCATTCATGGGATCATGCGCGGCTGCAAATATTCGAAAAATCGATAACCTCCATCATTTATTGGCTTAAAATAAACAAGGGTGCATTTCCAATGATCTGGAAATACACCCCTGCTGTTTAAAAAGCTTTCCACGTAATATCTATCGATAGCATACCAATCGGTTTATCCTGAGGAGTCCAATTATTTTGGGTTGCCATTTCCGGATTGCGAAAACAAACAAGCGATTTATAATAGCCGAAGGCGCGGCAAACCCCGGGCCTGACCGAATGAATGCCGCATCTGTCTTTTTCCATATCATAAAACATACAGGTCCCATAATATCTCGTTTGATTCTCAAGCTCCATCCTGCTTTTTTTAGGCATGGACTTCACTTTCTTTATGATCAATTTAAGCTCTTTCTCCGTAACAGGAACAGGACCGCAGCACAAGCCTTTGCACCCTTTACATGGTAAATCCCCCATAACATCCCTCATTTCATATCTGTTATCGGTACCTTAGAGAGCTGATGCTCCCGACTCTCCCGATTGAGGTGTCTCAACTCAACAAGAAGCAGTATTCCCGTAATCAAAAAGGATACCGAGTCGGCTATAGGTCCGGCAACTAACACCCCCTGCATTTGAAAAAAGCGGGGAAGAATAAAAAGGGCCGGAATGAAAATCAGCACTTGCCTCGATAAACTTAACAGGATAGCCTGCTTAGCTTTGCCGATGGCTTGAAAATAACCCAAGCCGATAATTTGAAATCCGATAACCGGCAAACAAAACAAATATACGCTCATTGCATGGCTTCCAAAAGCAACTAACTGTGCGTCATGGCTGTTGAATATGGCAATAAGACGGTCTGGGATTAAACGTGTTAGTATATACGACAAGGTCGCCACCAAAGTCGCGGAGACAGCCGCATATTTAAGCGTTTCTTTTACTCTATCATAATGCTTGGCTCCGAAGTTAAATCCAATGATAGGCTGCATTCCTTGATTAATGCCCATAAGCGTCATCGTGATAAGAATTTGAATACTGGCGACCGTGCCCATTCCCGATACAGCGATATCTCCTCCATACTTAATCAATTTATTATTTACGATGACAGTTGCAATACTCGTCACAATTTGCAAAACAAATGGGGCTGCACCCAAGGCGATTATTTTTCCGACTACCGCGCCCTCTGGCTTGAGATGAGCGGTACGAATTTTCAAGACGCTCTTCTTACCAAAGAAATGCGCAATGACAAGTACAGTTGAGATCGTCTGCGCGACCACTGTAGCTAGCGCCGCTCCTATCATACCCCAGCCGAACCAATAAATGAAGATTGGAGCGATCAGGATATTCAAAATAGGGCCTGTGACCATTGTGAGCATCGCTTTTTGGGGATTGCCCTCTGCTCTGATAAAGTTATTCATACCAAAACCAACCAACAAAAACAAGGTTCCGCCAAAAAAAACAGCCATATAATCCTTGGCATAAGGCAGTACGTCACTGCTTGCTCCGTAGAACTTGAGAATCGGGGTCAACAAAAGCATTCCCGCTATGGTAATGGCGATGGAAGCAAAAATAAGCAATATTAGAGCATTGCCCACGACTCTTTCCGCTTCCGCAATTTTCTTCTCACCCAGCTTGATCGATACCAAGGAGGAAGCCCCCACTCCAATCAGCGTTCCGCAAGCCCAAATAAACAGCATCACAGGCAGACTGATCGTCATTGCGGCAATACCAAGCGTACCTGCTGCACTATGTCCGATATAAATACGATCGATTACGTTATATAACGCACCTACCAGCATAGCAATAATCGCCGGAATTGAAAATTGCAGCAGCAATTTCGGGATTTTTTCCTTAGCCATTTTCTCAGCATGATCCATGATCCATCACTCCATATACTATTTTATTGATACAATTGTTCACAAAATCCCCCTATCGTTTCACACACGCCGGTTTCAAACAATAACGTAATATGGTTGGATGCCTCTACATCGATAAGTTGAAAATCAGGCAAGCTCCGTTCCCATTCTTGCCAATAAGCCGTACGGTCTACGGAAAGCTGATCGTGCAAGGTCGTTAAATACGGTTCCAGATCTCCGTAGAACTTGCCGTTTTTGTTCCTGAAATAATAGCAGGAGACCGCTTGGGGGTCAGGCAGGGGCAGAACCCGGAAATTTTCACTTTTGAATGCGGCTTGAACCTGTAAATTTTTCCTGAAAATCTGAGCCAGCTCGCTATCGCTTTTGGCTATGGACAAACCTCGTGTTTTGCCAAGTGAGATGAGATGCAGCAGCAATTCGTCAGCGGGTGCATCCAAGTTGATCTCCTCGGGATGAATCAGCTTCGGGTAGAGCTTATCCGGCCCTTGGCGAAGCCGGCTGATCAAGGACAGATTGACCGCCTGCAACATCCGGCCCTGCTCCGATATCGCCACCTTGCTCATCCCGTGAGGGTCCAGCGTGTCCAGCATAACCAGCGATCTTACCGCCTGGCCGGACAGTTGCAGTTGGCGGGCCGTCTCATAAGCAAGCAGGCCGCCTAGCGAATATCCGCCCAAATCGTAAGGGCCTTGAGGCTGAAGGGAACGAATCAACTGCACATAGTAGGCCGCCATGGCCGTCAATCCATGAATCGGGGCGTCGGCATTCATGCGCCCTTTCGCCTGAATCCCGTAAAAAGGACGACCTGTCCGCTGGGCAAAATATTGATATCCTTCAACACCTCCTCCTTCTCCGTGCAGCCAAAATACAGGATTCCCCCGCGTACTGCGATTCAGGGAAATGAGTTCAGGCGCATTCGTCATCGGAGAAGACTGCTCGAAAACAGACAAAATCTTTTGCAGCACCTCCGGCTTGTTAACGAAGGTTTTTTGCTGCATCCCCCATTCTTTTTCTAACACGGCTGTAATCCGTTTCTTGATTGGCTCGGTCATATGTTCTTTCATCAGCATCAGAGATTCTCTGGGCACTTCTGCCAAATCCTTCGCCAACCGTATCGCATAAGGCATAACCTCATTGCGCGGTACAATCGGGACCGGCGCTCCCTTGGCCGCCAATTCCGCTCCGCGGAAGCGGTTGCCCGTGTAAAGAATCTCTTGCGCGAGAACAGGGCCCAGTTTCTCGGGAAAAATCAAAGTCGCCCCATCCCCGGGAGTAAAACCATACTTCATATGGTTGCATGTATAGCTGCTTTCCCGGCTCATGACCACAAAATCGCTAAACATGCCGAAACACCACCCCCCGCCAATTCCATGACCCTGCATCGCCGAGATGACAGGAATTTTGCAATCCAGGGGCAGGGTGTAGACATGCACATCGGTCATTTTCATCTTGCCGTCATGCAGAGCCAATAATCCGTCCTTTCCCCCGCCAGACGCAAAGTACGTGTCATATCCGGTAAGAACGATGACTTTATAGTCCGGATTAGCCTGAATGGAATGGAAGGCCTGAAACAGGCCTACAATCAGTTCTATAGAAAATGTGTTTTTATTTTCCCGATCCTTCATCGTAACAAGGGCAATTCCCGGCTCTATACACTGAACCTCGACAACCTTCGATTCCGCAGGCACTCCCGGGGGCAGTACAGGCGCCTGCTCCATGGCTGGCGCTTGCTCCTCCCGCACCCTTGCAGGCGGCTGTCCCGCAGCGGCATCGATCCGGCGGATCAGCTCTTTTTCCGCTTCTGCGGAATTCATCGTACCGATTTGCAGCGCATATAAAATGTCTTTGACATTCAACGAATTTCACCTTCCCGGCGGCCGACTGCTGATTTCCTATAGATCAGCTTCGTCAGCTATTTGCCAAAAAATTCATAGATTCGATCCTTTACTTCCGGACGGTGGAACGTTTTGGCATGCATAGCAACCTCCTGCTCCACAACCTTGGACAGTTCGGCCCGAAGCGGACCTGCCAAATGCTCTTTTAAAGTGATTAGAGAAACTCTTGGCTTTTCGGCAATTTGCCGGGCAAGATCCCAAGCGTAATTCATTACTTCAGAGCGAGGGAGAACCGGGAAAGGGATTCCTCTCTTCTCCAATTCTCCTCCGCGGTAATTGCCGGCGTTAATCAACAGCTCTTCCGCCAGGCTGAATCCCAGCTTCTTCGGCAGGATGAAAGTAGCCCCCATCCCCGGTGTAAAGCCATATCTCATGAAATTGGTCGTATACACGCTCTCCCGGCTGAAAATCACAAAATCGGAAAACAACGCCATGGCAAATCCGCCGCCGATGGCATGGCCTTGCATGGCCGAAATGACCGGAATTTTACACGCCAAAGCCAGGCTGTAAATATTCGTATCGGTAAATTTTTCTTTTCCTTCAAAAATGGCCAGCAGTCCATCCTGCGTTCCTCCGGAAGCAAAATAGCTGTCATAACCTGTCAGGACGACACACTTGTAGTTCGGATGAGTCTCAATCTTTTCATAGGCTTCCGTCAAGCCTTCAATCAATTCCTTGGAAAACGTGTTCTTATGCTCCCTGTCCTCCATCGTGATTTGAACAATTTCGGGAGTAAGCTCATGCATCGAAACTACGGATGAAACCATCATTACTCACGCTCCCATGGGAATTGTCCTTGCTCGACAAATCGGAAAATTCCCTCCAGATTGCGAGGATCGGAAAAAATTTCCCTATTTCCTGCCAACGCCGGAGATTTGGATTTTACCAGAACGTCATCCAATTGATTCATATAGCGCTTATACTGGGCTATGCCCGATTTCGGCAGCTTGCGAAGACGGAGCAAGTGCTTGCGAAGCAGCGCCTCGCTTTGAGCGTCGCATACGTCCGCCAAACCCCAGGTATGCGCTTGCGAAGCTGAGACAGGCTGTGTCATCAGCGTTAAATAATGCGCCTTTTGATAACCTATGCGGCGAATTAAAAAAGGAAGCACACAAGCGGGAAAAAGCCCGAACAACAACTCGGACAAACTAAACACCGCCGTTAGATCGGAGAGCACGATATCACAGGCGGCAACAAAGCCGATTCCTCCGGCATTCACTTTTCCACGAACATGCGAAATCGTTATAAACGGACCCGTTGCCAATTTCAGCCACAAATCATACAAAGGCTCGGGATCATGCCCAGGCGCTTGCCCGTCGGCTGCTTTCTCGTAAATTCCCTGGAAGTCTGCGCCGAAGCAAAATACTTCCGGCAATCCTTCCAAAACCACAACCTTGACAGACTCTTCACACAACGCCAATACATGATGGCACTCTTCTATCATTCGATCATTGATCGTATTGTTCGCTTCCGGCCGATATAACTGAATCACGCAAACCTTATCTTGAAAACGGACTTTAATCGTTTCGTAATTCATTAGACGAACCTGTATTCGCGATGGAATTCGCTAATTCGATCCAGAAATAGAAAGCCTTTCCCTTGGGAAGCCCTGAAAGGCTCGGGAAGCAGATCCACATCAAGTTTGACATTCCGAGTACCGAACTTCACCGCATTGCTGCCGGCCAACAGCGTATCGTACTGGTTCATACTCAAGGCATAGCGATGATTCAACTGATCTTCTATCCGGAATCGGCGCTGTAATTGCTGCCCGTACGAGGTTGCGACTCCGCTGTAAAATTCGGAACAGCAGCCTGAGCCGTAAGAGAAGAGCCCGATTCGTTTGGCGCTTTCAAAACGGCCATTATCGATTGTGCTGGCCAAGGAAAGCAAGACCGTGCCGCCCATAATATTGCCGACTCTCTGGCAATAGTTCAGCCCGGGAGTGACACGCTGCTGGAAATCGGCTTCAATCTCGGCCGTGGCGGCCTTGACCATCTTGCGCATCATGCTGCGATGCGCCCCTTTAACCATGCCGCCAAACGGCGTGTGGAATGACAAGTATTGGAACGAATCGCGGTAATTCACGCCTACTACGCGTTTTTGATACTCCAGAAAAGCATTTTCGCAGCAATCCAGATAAGACAATAAGGAGAGGTCGGCATCGCCTGCTTCACTGTCGGGAATCGGACGGCACGTATCCATAACCTCATATCCGTAATATCCGTTAGCCCCCACGTCTACCTGGAATACTTGGGGATTCTCTCCTATCAAAACAGCTACGGCTCCAGCCCCGCCGCTAGGCTCGGCATAGGACCAGTCTTCGGTCAGCGCCTCTCCGCCTTCTGCCGCCAGGAAGCGTGAAATATCCGTCGCTACAACTAAAGCCTTGGCTCCGGGAGAAGCCTGAGACAAAATAAAATTGACGGCCATCTGAAATCCGGCCGTCCCTGCGTAGCAAGCATTTTTCAGCTCGAACAGGCGGCAATTCCGATTTAATCCCAAATAATGATGGATATAGGTACTCATCGATTTCCCAAAATCGATCCCGGATTCGGTACATGTAATCAGCAGTTCGATTCGATTCCTCTCTGCTTCGGAAAGCTCGTCGATAATAGGCTTCGCCGCATTGACGCCAAAGGTAACGGGATCTTCATAAGGAAGTGCAACCGCCTTCTCTTTCATAAGCAGATTTTCAAAACGCGTCGTATCCAGATTACGGTGCTTGGCTAACTCCATCACGTTCAAATATGCGGTTCCCCCGAATACATTCATCGCCTCGATACCAACTGCAACCATTTATGATTCCTCCCCAGGATCTGCTTGTCTTTTGAAACAAAGAGCGGTGTTAATCCCTCCGAAACCCATGCTTAACGTGAGCGCGTGCTCAATAGCATGAGGAATGGATTCGCCCTGCACCCATCGGCATGCGTCATGAATCGGATTTTCCAAATTCCTGCTCGGATGCAGCCGCTTCTCTTTCATCTGCAAGAGCGTTGCCACCACCTCAACTGTGCCGGCAGCACTTAAGCCATGTCCAATAATCGATTTGGTTGTATTCATAAATGCGTGTCCCAACTGGCAGTCAATAATCGCCCTGGCCTCCGTTTCATCTCCAATCAACGAGCCCGTTCCATGAGGATTAATATAATCAATATCCCGCGGAGACAAGCCTGATTGCTCTAATACGCTTTGAATGACGCGAACTTCTCCGGCATACGAAGGATCCGGATTGCGATTGCGATCCATCTTCATCGCTCCGCCCAACAGCTCCGCGTAAGGCTGCGCGCCTCGGCGGACGGCTGATTCCGTCCGTTCAATGACGACAACGCCGCAGTTCTCTCCATATATGAATCCATCGTGATTCTGATCAAAAGGCCTGCATGCCAGCTCCGGCGTCTGTGCATAGCGGTCACTGCCCATCGCACCCAACGAGCGCAAAGCTTGGCACTCCAAGTAGGAGAGATCCATCAAAGCTCCCATCGCGATGCATACATCCACCTGCCCGGAACGAACGCTGTGGAGCGCTTGAATAATTGATGCTTGACCGCTTGCCGAAGCGCCTCCGATCGTATAGGCAAATCCTTCTATCGGGAATTGTTCGGTGCATAGACCAGCCAAATCGCTGTCCATAAAAGAGATCCCGTAGGTCGGCCGGACAAAATCGATCCGCTCTCCATATGTTACGTACGTTTGCAGCAGCTCACGCTGTTGAACGTTGGAACCGCCGATCACTAAGCCAATACGCGATGGGTCAACGGCATCTAATCTCGCCTCCTCCCATGCTTCTTGCAAAGCAATGAGCGCAGCCTGACCCGATAAGGATAAAGTTCGAAGCAGCCGTTTGGAGATAGACTCAGGAGGGAGCAGAGAAGAAATCTCTGCTCCTATAAATGCCGTGTCCTTTTGCCTGCCGGCACGCTGCATGATGCCGAAGGCATGGCGCCCTGCCAGCAGCGCCTCTGTGAAAGCAGCTTTTCCCTGCCCTATCGCCGATACGACGCCAATTCCGGTGACAACAATTTTAGACGGATTGTAATTTCCCATAGAGTACCTCGACCAGTTCCCCGATATTTTGCGCACCTGATAGCTCAACGCGAGGAATGCGAAGTTCCAAAGAATCCATGGTCATCATGACAATCTCGGCACGATCGACGGAATTCGCGCCTAGCTCCGTCAAGCTTTCCGCAGGCTTGAAATCATGATTTTCCAATTCGGGAAGCACCTCGCGAGTATGGCCTACGACAATATTGAAAATTTCTTGTTTTTGCATAATGATTACCTCCTGGGTTATGGGTATGTAAAAGAACGTCAATTCGTTTGCCCGGATGCGCTGCCGACAGATGCCAAGTACAGTTGTTGCAGAAGCAGATCGGCCTGCTCGATATCCATATTTCCTTCCTGTACCTGTTGGAGCAGTTCTTGCAGCGGAGAAGACGACGGTGTTTGGGCGGCAATTGGTTGAACGCTGCCCTGCTGCGGTTGCCGTTGCTCCTCTAGGAACAACGCAAAAGTGCGAATCGTTGGATGATCATAGATTACATTAGCTGTCAATGCCATACCATAAGTTTGATTGATCTTCTGAATCCATTCGACCCCTATAATAGAATCCATTCCCATGTCGATCAGACTGGCATCCTGATCAATCTGACTGCGCTCCATACCTAAAGCTTCCGCCAAACTATCCGTCAGCTCAACATGCAGTTGTTCCTGCGCCATCGTGCGGAACAAAGCGCCGTTCCCCTTTTGTTCCGCAGCGGCGGGTTCAGGTTCGCGGGAAGGCAATCGGACCGCATGCGGCGCACTTCCGGATGAAGTTTTCCCAGACTCCGAATCCTGCTTGCTTGACTGGCTCGCTGCTGCATGCAGTTCCTTGGCTAAATACGCTGCGAAGTCTCGTACATTGGGGTATTCATAAATGACACTGGCGGCAAAAGAAGTCTGATGCTTCTGGTTGATCTTCTGTATCCATTCCACGCCAATGATCGAATCTAATCCCAAATCGATAAAAGATATCTCTTCATCAATTTGATGGCTCTCCATTGCCAAAGCCTCAGCCAAACTAAGTTTCAGCTCGGTCTCCAGTTGTCTGGTCGAAATCGAAATCCCTTGTGCAGGGGCAACTGTCGCCTTTTGCTCCAGCAAAGCAATCGATAGCGTTGGAGTCTCGAATGCCTCCGAACCGCCTGTCAATGGCAGGGAAATCGTCGGCTTTCCAGAATTCGCCACAGACGGTGGACGCACCGGATCAGGCTGGATCGGACTCAGTGTAATCTTCACCGGCTTCTCTATCACATGCGGCTCAATCAAAGTGACAGATCCGCTTTCAGTTGGAACAATCGGCCTGGATTCACTAACAACCGTCTCCTGAATAGCCGACAAAGCAGGCTGGACTGCTGCCGCGTGATTGCCCAAAGACGCAGAATCACGAACCCAATAATGGCTTCTGGCAAACGGATACGTCGGCAGATGCAGGCGTCCCCGATGTGCATTCTCATGAAGATGCTTCCACGGAATGTCATAACCTTGGCAGTACAAATCCGCCAAAACATGGAGCATATCCAGATATTTCTCCCTGTCCTCTCGTTTGGCTTCGCTCTGTGCCAATAAGTCCCGGATATAGGCATACATCGCCTTCTGTCCGGTAAAATCGCGAGGAACCTGTCCCCGGAAAAGGTTCGGCAGCTTTTCTATTCCTTTAGCTGTCCCGAGCAGATGAACCGCGTCTTCCCTTCCTTGTACGACAATTGCGCAGCGATGGCTAAAATGCTGTCTTCCTGTCATCAACGTATAGCTGATTCGACTCCAATCCGGTTGTTCGGCATCTCCCGTTTGAATGAAGCCGATCATATCATTTACTTTTTCCTGCAAACTTTCTTCTGTTTTGGCTGAGAGTACAAGCAAATAAGACGCAGTTCCCGAAGGCAGTTGCCCTACTTCATCCGCCGAATAACTTTCCACCACCATGTGGGCATTCGTGCCGCTCATGCCAAAAGCACTGACCGCTCCAAGACGATTGCGCCCCGCTTTGTTCGACCACGGTTTTGCTGTTTTATTCACATAGAATGGACTTTCCTTCCAGTTAATGTAGTCATTCTCCGTCTCACAATGCAGACTGGCCGGAATCGTTTCGTGCCGCATTGCCTGCACCAGACTAATGAGGCTGACCAATCCGGAAGCGGCAAAAGTATGACCGAAATTCGTCTTCGTGGAGGTCAGTGCGCAATAGCCTTGTTCACGGGTATAGCTTTTAAATGAATCGTACAGGGCATTGATCTCTATCGGATCGCCGAGGCGAGTTCCCGTACCATGCGTGACGATATATTCGATATGAGCCGGATTCACTTGATACTGCTCGTAAACGGATTTCAGAAGATTCGCCTGCGCAACGCCGCTTGGAGCCGTAATGCCGTTCGTTTTGCCGTCATAGTTTATGCCGCTTCCCTTGATGACTGCATAGATAGGATCGCCGTCGGCCACCGCTTGAGACAACCTCTTGAGCACGACTACGCTTACTGCTTCGCCCGCAACCATACCGTTAGCCCGCTTATCGAACACATAACACTTGCCATCCTCGGACAGCATCCCCGCTTGATTAATCGCTGCCAGGGTGCCGGAGGCAAGAATCAAATTCACTCCCGCAGCAATGGCGGTGTCGCATTCCTGATTGCGCAGGCTGGAGCAAGCCTGATGGGCCGCCACCAGACCGGACGAGCAGGCTGTATTAATCGCCATGTTGGGACCGTTCAAATTGAGAAAATAAGATAAGCGCGCCGCCAGAATCGCATCGTGATTGGACGTTATCGGAGCGTTAATTCCGGTTAAATACTGATAATCACCGCTTTCCACGCCGACAAACATGCCGATTTTGCCCCGTTCGATTTGCTCGGATCCATATCCGGCATCTTCCAACGCCCTCCACGATTCCTGCAGCAGCAAGCGCTGTCTCGGGTCCATCATCTCCGCTTCCTTAGGCGATATGCCGAAAAATAAAGGATCAAACTCAGCAACGCCCGGCACCCAGCCGCCTTTCCATTTGGCAGTACGGCCAGGATCTTCTGTAAATCGGTTCGAAGGATGCTCCTTCACCACATCCTGTCCATTGGTCAAGATTGTCCAGAGCTCCTCAATATTCCGAGCATCGGGAAAGCGCCCACTCATACCGATAATCGCTATCTCTTCTTGCGAAGATCGCTGTGCCGCCACCGCCGCTGTGCCCAATCCGGACATGCGGCGCTTGCTGGATGGAGAGTCCGGTTTGGCGGCTTGTACGACCGGGCTCAACACGCCGATTGGCTGCGGCGCCTGCTCTTGCTCTCGATATAGCGTACGGATCGCAGCTTCATGATCGGTCATGAAATAGCCAGCCAATCGGGCAAGCGTTGGATATCCGTAAAATAAGGCTGGAGTCGTTTCAATGCCAATACGGTTCATTATTTCCCGGGAAAGGTCCGCTAAACTGATCGAATCAAAGCCAAAATCCGTTAAATTCGCTTCACGGTCAACCCGCTCGCGGGATATTTTCAGCAGTTGGCTGACCAGCTCTTTCAGTTCCCACTCCAAGCACTGCTCCACGCTCCAGCCCCTCATCTCAGGGCGTCTTCCTTGCCCTGACGGACGGGCAGCGGCAACGGCTGGCGACAGCGAATCACCTTGAGGCTTCGCTTCTACCGAAGCCCCGCTCAATCCCAGAAACCGCCGTATACGGCTTGGCTGTCCGACAAGCACCAGCGTGTGAGCGCTGCTTCCGCTCACCAATCGTTCAAAGACCGCGAAGCCTTCTTCCGCTTCCAAATAACGCTGACCGCTCGCCTGCAAATACATCTTCGCATGCTCGCCGTCGCCGGCTCCCATCCCTCCGCCTTTCCATAACGGCCAGTTGATCGCTACCGTTTTGCCCTGCCTTTGCCCGCGCCGGNCTGCAAATACATCTTCGCATGCTCGCCGTCGCCGGCTCCCATCCCTCCGCCTTTCCATAACGGCCAGTTGATCGCTACCGTTTTGCCCTGCCTTTGCCCGCGCCGGCTAAGCTCGTTCCGGTAATTCGCATGCGCCATCAAGAACCGGTTGCCCATCGCGTAGTCACAGGAGCCAAAGTCGCCCAGAATCGCTGACGAGGAGGAAAAATAGCAGACGAAATCCAGCGCTTCCTCCCTCAATAGCTCATCCAGCACAAGGGCACCCTCGATTTTCGGATCGAGGATGCGCTGGAATTCCGCTGCCGTTGTGCTCAGGATCGTCTGGCTGCTGAGCAGTCCCGCCGCATGAATCACGCCATGGATGGCGCCAAAACGGTCCCGGACCTGTCTCAGCCCCGCTTCCATCCCTTCCCGATCACATACATCGGCTTGCAGATACATCACGCGCCCGCCCGCCG
>NZ_JBZYAO010000031.1:0-93543 GCF_059820445.1 Paenibacillus sp. sgz302190
TAAGAGTGCCCAGTGCGATCCTGATTCGTAAGTAATGCCGTTTCGTCTTGGTTCATGTCATTTTCTCCTGCCATTATGTCGTATAACTGATATTGTACGACATTATAGCTGTTATATGGCACTTTAGCGCAAATTTTGCATGCTGGAATTACAAAAAAATGCGTCCAAATCGGCTTGGAATTGTTGACCGCAAGGGGATCAACGATGCCGGCTTTTTTTGTTGTTTGACGTTTTCAAAGCCGGGTTCATGTGCATACTTGAATGATGAACAACATATTCGTCAGATTTTTAACGTCTTGCCCTTTATTGATTTCGCCGGGTAAGTTATAATAGAATTATTCTAATGAGAATCAGTGAGAATCATTTAATAATGATTTTCTTTTACAAGTTAATTCAAAATTATGGAGGCTCAAGAGATGGCAAACTCACCAACATTCACAATAGACGGCCTGAAGGCGAACGTCGAAGGAAAGGAAATTTTGAAAGGCTTGAACCTGGAGATCAAAGGCGGCGAAGTCCATGCGATTATGGGACCTAACGGAACCGGTAAAAGTACGCTGGCTTCCGCGCTGATGGGCCACCCCAAATACGAAGTGACCGAAGGCTCCGTAACGCTTGAAGGTGAAGACGTGCTGGAAATGGCGGTTGACGAAAGAGCGCGCGCCGGGCTGTTCCTCGCCATGCAGTATCCGAGTGAAATTACCGGGGTAACGAATGCCGACTTTTTGCGCAGTGCGCTCAATGCGCGCCGCGGCGAAGGCAATGAAATTTCCCTGATCAAGTTCATTCGCCAAATGGAAGCGAAAATGAAACAACTGGAAATGAACCCCGAGTTCATGCACCGCTATTTGAACGAAGGCTTTTCCGGCGGCGAGAAAAAGCGCAACGAAATTTTGCAAATGCTGCTGCTCGAGCCTAAAATCGTCATTCTCGACGAAATCGACTCCGGTCTTGACATCGACGCCCTGCGCATCGTTGCGGAAGGCGTTAACGCTATGCGCAGCGAAGACCGCGGCTTCCTGATCATCACTCACTATCAGCGCCTGCTGAACTACATCAATCCTGATTTTGTCCATGTCATGATGCAAGGCCGCATCGTCAAATCAGGCGGTCCTGAGCTCGCTCAGCGTCTGGAAGCGGAAGGCTACGACTGGATCAAAGAAGAGCTGGGCATCGTGGATGAAACCGTAGGCCAAGAGACGGAAGAATTCAAAGTTCCTATGAACACGACTGCGCCGAAGTACTAAATCAGGAGGAATACCATGAGCACACAAACTATTCTTTCCATTGATCCGGGCGCGGTTGCAGAGCTTTCCCGCAGCAAAAAAGAGCCTGAATGGATGACGGCTCTGCGCAGCGAAGCGCTGAAGTCGGCGGAATCTTTGGAATTGCCTAAACTTGAAAAAACGAGAATCGACCGTTGGAGCATCAGCTCACACGGTTCCTATAAAGCACAGGCGGCCCTGGCTTCTCTGGATGAGCTGCCTGAAGCGGCCAAAGGTCTGTCCAACCCGGACAACCTGATTGTGCAAAGAAACTCCGGCATCGTATACAAGCAAGTTGCGGATCAGCTTAAACAGCAAGGAGTTATTTTCACGGATCTTGAGACTGCGCTGCAGGAGCATGCCGATCTTGTGAAGCCTTATTTCATGAAAGCTGTTGAAGCGGGCGAAAATCAGTTGACTGCGCTGCACGCTGCTCTTTGGAATGGAGGCATCTTCCTTTACGTGCCCAAAGACGTGAGAGTGGACATCCCGCTGCAGGCGCTTTTTGTTACTGACGATGCGGAAGCGAGCTTTGCGCCTCACGTTCTGATTGTTGCGGAAGCGAACAGCTCGGTAGCTTATGTCGACAATTTTGTTTCCTCGCACAGCGGCGGCCACCTGGTTCAAAACGGAGCGGTTGAAATTTTCGTGAAACCGGGAGCGAAAGTAAATTACGCGACGATTCACAATATGGGCGAATCGGTAACGGATTTGACTTACCGCCGCGCGATTGTCGAAAATGACGGCGGCGTGCAGTGGGTAGTCGGAGAGCTGAACTACGGCAATTCGATGTCCGATACGACGTCCATTTTGAAAGGCAACGGCTCCGATTCGGACGCCAAAGTCATCTGCGTCGGAACTGACGAGCAAAAGCTGAACCTGACTACGCGCGCCGTACACTTCGGCAAAGCTTCGACTAGCGATATGATTACCCGTGCCGTTATGAGAGACGGAGCTACAGCGATCATCAACGGTATTACGAAAATCGAAAAAGGTGCTACAGGCTGCAACGGCCAGCAGACCGAGAAAGTGCTCATGCTGAGCCCCAAAGCGCGCGGCGACGCCAACCCGATCCTGCTTATCGACGAAGACGACGTTAAAGCGGGCCACGCGGCAAGTGTCGGTCAAGTGAACGCGGAGCAGGTCTACTACCTGATGTCCCGCGGGATTTCCAAAGAAGAGGCGCAGCGCCTGATCATCTACGGATTCCTTGCGCCGGTCGTTTCCGAAATTCCGATCAAGAGTATCGAAGAGCAGCTGCAAAGCTTTGTAGAAAGGAAGCTGGGACAATGAATACCGCGGAGATACGTGAGCTTTTTCCCATTCTCAAGCAGGAAGTGAACGGTCATCCTCTCGTATATCTGGACAGCGCAGCTACGTCCCAGAAGCCGGTGAGCGTGATTGAAGCGCTGAAGCGTTACTATGAGTGGGACAATTCCAACGTTCACCGCGGCGTTCATACGCTCGGCTCACGCGCGACTGACGCGTATGAAGGGGCACGGGAGAAAGTAGCCAAATTCATCAACGCGTCCAGCGAGCAGGAAATTATTTTTACGCGCGGCACGACGACCGCCATTAATGTGGTGGCGAACAGCTACGCGAGAGCGGTGCTGCGGGAGGGCGACGAGATCGTCATTACCCCGATGGAGCATCACAGCAATTTAATCCCATGGCAGCAAGTTGCGAAAGCGACGGGAGCCACTTTAAAGTACATTCCTTTGCAGGCTGACGGTTCCATATCTTTGGCCGATGCCGAGAGCGTCATTACGGAGCGGACGAAATTCGTTTCGATCGTTTATGTATCCAACGTGCTCGGGGTCATCAATCCGGTTAAAGAAATTGCCAAAATCGCGCACAAGCATGGCGCAAAAATCATGGTCGACGGCGCGCAAAGCACACCGCACATGAAAGTCGACGTGCAGGATTTGGATTGCGACTTTTACGGCTTTTCCGGACATAAGATGTGTGGACCTACCGGAATCGGGGCATTGTATGGGAAGAAGGCACTCCTGGAAAGTATGGAGCCCGTTGAATTCGGCGGAGAAATGATCGATCATGTGGATCTCTATGAATCTACCTGGAAAGAGCTCCCCTGGAAATTCGAAGGGGGGACGCCGATCATTGCCGGCGCCGTAGGATTGGGAGCGGCTATCGATTTTCTGCAGCAAGTTGGTATGGACAATATTTATAAGCATGATGTGCAGCTTACGAATTATGCGCTTGAGCGAATGCGGGAGATCGAAGACCTCACCGTTTACGGTCCTCTCCAAAACCGCGCCGGTCTCGTCACGTTTAATCTTGGGGATGTGCATCCTCACGATGTGGCGACGGTACTGGATGCGGAAGGAATAGCCGTTCGTGCCGGCCACCACTGCTGCCAGCCTTTGATGAGATGGCTGCAGGTCACGGCTACGGCTCGCGCCAGCTTTTATATGTACAATACCGAAGAAGATATTGACCGACTTGTGGCGGCCTTACTAAAAACAAAGGAGTACTTCGGTCATGCAATTGGATGATTTATACCGCAGAGTCATTATGGATCACTATAAAAACCCCCGCAACCGCGGCAAGTTCGACTCCAGCGAAGCGGTCACGATCGACCTGAACAACCCGACCTGCGGCGATAAAATATCGCTGCAGATGAAGGTGGAGGACGGGAAAGTCGCGGACGCCAAGTTTATCGGCGAAGGCTGTTCGATCAGCCTTTCTTCCGCTTCGATGATGACGGACGCGGTGAAAGGCAAGACGCTCGACGAAGCGCTCGAAATGGCTGAGAAATTTTCCGGATTGATGAAGGGCGAAGCCGTGGAATTCGAGTATGAAGATATTGAGGCGTTGTCGGGGGTCAACAAATTCCCGGCCAGAATCAAATGCGCGACATTAGCGTGGAACGCGCTGCGCAAAGGCATCGATCAAACGAAACAGAACGGATAACGAATAGGAGGTAACTACGATGGCCAAACAAATGCCCGAACTCGATGAGTACAAATATGGTTTTAGAGATGAGCACAAGGCTGTATTCCAAAGCGGTAAAGGTCTGACGCGCGAAATCGTGGCGGAAATTTCCAAAATGAAGGGCGAGCCGGATTGGATGCTGCAGTTCCGCTTGAAATCGCTGGAGCAATTTTTTGCAATGCCGATGCCTCGTTGGGGCGGCAATTTGGACGATCTGGATTTTAACGATATCCAGTACTACGTAAAACCTTCCGAGAAGCAAGGCAAAACGTGGGAAGAAGTTCCGACGGAAATTAAAGAAACTTTCGACAAGCTGGGGATCCCGGAAGCCGAGCAAAAGTTCCTGGCGGGCGTATCCGCGCAGTACGAATCCGAGGTCGTCTACCACAGCATGCAAAAAGAGCTTGAAGAGCAAGGCGTTATCTTCACCGATACTGATACGGCGCTTCGCGAATATCCGGAGCTGTTCAAGGAATATTTCGGCACGGTCATTCCGCCAAGCGATAACAAATTTGCCGCACTGAACAGTGCCGTATGGTCCGGCGGCTCCTTCATCTATGTGCCAAAAGGCGTGAAATGCGAAGTGCCTTTGCAGGCTTACTTCCGCATCAACTCCGAAAACATGGGACAATTCGAGCGCACGCTGATCATTACGGACGAGGACAGCTTCGTGCACTATGTAGAAGGCTGTACAGCTCCTATCTACAGCACGAACTCCCTGCACAGCGCCGTAGTTGAGATCGTCTGCAAGAAAAACTCTCGCGCCCGCTATACAACGATTCAAAACTGGGCGCCGAACATTTACAACCTCGTTACCAAACGTGCCGTTGCCGAAGAAAATGCGACGATGGAATGGGTCGATGGCAACATCGGTTCCAAACTGACCATGAAATATCCGGCCGTCGTTCTTAAAGGCCGCGGCGCCAAAGGGATGGTACTGTCCATCGCCGTAGCAGGCAAAGGACAGCATCAGGACGCCGGCGCCAAAATGACGCATCTGGCTCCGGAAACGACGTCGACGATCGTCTCGAAGTCGATTTCCAAGCACGGCGGCAAGGTGACGTACCGCGGACTTGCTTCCTTCGGACGCAATTCCCAAGGCTCAAAAGCGAACATCAAATGCGATACGCTCATTTTGGATAACGAATCCACATCGGATACGATTCCTTATAACGAAATTATGAACGACAACATTACGCTGGAGCATGAAGCGACGGTATCCAAAGTATCCGAGGATCAACTCTTCTACCTGATGAGCCGCGGCCTTACCGAAGCGGAAGCTACGCAAATGATCGTTATGGGTTTCATCGAACCGTTCACTAAAGAACTTCCGATGGAGTACGCCGTAGAGATGAATAGATTGATCAAATTCGAGATGGAAGGCTCCATCGGTTAATCAAAAAAACTCCCTGACGCTAACGCTAAAGGGAGTTTTTTGCTTTTGGCGCAGCCGCTTTTTCCTGCATGTGCCTCTCCCGGCACGGTTGGGTTGAGGCGCCTCACGGCGGTTGGTATCCTTGTTAAGGAGAAAACCTGCAAAAGTGCAGGTTTTCTCCATGTAAATGGTTCATTTTGGCGAAAAGCCTGCGATTGTGCAGGAATTTTTGACCCAATAGGTCTGTGTCTTAAGTTTGGGAGGAAAAAACTGTAGTTTTGCAGGAATGTTTTGAAGAAAGGGCATCCAGGGAGTAAAAGCTGCACTTTCGCAGGTTTTTACTCCCTGGATGCCGATGATGTGTCAGCTCTAGCGAGCGAGTTTTTCAATTAGCGTCTTGCTCATTTCCGGGACGTATTAGGATACGGTTTAAGCTGTACTTGTACAGGTTCAAGTTGGAGCGACCATTCTTGTCCGAACAAGCCGTACTCATCATATCCCCACATCCACAAAGTTCCGTCTTTTTTTATGACCGCATCGGTAATCTCGCCTGCAAAAACCGCAGCGACATCGGATAACCCTTCAACCTGGGCCAGGGGGCGATTAATTGAAGGTGATAGGGTGCTTACCGTTTCTACATATTTTTTTGGAATATATCCGAAAGTCCAGACGGTACCGTCCTTTTTCAAAGCGATTACATGGTTGCCTCCGATTGCCAGATCAACTACATCGTTTAAGCCTTTAACCGGGGCCGGCGGTTCATCTTTGCCTCCGTCAAATTTCGGGTCTGAAAGGTAGCCGGCTCCCCAGAGCCAAACCGTTCCATCCTTTTTCAGGACGATATGGTCATAGGAATTGCCCTGTCCGAGCTTTACAATATCCGTTAACCCTTGAACTTGCACGGGATTTTGCGTTTTAATTGATGCGAGCATGTTGTTTTCCCGATGATTATATTCCCAGGTCCAGACGGTTCCATCATCCTTCAGGATCAAGGAAGGAGAGATGTCTTTAATATGGTCGATGCTTTTGACGAGCGTCAGTCCTTCTAGCGGGCGAGATTGGTATTTCTGCAATTCGGTCGTTTTAGCAAAAGCGGGGATGTCTTCCCATACCCACATTTTTCCGTTTTTGTCGACTGCTGCAAAGACATTGTCATGGAAGGAGCAAATTTTTACAATGTGCTCCAGATTGGGGACTTGTGTCCCGAGCTTTGGCGTCGCTTCCCCCCACTTGTCCTTTTGCGAGTCCGATGATTCATCAGAATCGACGGTCCATACGGTACCGTCATCTTTTAATGCGATCCCGAAATTTCTGTTGGAAACGATGCTTACAATATGGTTCATGTTCTCCACCTGAAACAAATTACCCCGGTTAGGCAGCAGATTCATTCTGTAGGCCCGCGACGAGACGGACAATCCCCATCCGTTGCCTTTATCGTCCAATACAAAAGGACGCTTGCCCACATCCGTAATTTGAACCGCTTTTGTACTTTCCGTAACTTTTGCTTGGACGGAAGGCGCTGCTCCGCCTAATACGAACAGACTCATTACGGCGGCTATAGATGTCGTCATTCTTTTTCTTAGCACATTTAAAATCATCCAACAAACCTCCAACTTATAGTAATATTCATTTTACATCCAAACTATAAGTTAGACGCTGGAAGTACAAAAAAAGTTTCTCATCTATACCCTAAAATGGAAAATGAATCATTCCTACCCTTACTTCACTATAAACTCGACTCTCGTGCCGTTGGGATACTGATCCAGCTGGTTTTTGACCCAGCTTCCGGCGCCGCGGTTGTCAGATGGCGTTATGTATTCGATGTTGGCGCCTTTGCCGCCTTCGCGGCACATAGCCATGGGCCATTCATCACGGTCATATCCCTTTTTGACAGGTATGTCCTGGAGCGATGCTTTGCGGTTATCGTCCGCTCCTTCGCGGGCAATGGTGCATACGGCTGATTCGCCGGATTTGATCGCTTCTTTGATGTGTTTTGCCGTTTCCGGGTAACGATCTTTAGGGAACACCAGTTGCACGGTTGCCGGCTTTGTCGGCTCAATGGCTTTGTAAGTGAACAAGCCGCCGCTGAGCAGGACCGAGAGGGATACTAAAATGAAAGCAATTTTCTTACGCAATGATAGGAACTCCTTTACTAGTTAGTTATGAACGGCGAATCGCGAATGACAGTGTAGGGTCCGCCCACAACGGAACGGCGATACTGAACAGCCAATAGGCGAGCACCAAAAAAGAAAGCAGCGCAATAATGAAACCGCCGGAGCGGCCGTTGCGAGTTTTGGCGACGATCCCGCAAATCAAGGCAATGATCCCGAAAACAAGACCGATCGGCGTTGTAATGAGGAGAACGTTCAATGCGATGGCGATCAGGCCAAAGATGACGCTGTAAAGCGAAGAAGCGGAAGCGGGCTTTTCCGGATTCATGTCATTGACACCAGCCTTTCGTTCACGATTTTTATATACTCATTCTCTCCATCTTACCATACGTATTAGCATGAATCTAACGGTAAAAGAGATATGCTGGCCGTTATGGATGCTATTGATGTATATTTGCAAGCGGCTTGTTTCAACCTATGAAGGATCACAACGTTTCCTCAAAGGAGCAGAGATGCCATGTGGAAAAGGCTGAAATTAGCGGCAGCGGGAAGTATGATCGCGGCATTGGCCGTAACAACCGCTTGCAGCGGCTTTAACGCTGCGCCGTTCAGTTCCAAAGCAATTCGCGGAGAGGCCTCATCGCCGCCTGTCATCGGGAGCGTATCCCAGACCGGCCAAGGACAGAAGATGCCGGGCGCCCAGGATGCCGCAATTCCCTTAAAACAAATAGGCAATGTGAATTATGTGTCAGCGGGCGATTTGATAGGCATTCTGAATTTCCAGTCGGATTGGGTGGAAGGCAAAGACACTTTCCTTATCGGAGATCACGACTCCAACTTCGAACTGAGTATGAATTCGACAAAGGCGCGCAAAGACGGCTATGAGCTGAACGTTCATCAGCCTTTCGTCAAGCAGGGTGTTATCGCCTATATTCCGATTTCTGCGCTCGGCGATCTGTTTCAAGAAGATATGTCGTACAAAGTGAGCGAGGGACAGCTCCGCATTCATCCATCGCCAGCCGTTGAAGCCCGGAATGAGGATGATCCGGACCCCGGCGGAACGGAGGATGAGCTTGATTTTGCCGACGATCCGAACGATCCTTTTAAAGACGCCGATGAGGCGGCCAATCCGGTTTCGGGGACAGGCGGTTTCCCGATGGCCGAGATTGAAGCATGGTCGCCGGTCGGGCGCGGAGATATTGTTCCCGTCCTGAAAAATACGGATATCAACGCGCTGATTCGCAAAGGCAAGCAGTACATGGGCGTCAAGTATAAATTCGGAGCGGACTCTTACCCGTCTACGGGTCTTTTCGACTGTTCGGCTTTTACGCAATATATTTATGGCAAATTCGGCGTTAAGCTCCCCCGGTTGGCGAGGCAGCAGGCGGCGGAGGGCAATTTGGTCAGCCGCAAAAGCTTGCGAAAAGGCGACTTGCTGTTTTTTTACGTGCCCGGGCGGTTCAAAAGCAATAAAAATGTAGGGCATGTCGGCATGTATATCGGCAATCATCGGATGCTCCATGCGTCGCCTTTATCCGATAAGGGCGTTCAAATTACAAATATCGATACAGCCTATTGGAAGGAAACTTTTTTGCGGGCGAAACGTGTCATATAATGGATTTTATTGTAAAATTAAGGTCTGTCTCCGGGACAGGCTTTTTATTTTTGCTTTTTTTTGAAACAATTCGGGAGGTCCTGCGTTTTACTTAGTAGGCAGTCTGATGAATACAACACATTTTGTCGAAACGAGGAGGTTTGCAATGAACATCGTGCTTTACGAAAAAATGGCGGACGGCGGACTCAGCAAAATTCACGAACGCGCGTGGGACGAAAAGCTGGTCATGGCGCTGGAAGCGGCTAATTATTTGCTAATCGGGGGCAAGGAATATGAAATGATCGAGGGCAGATTGAATCTGGACCTCAACGTATTTGAATTGCTGCTTGCTGCAGGAGGGGAAGCGGACGACCGCGCAGGGGGAGATCAGCTTTGAAACAGCCGTTGAAAGTATTATCCACTTCTCTAGGCCTTTTGCTTGCGGGACATATCCTTTTGATTCCTGCCGGGTCTGCGGAAACGGCTGCTTCCGGCAGCACCCCTCAGCTTGTCGAATGGTCGACGGATCAGGTCAAGGCTTATTTTGACGCGAGTGCGGACTGGAATTTGCCGATTGCGGCCGTGCAGGGAGAGAAGCTTCCGGAATCAACGGAAGAGCCGCAAGCCGGCGGAGGGACATCGGGCGGCAGCGCGCCGGTCGTCGTCAACAATTACGGAGGCGGCCTCGGTTGGGACGATTTGCTTTTATATCATCTGATTTTGAACAGCGGCCGTTCCTATTCATCCAGCAGTTGGGCAAACAGCCATCCTTCCTATGATTACCGGACGAAACAAAAGTATGTCCCGAAAACATACACCGGCGATACTTTTGCCAACCGTTCCAAAACAAAGACACCTACGACTTCGAGCGGAACAGGATCTTTTACGACCAATAAATCCAAAACCGGCTCCAGCTCCAGTGCCAAAGCCACTCCATCAAGCGGCGGCTCGGGCGGAGGTGCAAGCAGCTCAAAAACGAGCACAGACGCCGGTTCAAAAGCGAATACGGATAGCGGTGCAAAAGCGAGTACGGGCAGCAGTACAAAAACGGGCGCGGACACCAGCTCAAAAGCAAGCACAAGCAGCAGCTCCAGTAAAAGCACAAGCTCAAGCACAAGTTCAATCACAAGCTCAAAATCGAGCTCGACATCGTCCGGCAGCATTGGCGGCAGGTCCAGCGGGTTCAGCTCAAGTTCCAGTTCCAGCTCCAGTTCCGGGGGTTGACGAAAATGGCGTATGAAGTTATGGGCACTCCTTCTCCCGATCGGAGCAGCCGGGTGAAGCAGCTTGCCGAGCTCGGCTTTACTTGGGCGGATCTGGAACAGGAAGCCTACTGGATTGACCAACTCGTCGCGATGGACCGCGGCACGTACGAGGAATTGCTGGCCGCCGCGGGAAAGCTTTGGATCGTTTTTGACAAAGCTGCGCGATTCGTCCTTGGACGGCGGGACCTGTATGCGGCGCTCTCCATCCCGGAAGTGCTGTGGGACGGCTTGGACTCCCTCGAACCGAACGGTCCGGGGCTTTTGAGCCGGTATGCGCGGTTCGATTTCGCCGTTGATCAAGAAGGCGGCATCAAGCTGTTGGAGCTTAATGCCGACACACCGACGGGCTATGTCGAAGCCTCGATGGCGACGCCGTGGATGTGCGCGCAGTATGGAATCGACTCGCCTAACAGCGGGATGAAAGAGCTCGTGCGCCAGGCCTGGGAAGCGGAAGCCCCCGATTATGCGGCATGTGTCGCTTACGGCCGTCATGCGGAGGACTCGGGGACGATAGATGCTCTTGTCGCCCATAGCGGACGGACAATAACGTGCGTCGATTGTCTCGATTTATGGATCGACGAAGGCGTCGTGAAAGTCGGGGAGGAGCACACGATTCAAACCATGTTCGCCCTGTATCCGAAAGAATGGATGGGCATCGACGACGGCGGCGAAGCGCTGGCCTATTCGCTGGAAGAGGGGCACCTCAGCTTGTTTAATTCGCTCCATGCGGTCATTTTGCAATCAAAAGGGCTGCAGGCCGTTATTTGGGGGCTTCATGAGCTTGGCGCCGACCTATTCACGGAAGAGGAACATTCGGTCATTCAAGCTTACATGCTGTCTACATATACGATGCCCGTGCTGGACGGCAGATACGTGTCCAAGTCGATGTTCGGCCGGGAGGGCGGTTCCGTGGAGCTTTACGATGCGGAAGGCGCGCTGGAGACAAAGGACGAGGCGGGATTCGACACGAGTGTGTTTTTTCAAAGAGTTTACCAGCAGCGTGCGGATTTGCCCAAGCTGGCTTTTCATCATGCGGAGCTGCATCTGCTCACCGGATTGTTCGTGCTGAACGGCGAGCCCTGCGGTCTGCTGGGCCGCGCAGGCGGCATCATCACCGGGAATTCGAGCCATTTTGTAGCGATAGGAGTGAAATCAACTTGAAGCAAAATCGATTTTGGCTCATGGCGGGAGTCTTTGCAGCCATCATTTTCATTATAGGGTTTATTGTTGCCGCTAACGGCAGCAAATCGACGGTTCAGGACAAAGCCGCTTCGGGAGCCGGCGGCAGTGAGATTCCGTGGGATTATCGGGTAACGGAAGGCAAAGTCGGCGACTTGCTGGACGGGGATATGCTGCTGCTGCCGAACAATGAACGGATTTCCAATGATCAAAATTTTGCGACCGGCGATCAGGTTTGGGTGCTTAATTATATGAATGCAAGCATGAAAACGAATGCTGAGGGCCGCAACGATGTGACGCTGTCGCAATGGAAGCCGATCAAAACGTTCAAGACCAAGGAAGATGCGGAAAAGGATTTGTCCGAGTTGAAAAAGGAAGTGAAGACCACGGTGGACCTGGTAGGTGTGTACAAAACGGAGTTGGACGGAAAATACCGCTATTTTGCGGTAGCGGATTTGCCGACGGGGCAAAAGGTCAAGCAGCCGATCGGAGAGGACCGCTATGCCAGCCTTAAGGATAAAAAGCAGGTGGACGTTATTTTGGAAGAAGTTCACGATTACGGCGATTACGATCAAGCAATGGCAAAATTCAGGGGGTGGGCAGATTGATGGTATGGAATCTTGTACTTAGCTTTTTCGTCATCGTATTGCTTCAATTCGCCGGGATGTATCTGTTCAGTCTAATGACTCCCTACCGCGATATGGAAGAAATCAATAACGGCAATCTGGCCGTAGGCATTACAATGGGAGGCAAGTTCGTTGCCTCGTCCATTGTGCTTGCGATTGCGGCGTATACGAACTCCTCGATCTGGCATATGAGCCTGTGGTTCGCGGTAGGGTATGTATGTCTGATTGCGGCTTACTGGGTGTTTGACTGGCTGACGCCGGGCGTCAAGCTGTCGGACCAGCTTCGTCAAGGCAATGTTGCCGTAGGGACGATGCTTGCGGCCGTCTATGTCGGGATCGCTTTGACGGTCAGCAGCCTGATCGTCTGATAAGGCTACATGGCGATTTGCGTGATTTCTACATCGCCAAGCTGAGACAAGTCGAGAAACTCGTCTTCGATTTTAACGAGCGGCCGGAAGAAGTCGGAAGGGTTGGTCATGATGATTTTTCCGGTTCTTCCGTCGCTTAGCAACACTTTTTTGCCGATAAAGTTAGGAATCATGTGCCGTATGAAAACTTGCGTAATTTGCGGGTCCAGCTCGCCGAAGCTCATGCGGTGCAGTTCCTTCAGGACGTACAGCAGATCGCGTTTTTCCTGGTACACACGGTTGTTGATCATCGCGCTGTAGACGTCTGCAACCGCGACGATACGGGCGTAGGAATGAATGTCCTTGTTGATTTTGCGCAGCGGATAACCGGTGCCGTTAATGCGTTCGTGATGCTGCAGGGCAGCCAGGGCGATAGCCTGTTCCTGCAAGGAATCGCGAATGATTTCAAAGCCGTAAATCGTATGTTTTTTGATTTCATCGTATTCGTCGTTGGTAAGTTTGCCGGGCTTTTGCAAAATGCTCGGGTCGATTTTGCTTTTTCCGATATCGTGGAGATAGCCGGCCTTACCTATGTATAGAGCTTCTTTTTCCGATTTTTCCATCCATTTGGCGATATAATAGGAAAGCATGCCTACTTGTACGCTGTGCTGATAGGTGTAGTCATCCGGGCTGTTTAAAGAAAGCAGCAGAGAGACGACATCTTTTTCGTCCCGACACGAGTCGATCAGCGGATTGAAAGAGGCCTCGATCGCTTCATTGTCAATGAGCTTACCGGAGCCGGCTTTGCCATACAGATCTTTGAATCCATCGATAGCACTTTGAAAACCAAGGGATTGTGCGGGGCTTGCTTCAATGTCAGCGGTTTCATCAGGTTCTGCTCCATCCGCGCTTCTCGGAAAAATGTCAACATAGTCGACATTGTGCATGTTCAGCAGATGGATATCGCTGCCGCTGAGCGAGGTTCCGGCCGACAGGAGATTCAATCCCGCGGCATTGTAGGTGTCGTTCATCAAAGTATCGCCAACTACTAGCTGTAAGACATGTGTGCGCATAAGTAAGTCCTTTCTACAGCCTATATATCTAAAGTAGGTATATAGTTATAGTATCAGCTACTCCTAGAAGTTGGCAATAAGCAAGGATGAGTTTTTGCGTTTTTTACATTCCAATGTAGCGGCTGTAAAGACTTTTGGCATGCGTCAGGTCGCTCGTACCCTGCACCAGAACGCGTCCGTCCGGGAAAATGACGAGCGTGACTTCGGGACCGGCCTGAAATTTGAGCAAAAAGCGGTTTCGCTCCGTAGGACCCAGCGGCGTAAGTCTTTCTTCCCATTGCTCGAGGGTCAGGGACGAAGGGACTACCGGATGGATTTGCACGGAGTCGCGTCCGCAAAGCGTCTGGATGACGTCGCTGTCGTGCACGGCATCCAAATAGTCGTAATGCCCTTTACCGCAGGCGGGACAATCCGGCTTGCGCGCGCCCGCAACGTTAATGGAGGAATTGTGATTGAACCACAAGTCCCACTGCTGCATGCGGTCATTCAAATGCTCCAGATCCCCTACGAGATATTTGATCGCTTCCGTAGCCTGAAAAGAAGCCACGACATGGATAATGCCGCCGATGACGCCGGCCGTATCGCACGTTTCCGCCGTTCCGGCAGCGGGGGCTTGCGGGAACAGGCATCGCAGGCAAGGGGTATGCCCGGGCCGAATCGTCAAAGCGACGCCTCTCGAAGCGACGGCTCCTCCGTAGATCCAGGGGATGCCGAGCTTGCTGCTGACGTCGTTGATGAGAAAGCGGACGGAGAAATTGTCGGAACCGTCCAGAATAATGTCCACGCCTCCGAGCAGCTGCTCCGCATTCAAAGGATTGAGGTCGACGACGTGCGGCTCGATCGCAACGAGAGAGTTGACGCTCTGCAGCCGCCTTGCCGCTGCAACCGCCTTGGGCATCGAGGAAGCGGCGTCTTCCTCATCGTACAGCATTTGGCGCTGCAAATTGCTGGCCTCGACGAAATCGCGGTCGATCAGCCGCACATACCCGACTCCGGCGCGCACCATATGATTGGCAAGCACCGTTCCGAGCGCGCCCATGCCGACGATGGCGACTCTGCTGACGTTCAATTTTTTTTGACCTGCCGTTCCGATCGGAGCAAACAGCGTCTGCCGGGAATAACGGGGATCCACGGCCTGTTCCAAATCGTTATCTATTTGCATGAATGTTCACCTCTTGCAGTCAGTCCGGTTGTTTCAGCGGATTCCAGGTGCCGGTCTGGCTGCCTTTCCACTCCGAACCGTCCTCCCAAATTTCTTTTTTCCAGATCGGAACCGTCTGTTTTAAACGCTCGATGGCATAGCGGCTCGCTTCGTAGCAGTCCGCCCGGTGGGGCGTTGACACGGCGATCACGACGCTTGCTTCGGCGATCGCGACTTTGCCCAGCCGATGCGTAATAGCGCACAGCGCCCCCGGCCATTTGGCGCCAATTTCCCCGCCGATCGCTTCCATCGTCTTGATGGCCATAGGCACATAAGCTTCGTATTCCAGAAGCACCGTCCGCTGTCCGGCGGTCATTTCCCGGGTTGTCCCGATAAAAACGAGAGAAGCGCCGTGATTCGGGTGGTTAACTTTGGCGGCCACCTCCGCCGCATCGATGGCGTCGTACGTAACCGCATATTTTGAAGGCTCCGGCTGTCCGCCCGACACGGGAGGGATCAGAGCCAGCTCGTCGCTCTCGGAGACGGTCTCCTCTTCGCCGGCGTAGGCCTGGTTCTTGGCGACAAAACAGGCGTGCAGCATGGCTGCAGCGGCCGGATGCCGTTCGGCGATGAGCTGTTTTAATTGTGCTATAGATACAGTTTCCTGTTCCGTTTCCATAGTAAGGACGGAAGTTTCCAGCAGATCCGCGAGACCTGCGAAGAGCTGTATGGTTACTCTCATGGCTGTGTGCACCTCTTGGCTTGATGTCGATTCCCTACAGCATATCATATTTTTGCGGGAAAATGGTATAATGAGGCATGTCAGGCAATCTGCCGTACAGAAAGAAGGGAACTGACGTATATGGGAGAGCGAATGAGCATACAAGTGAAAGACAAGCATATAGCCGCCGAGGTGTTTGCCGTGGAGGAGATGGCGGCCCTGGCTGAGCTGAGCTTGCCGTTGGAGGAGCGGGTTCCGGCCGTGCGTGGAGAAGCTTTCGATCTGAAATCGTGGTATCGGGGATGGAGGCAAAAGCACGGGGCGACGGATGCTCCGCAGCCTACCCATCTGAAAGTCGAGGCCGCCGATGAATTCCAGGCTTTGATTCCGTGGTCCCAGGCCGACCGGGCGTTGTTTTTGTATGCCCAGGACGGCGAGCCGCTGAGCAAAGGGTATCCGATCCGGCTGTACGTTCCGGACGGAAGCAGCGAATGCCTGAATGTCAAGAGCGTCGTCAGCATATGGTTTCTCCATGATGCGGGGCTGGGGAACGAAGCGGCATTCGGCTTCAAAAATTCGGTATCTCCGGATGAGCTGAAATTCAAGAAATGAGCGGAATTCGTCGGATAGATCCCAGGAGGTGAACGTATTGGTTAGTGGGCTGCGCAAACTAGTCATTTTGCATACGAACGACATACACAGCCATTTTGAACAGATGCCGAAAATCAGCGCGTACTTTCAAAGCGTGCGAAGCTCGCTGCCTGCGGATCAAGTGCTGGCGCTCGATATCGGAGACCACATGGACCGGATGCGGCCAGAAACGGAAGGCACCGGCGGGGTTGCGAACGTGGAGATTATGAACGCCACCGGCTACGAAGCGATGGCTGTGGGCAACAACGAAGGGCTTACTTTTACCCCGGACGCGCTTGGCGCCGTATTTCGCGAGCATGCCCGGTTTCCGGTCATCGCCAGCAATGTGCTGGATGCGGCAACGAACCGGACGCCGGACTGGATGCTTCCGTATTTGATCGTTCATAAGTCGGGGCTGCGGATCGCCTTGATCAGCGTCACGGCCGCTTATACCGACTACTACGAGCTGCTTGGCTGGCACGTTGCCGAGCCGCTGCAAGCCGTCGCCGAGATGACGGAGCGGCTGCGGCCGCAGGCGGATCTCGTCGTCGTCATGTCCCATCTGGGACTGCGGATGGATCAGCACATGGCGGAGGAACTGGAAGGCATCGACCTGATCCTCGGTGGCCATACGCACCATCTGCTCGAGGAGCCGCTCTTGATCGGCGGCACCTATATTGCCGCGGCCGGCAAGTTCGGCGCTTACACCGGCCGCATCGATCTTGCCTACGATCCGGCCGGCCGCCGGATCGCCGAGCTCCGCGGCAGCGTCGTGCCGATGGACGGCGCCGCCGAAGACAGCAGCGTCACCGCGCTGCTGGAGAGCTACCGCAAGTCCAGCGCCGCCGCGCTGGACGAGGAAGTCGCGCGGCTGCGGCAGCCGCTGCGCCTTGATTGGTACGGCGAGTCCCCGCTGGGCAACTTGCTTGCCGCGGGGCTTCGCCGATGGACCGGCGCCGAGATCGGGCTGGTCAACAGCGGCCAGCTCCTTCAGGGGCTGAAGGAGGGGCGCATTACCCGCGGGCGGCTGCTGGAAATATGCCCGGGGCCGATCAACCCCTGCCGCCTGCGGCTCAGCGGGGCCAATCTGCTGCAAGCGCTCGAAGAGTCGCTGCTTGGCGAATTTATGGAGAAGCCGATACGGGGCTACGGCTTCCGGGGCGAGGTGCTGGGCGTTCTGTGCGTCGACGGCATGCGCGTCGAAACGGACAGCTCCCGCCCGCCTTACGAACGCGTAATCGCCGCGACAGTCGGCGGCGAGCCGCTGGAGCCGGACCGCGAATATACGATCGGTACGATCGACATGTTCACGTTTGGCTCCGGCTATATGTCGCTGGGCAAGGGCAGCGACATCGAATATATGCTCCCGGAGTTTATCCGGGATGTGCTGGCCGCGCAGCTTCGGGACGAAGAGGCGGTCAAGAGCTGCGGGGACCAGCGGTTCACGGACCGAAGCCGCGCGAATTTTGCGGAAGAATAGTTCCAATTGACGATCTTTGTCGGATGTATTGTCAGATATGCATATAGTTAGGTAGAATATATAATCGGACAGGAGATTACCATAAACGAACTATTCGAAGGGGGAAGCCATGTACCACATTTGGGAAGCATTTATTATCGGCATTGTGGAAGGATTAACCGAATTTTTGCCCGTATCCTCGACAGGACATATGATCCTGACTCAAAACTTGATGAAAATTAACGATAACGACCCGGTCATCCAGACGTTTAACTTTTTTATTCAATTGGGAGCCATTTTGGCCGTCGTGCTGATTTATTGGAAACGGATTTTGTCGCTGTTCGGATTGATCCGCAGAAAAAGCGACAGCCCTACCGGCAGAAAGCTGAACCTGCTGCACATTCTGATCGGCATTTTGCCAGCGGGCGTAATCGGCGTACTCTTCAACGATTATGTCGATAAGTATCTGTTCAATGCAACAACGGTGCTGGTCGGTCTCGTGTTGGGCGGTATTCTTCTGATACTCGGCGAGAAACGAAAAGAACGCCCGTCTACCGAAGTGATGGACGATTTGACGTACAAG
Source organism: Paenibacillus sp. sgz302190 (assembly GCF_059820445.1). Classification (NCBI taxonomy): domain Bacteria; kingdom Bacillati; phylum Bacillota; class Bacilli; order Caryophanales; family Paenibacillaceae; genus Paenibacillus; species Paenibacillus sp. sgz302190. Next base: position 18,325 of record NZ_JBZYAO010000031.1, read on the forward strand.
CAGGCATTTTTCATCGGTATGTGGCAGCTGCTTTCCATATGGCCGGGATTTTCCCGATCCGGCTCGACGATTGCCGGCGGCATGCTCTCGGGAGTAAGCCGGGCGGCCGCTGCGGATTTTACATTTATTATGGCGATCCCGGTCATGTTCGGGGCTTCCGGCATATATGTGCTCAAAAACCATTCGTCTTTGTCCATTGACTATCTTGGATTTTTCCTTACAGGCTTCTTCGTTTCGTTCATCGTCGCACTGCTGGCGGTCGTAACGTTCATCAGACTGGTGCAGCGCATGAAGCTTACATATTTTGCCTACTATCGCTTTATCGTTGCCATTATTTTTGCTTTATACTTGTATTTGTAAAAAAATTGTACCTTAGAACTAGATCGAACCGTGCCGAATGGTGCGGTTTTTCTATTGCTCTTTTTTATGAAATCTATTACATTTAGAAGAAAGATGAAATAAAATTTGCCAGAGTCTTTCACCTAAGCGAGGGAAGCAAAATGCGCTTAATGCCGATCAACATGTGTAAACCGGGAATGAGGCTGGCCAAAAATATTTACAACGAAGAGGGCCTGGTTCTGCTCGCTGTGAATGTAGAGCTTACGGAGCGACTTATAGAAAGGCTTTTCGTCTACGGCATCGACTATATATACATAGCGGATCCGCGTACGGATGATATCATACAGCCTGATTTGATACAGGAAGAGACGAGAAGAAAAGCGATACACGAAATTCGCAGCACGTTCCGCAGCATGATGGAGAATTCGCATAAGCGCAGCGCTGTCAGCTATTATGATTTGGGGCGCAAATTCCGCGAAGTGATGGCGATGATTATCGACGATGTAAGCAGTCATCAGGAAGCGATGGTCATGCTGAATCATATGAATATTACGGACAATTACTTGTTTCAGCATTCATTGAACGTAAGCATTTATGCAACCATGCTCGGAATCAGCTATGGCTACAACCGCGACAATCTCGTGGCGCTCGGAGTCGGGGCGCTGCTTCACGATATCGGCAAGACCAAAATTCCATTGGACATTTTACGCAAGCCGTCGCAATTAACCCACGAGGAATTCGACGAGATGAAGAACCATACGACCTACGGGTTCAATATCCTGAAAGAAGAACCCAACATTCCGCTCGTTTCCGCCCATTGCGCCTTACAGCATCACGAACGGATCAACGGCAGCGGTTATCCGCGGGGCATTCACGGAAATGACATTCACGAGTTCGCCCGCTGGATCGGCTTGGTGGATTCGTATGACGCGATGACGACCATGCGGGTGTACCGCCGTCCGATGCTGCCTCATCAAGCGATGGAGCAGTTGTTCGCAGGGTCCGGCACGATGTACGATCAGAGCAAAATCGCGCTCTTCCGGGACAAAGTCGCCATCTATCCGCTCGGAATTCCGGTGCGCTTGAATACGGGCGAGTCCGGAATCGTATCCAAACTGCACATTACGGTTCCGCACCGTCCCGTTGTCCGTATTTTGCAGGATGAATCCGGTCAAGATTTGAAAGAGCCGTACGAAATCGATCTGTCCGTAAAGCTGAACATTCTCATAACGGATGTCGGAGATACGCATGTGGGAGAAGTTGCATCCGACAAAGGCATACCTACGATTTTTTGAGATACAATATAAGCTAACGAATCAAGAACCTGGGAAACCGGGTTCTTTCTTATTTTGTCGGATCCGGAGGGGTTGACGTGAGGAATACGGAATCGAAAGGGAGCTTTTGGCGATGGGGCTATGCGATGCACCGATTCAGGTGGCCGGTGTTAATCGCCGGCCTTGTGCTGCTTCTCGGATTTGCGTTCTTTGCTCAAAAGACGCCCGGCCTGCTCAAAGATAACGGCTTTACGCCGAAAGGCAGCGAATCCGACCGCGGGCTCGCCGGGCTACAGCAGGAACTGGGGCTTCCCGTCACTTTGCTGAACCTGGTATATACGGGCAAAGGATACGATTTCACGGAGCAGCGGAATCAGCAGGCGGTTCTGAACTCGCTGAAAGAGCTCGGCAAGCTGCCCTATGTCGGACAAATCAGCTTATCCGGCGTTCCGCGTCTGGAAGGTCGTCGCGACGTTCAGGCCGCAGCCGTGCCGCTCAATCTGGAAACGAACGAGGCGTTGGAAAAATTCCCGGAGATCAAGCAAAGAGTCATCCCGCCTGCGGGAATGAATGTGTATGTCACCGGCGGACCGGCCATTCTGTACGATATGCAGGAAGCCAGCAAACGCGATATCGCCAAATCGGAAGCGATAGGTCTGCCGATTGCGCTGCTTGTTTTACTTGTGGTATTCGGCACTTTGGTGGCGGCGATGCTCCCGCTCGTCGTAGGCATAATGAGTGTTACGCTGACGCTTGGAATTACTTATTTTATTGCCCAGCATCAATCGTTGTCCAACTTTTTACCGAACATGGTGACGATGCTGGGGCTGGCGGTTGGCCTCGATTATGCGCTGTTTCTCGTGAGCCGCTACCGGGAGGAGCTGGGCAAGCAGCCCGGGGTGGCCGAAGCCGTGGCCATGACCTGCCATATGGCCGGCAAATCGATATTTTTTTCCGGCATCGCGGTATTGATCGGTCTGCTCGGCATGCTGTTCGTGGACCTCACTTTTTTTCGCTCGCTGTGCCTTGGCGGCGTGATCGTCGTTTCCATTTCCGTCATCGCCGCCAATACGGTGCTGCTCGCCCTGCTTGCCGTCCTGGGGCACAAAATAAACGCCCTGCAGATCATCCCCCGGCGGTTCCGCAAGGAAAGGACTTCCCTCTTCTGGGAGAAGGTGGCGTACGGCGTCATGAAACGCCCGCTGCTGCTGATCGTTGTTGTCGGCGGCGCGCTCATATACACGATGACGCCGATCGGCTCGATGAAGCTCAGCGTGCCGAACGCCGAGGTGCTTCCTCCGGCCTACGAATCCCGGTACGGATCGGATCTGATGAAGACGGCGTACGATTCACGGAAGCTGAATCCGATCCAGATTCTCATCCGCACGCGAGCGGAGGTTTGGGAGGAGGAGGCGATTCGGCAGGTGCGCGGACTGGAGAGCAAAGTGGCGGCAATCTCCGGCGTCCGGGAGGTGAGCAGCTATATCAGCCCGTTTGGCCGGCTTTCCGACGCAGAGCTGGCGGCGGTGCTGGCCTCACCGTCTGCAAGGGCGCCGATCGAACAGGGCAAGCTGGCAAAAGCGCATACCGCGCTCATGGTCGTAACCCCCCGGCAGGACCCGGACGACCCTGCAACCGATGGGCTTGTCAGGGATTTGCGCAAACTGGACCCGGACGGCCTGGATATCGAGATAACCGGGGGTCCCGCGTATCGTCTGGACATTATCGACCGGATTCAGAGCCGCATCCCCGAAGTGCTGGCTTTTGTAATGGGCATTACGTATATCGTACTGCTGCTGGCTTTTCGTTCGGTGCTCCTTCCGCTTAAAGCCGTGCTCATGAATATGCTGAGCCTGGGGGCGAGCTTGGGCATCGTCGTGCTTATTTTTCAATACGGCTATTTGTCGGACATGCTGCGGATCACTTCCATCGGGTATGTCAGCGCAACGCTGCCCGTCATTATTTTTTGCATCGTGTTCGGGATTTCGATGGATTACGAGGTGTTTCTTATTTCGCGGATTATGGAGGAGTACGAAAGCACCGGAGACAACGAAGCGAGCACGGCCGCCGGCCTGACAAAAACCGGAAGCTTGATTACGAGCGCGGCGTTTATTTTGGTCGTCGTGGTCGGCTCCTTTATTTTCACGGACATCGAAATTATGAAGGCATTGGGGCTCGGTCTCGGGCTGGCCGTCCTGATCGATGCGACCGTCATCCGCGTCATGCTCGTGCCCGCGCTTATGAAGCTGCTGGGCAAAGCGAACTGGTGGGCGCCCCGCTGGGTAAAAAAGCGCCGGATTTCGGAACGCGGGGGCTAGTGCGAGCGAGGGAGGCATGTTTCACTTTTTACTTTGCATAAGTTACAATATAGGTCATAGAATTAGGCACAATAAGATGCCGGCTAAATCAAGGAAACGATAGGTCAGGTGTAAACAGCATGAATATAAATGCACAAGCGGCCAGCCCGCTGCTGCCGGAGCTGTCCCCGGCGTACGATCCGTGGGATCCGCTGCGGTCGTATCGAAAGTACGGCAAACATGTATTGACGAGCGTGGAGTTAACGATCACGAACCTTTGCAATATGCGCTGCGAGCACTGCGCGGTCGGGGATTCCCTGACGATGACGGAAGGACCGCGAATTCCGGTTGCCGAGATGCTCAGGCTGCTCGACAGGGTCGAACATTTGGAGACGATCAGTCTAACCGGCGGAGAGCCGTCATACCATGAGAAAACGGTCAAAGAGTACATGCTGCCGATTCTGAAATACGCCCGCGAACGGGGAATTCGCACGCAGATTAACTCGAACCTGACGCTGAATTTGGCCAGATACGAGCTGATCGCTCCTTATCTCGACGTGATGCATATCTCGTTCAATTATTTGAATGCGGAAGATTTTCACCGGGTCGGGTTCGTGAACAGCAGCCATCCGGTCAGTCTAGAGACGGCTTCGCGGATGTATGAGCGGATGGTCGAAAATACGGTCGCGCTGAGCAAAGGCGGGCTGTACGTCTCCGCCGAATCGATGATCAATATCCGGACGCATGAAAAATTGCCCGATATCCACAAACTGATCGTAGAGATGGGCTGCAGGCGCCACGAGGTTCATCCGATGTACCCGAGCTCCTTTGCCGCGCATCTGCCGATGCTGTCGCTTGATCAGCTCCGCGGCGCCATACACCGGCTGCTGGACAGCCGGGATCAGGAGCTCTGGATGCTGTTCGGCACTTTGCCGTTCTTTGCCTGCAACGAGGAAGAACAGGACCGCAAGCTGATTCAAAGGCTAAGAAGCGAGCCGAACGTAACGATGCGCAACGATCCGGACGGCCGCAACCGGCTGAACGTGAATTTGTTTACCGGAGACGTGTACGTCACCGATTTTGCCAATGAGCCGCCGCTGGGCAGCGTGTACCGGGACGATCTCGATACGATATTCGCCAGATGGGAAAGCCATCCGCTCAACCTGCGCGTCAACTGCTACTGCAGTGCTGCCGCCTGCTGCGGGCCGAATTTGCTGGTGGCGGAATCGTATTACCGGAACGTGGATTTCAAAAGCCGAAAAGCTATCATTTAATCTTTTTTAAAGGAGATCCTTTTCGTTGGAACATACTTCGTTCGAACCCGACCGTATATTTTTAAATTTGGCTCTCGTGCTCGTGCTGGTGCTGCTGAACGGCTTTTTCGTAGCGGCCGAGTTTGCGCTGGTCAAGGTGCGGCAGTCCAGGCTGCAGCAGCTTGTCAATGAGGGGAGCAACAGGGCTCAATACGCGATGGCGGTCACGAACCAGCTGGACACTTATTTGTCGGCCACCCAGCTCGGCATTACGCTCGCTTCGCTGGGACTCGGCTGGGTCGGGGAGCCGGCCGTCTCGGAGCTGATTATCCAGCCGCTGCTGTACGCTCTGCATATCGAGCCGTCCGTGTACACCCAAACGCTGTCGTTCGTCGTGTCGTTCGCGATTATTACTTTTTTGCACATCGTGCTCGGAGAACTTGCGCCCAAATCGCTCGCCATCCAAAAAGCGGAGACGACCTCGCTCTGGCTGTCCGCGCCGCTGCTGTTTTTTTATAAAATATTCCGGCCGATTATTTGGCTGCTCAACGGGGCGGCGAACGCTTTTCTGAGATGGCTGGGCGTAGAGCCGGCGAGCGAGCACGAAGCCGCGCATACGGAGGAAGAAATCCGGATATTAATGGATGAGAGCGTGAAAAGCGGACATATCGACCAGGACGAAATGGCGCTGTTTGACAACATCTTCGAATTCTCGGAACGGATGGCGCGGGAAGTTATGCTGCCCCGCACGGATATGGACTGCCTGTTTCTCGATTTGAGCTTTTATGAAAACCTGCAAATCGTGCATGAAACGAAGCATACCCGGTACCCTGTCGGGGTGGAGGATAAGGACCAGATCGTCGGCTTCGTCCATATTGCCGATTTGCTGACAGCCGACCCCGACGAGGAGCAGGATTTGCAAACTTTCATCCGTCCGATCCTGAACGTGCCGGAGTCCATGGAAGTGAGCCGGGTGCTCAAGCTTATGCAAAAAAAGCATTCCCAGCTTGCGGTTGTCATTGACGAATACGGCGGCACGGCGGGGCTTTTGACGCTTGAAGATATTTTGGAGGAAATCGTCGGCGAGCTGCACGACGAATTCGACACCGACGAGCGGCCCGGCATCGAAGTGAAGGATACGTACACCTCGGTCGACGGCCGGGTGCTGATCGAGGATTTGAACGATATGCTGGATCTGGATATCGAGGACGATGAAGTCGACTCCATCGGCGGCTGGCTGTTCAAGAAGCTCGAAGGGGCTCCCGTCAAAGGGAAAAAAATTGAGTTCGGCAAACATATTTTCGAAGTTTCCGAAGTCGACCGCTTGCGGATCATACGGATACATATATACACTCAGCTGAACGAAGCATAGAACGGAATAGGCGGAGGGTTCACATGTCTTTAAAAACCGTAGTAATCATGGCGCTCGGAATGCTGCTTTTGTACGGATTGTTTACGGTCGGGCTGCCTTTTTTGCTGGCGCTGGTTGCGGCCATATTTTTGGACCCGGTCACCGTGCTTTTGATGCGCGTCGTGCGGCTGAACCGGGTCGCGGTGGCGACGGTCGTCAGCACGCTGTTCACGCTGCTGACGCTTGCGTTGTTTTATTTTATCGGGCTGAACGTCGTGACCGAGCTTATCGATCTGGCCCGCAATGCGCCGAGCTATATGAACGAAGTGAACCGTTACGTCGATCAGGCGGTCAAGCAGACGCAGATTTTTTACGAATCCTTGCCGTCGGATATCGCCGATCAACTGCAGAGCTGGCTGGAAAGCAGTACGACCTCTTTGACGCAGGCGTTTACGAAGCTTTTGACGGGCATTTCCGGCTTTTTCCTTAGTCTGGCGGGAAAAATACCGAACATGTTCGTTTGGCTGATCGTATTCGTCATCGCCTTGTATTTGTTCATGTTCAGTCTGCCCAAGCTGAAAGCCGCATTCCTGTCGATGTTCGAGGAACAGTCCAAAACGAAAATGGAGAACGTGCTGATCAACCTGCGGCAGGCGATTTTCGGATTTATCCGCGCCCAGCTTATTATGGCGGTTTTGACGTACATGGTCACATTCATAGGGCTTTTGATTTTGCGTGCCGACTATCCGCTCGCCATTTCGCTCGTCGTGATGGTGATGGAATTCGTGCCCGTAATCGGTACGGGAATGGTGTTTATCCCCTGGTTCGGCTATCAGCTGCTGGTCGGGCATACGGCGATGGGGATCAGCCTGCTTGTGCTGTTCCTGGTCTTGACGATTTTCCGCCGGATCGTCGAGCCCAAAGTGTTGAGCGACGCCGTGGGCATCAATGCGTTGGCCGCTTTGATCAGTTTGTATGTCGGTTTTGAGCTTATGGGCATCAAGGGTTTGTTTCTCGGCCCGCTTGTCGTCATCATTTATCAGGCTATGCGCCGCGCCGGCCTTTTGAAGCTAAACATCAAATTGGAATAGAGGAGGGGGAAAGTCTTCGGTATGAAGCTGATTTTATTCGATTTGGACGATACATTGTTCGATTTCTCGGAAACGTGGAACGTCGTGCTGAAACGGATGTTTGCGGAGCACGATGTTACCGGCCGCTACGAGACGGAAGCTTTCTTCGCCGCGTTTCAAAAGAAAAGCGACGAGCTCTTTCACTTGTATGAGCAGCGAATTTGCTCGATTGACGAGTACCGCAGCCGCAGGCTGATCGAGACTTTGCACGATCACGGATACGTGATGCGGACAGAGGAGGCGGACGCGTTCAACCGCGAATTCGTCGACCGGTATTTGCTCAGCCTGAAGCCGGACCCGGGGGTAAGGGAGCTGCTGCTGCGGCTCGGGGAACGGTACAGGCTCGGCATCGTCACGAACGGCCCGCACGATATGCAGGAAAGGAAGCTCGACAAGCTCGGCTTGCGGGATTTGTTTCCGGCGGACAGCGTGTGGATCTCCAATGCGGTCGGAGTGGCCAAGCCGGACCCGCGCATTTACAGGCTGGCGCTTGACCGCTTTCAAGTGCAGCCCGAAGAATCCGTATTCGTCGGAGATTCGTGGGAGGCGGACGTCGCCGGTCCGATCCGGATCGGCATGAAAGCGATATGGCTGAACAAGTATGGCAAACAGCAGGGGCAGGACGCCGTCCCTTTGGCCAGCATTGCTCATTTGAATGAACTTATCGATCTTTTATTGTAAAAAGATCGCCCTTCACCCTTTGCGGGGAGGGCGGTCTTTTTCTTTGCCGGGCGCAGCCGCGGCCGGAATGGCGGGAAAGCCTGCGAAACACCCATGGCGTTGGGGACGCCACTCCACAGGCACTGCCTGCGGTGCGTGGAAAGGCTGCAAAAGTACGCGGTAGTGCCTGCGGTGCGTGGAAAGGCTGCAAAGTACGCGGTAGTGCCTGCGCAGTGCGTGGAAAGGCTGCAAAAGCACGCAGCAGTGCCTGCGGTGCGTGGGAAGGCCGCAAAGTACGCGGTAGTGCCTGCGGTGCGTGGAAAGGCTGCAAGAGCACGCGGCAGTGCCTGCGGTGCGTGGAAAGGCTGCAAAAGTACGCGGTAGTGCCTGCGGTGCGTGGAAAGGCTGCAAAGTACGCGGCAGTGCCGGCATTGCGTAGAAAACCTGCAAAAGTGCAGGTTTTTGCTCGTTTAGACGCTTGCTGCGAGAAATTCCTGCAATTGTGCAGGCTTTTCCGCGCTAAGAAGGGTCCAGAGCCATTTTGACTCGGAATTCCTGCATTTTCGCAGGCTTTTTGCCAAAATGAGCTGCTTTCACGAAAAAAGCCTGCACTTTCGCAGGCTTTTCGGGCTGCTAAGCGCTAAACGAAACGAACGGCACTGCAGTTTGCGGAGAAGCTCAGCGCAGCAAGATGACAACGGCAGTCGGAGCGAAAAAAATCTGCAAACGCGCTCGGCAGCGACTCGGATTTTTTTTGCCGGCCGAAAGGGCTTATTTAGCTTTTGTGCTTAGTAGATGCGCTTCGCTCCGGCATACTTGGGTGCCCAGTAGGTGCTGTCCATGCTTTGAGCGTAAACTCCTGCGGAGCGGGTGACGGACAGGAACCGGTTGTCTCCCATGTAAAAGCCGACGTGATCGACGGCGCCGGGGGCGGCAACGGAAAAGAAGACAAGGTCGCCCGGCTGCAGGTTGGCTTTTGTAATCGGAGCTCCCATTTGGTAGAGCGCGCTGGAAGTCGTACGGTCCATGCTAACCCCATGGGTTTTGAACATGTAGTATACAAAACCGGAGCAGTCGAAGCCCTGCGGAGCCGCGCCTCCCCACACATACGGCGTGTGCAAAAAATTCATCGCATCGCCAAGCAGCGTGTTTTTGACAAGCGCATGATCGATGCCCGTCCGGGTGGCGGCGTCAACAGCGCCGGTTGCGGGAAATCCGTACGCTTTTTGAAAATTTTTGACCGAATCGGCGGTAATCGCGCCATAATAGCCGGTCACCGTTGGATAAGTGAAGTAGCCGAGCGTTTTCAGGTTTTGCTGGAGCGTCGATACGGAATCGCCCCTCACCCCTTGCGTCAGCGCGGAAACGGATGCCGACGCGGGCGCGGCGAAGGCGGGAACTGCGGGTGTAACATTTGCGACGGATGCTGTCATAAGGATTGCGGCTGTAGCGAGAATCAGCTTGCGTGTGATCATCGTTGCGGTCTCCTCCTTGTGCTGGAAGTCTGACGGGTAGAGTTGCTTTTGTGCACGACTGTATACTATGCCGCTCACGCTGCAAAAACACCTCAGGTTCATCGGGCGGACTCCCAGTACCTCGTCATAAACATTTTCCAAGTATGGAATGGTTTTATTGTAGCGGCCAATCTATGGATCGAACAATATGGAAATGTTGGAAAAACGTGAATTTTGGTCAAGTTATTCCGCATATATCCTCTACATAGGCCTCTCTGCCGATGCGGGCAGAGCGATGCGAATTTGCTTGCAAAGAGGAGGATACACATGCATTCGCAATTCAAAGCGTACTATCCGTTTGTCGGCCCATTTGATCCTTGTCCGCCGATTCGCACCAAATTTTACAATACGCCGCCTCAGCTATATATGACGTTTCAGCCCCCGGGATTGCCGCAGTTCAGTCCTTACGAAGCTCTCAGGATCGGAACGCTGTGGCCGGCTCTGTACGGACCTTATGAAGCGAAAATGGTCGAAGGGAGGGAGCCAACGTGAGCCAAGTGCGCTCGGACGAATACTACAGGCAGCTTCATGACCTGCAAGCGGTGGATTTTGTGCTGATCGAACTGACGCTGTATTTGGACACTCATCCGGACGATTATGACGCACTTCATCAATACAATCAGTTTGCGGAAAAAAGAATGCATCTCGTCCAACATTTTGAAATGGAATTCGGCCCATTGAAGGCGTACGGCCAAAGTTTCTCCAAATACCCGTGGCAGTGGGTGGAAGCGCCTTGGCCATGGCAGGTCTGAAGGGTGAGGAGGTATAGCGGATGTGGATTTATGAAAAAAAACTGCAATATCCGGTCCGCGTCAGCAAATGCGATCCGTATATGGCAAAACTGCTGCTTGAACAGTACGGCGGAGCGGATGGGGAGCTGGCGGCGGCGCTCAGGTACTTGAATCAGCGGTATTCCATACCCGACAAAGTGATCGGGCTGCTGACGGACATCGGCACAGAGGAATTTGCGCATTTGGAAATGATTGCCACAATGGTATACAAACTTACAAAAGACGCCACGATCGAGGAGCTAAAAGCAGCGGGATTGGGCGATCATTACGTTTCCCACGACAGGGGGCTGTTCTATCAAAATGCCGGAGGTGTGCCCTGGACTGCCGCTTACATACAAGCAAAAGGCGACCCTATCGCCGATTTGTACGAGGATATTGCCGCAGAGGAGAAAGCGCGGGCAACTTACCAGTGGCTTATCGACATGACCGACGATGTGGATTTGCAGGATGGGCTGAAATTTTTGCGCGAACGGGAAATCGTGCATTCGCTGCGGTTCCGGGAAGCGGTGGAAATATTGAAGGAGGACAGGGAGCAGAAGAAATTTTACTGAAGAGCGTAAAGAAAGGCTGCCTGCGGTCGAACTGCTGCCGCGGACAGCCTTTGTTCAGCTAGGAGTCTGTCCAGAAGGTATATATACAAAATGACAGTAATTATGCAGCGTAAGCGGCAATATATGCAGTTATTATTCAGGGGGTATGCACAAAAGTAACTCCCTCAGACAGACTCCTAGGAAGCGAGGATGCCGAGGTACTCTTTCAGAGCTAAAGCCGTAGCCGACAATCCCGAGTAGGAGGGAATAAAGGCATAGGCATACGCCTGGAGGTCGGCGCTGCTTTGATAGTCGGTCGGGTAGGGCAGAACATCGATTTTCTGCTTTTGAAACTGTTTGACCGATCGGGCCATATGAAAAGCGGAAGTGACCAAAATCGGCTTTTTCCAGTGGTTTTGCTCCAAAATCGCCTTCGTATTGGCGGCGTTTTCTTCCGTATTGCGGCTCGTATCGTCGAGCTTGATAGCCGACTCAGGCACGCCCAAGGCGATCAAATGACGCTTGGCGATTTGCGATTCGTTGCCCGTATCGGCAAAAACCTGCCCGCCGGACAGCACAATCGGCAGCTTCGTCTGCCGGTACAGCTCGGCGACGGTAAGCACGCGTGCGGCTGTACTCGGGCTAGGATGGCCGGTGCCGCCGGTCAAAGGATCAGGAGTGCCCGCAACCGCACCGCCGGTCAGCATGACGAGCGAATCGCCGGCCACCTCGGCCGGAGGCGAATATCTTTTTTCAATCGTATGCAAAAAAGAATTGCCGAGATAAGGCGTCGAGCATGCATAGAGCAGCAAAGCCGCGAAGCCGACCAAAAAAGAGCTCATAAGCTCTTTTTTTTGCTGGAGCCAAAGGGCGGTGAAGACAAGCAGCACAATAATAATGCCGGGAGGAAACAGCAGCGTATATGCGGTTTTGATCACGTAAAGCATGGGCAAAATTCCTTTCTTTGCGATTAAAAAAACAGCATCGGTCGACTACTTAACTTCGACGGCATTCGCACCAATCCTGCAAGAACGTTGAAATGTTCGCCCGGGGAGGTGAAGTGCTTTTGAAACGCCTGAGCGGTTGAACGCTTGAAACCCGAACCCCGAACCCCGAACCCCGAACCCCGAACCCCGAACCCCGAACCCCGAACCCCGAACCCCGAACCCCGAACCCCGAACCCCGAACCCCGAACCCCGAACCCCCACTGAACGCCGAACCCCGAACACCAAACTTTCGCGAGATGTACTATTGCAGCTTTTTAGCGTGGGAAGTTGGTCAGAGAGGTGTTAACGGGGGAGTTTTCTGTGTTTTGAGAAGACGTAATGGCGTATGCAGTATGTAGCTGACTTAGCTGAAACGGTGGTTTCCGCTTGTCTGAAAAGTAGATAATCGGCCTGGCAGCTTGAATTCCTGCAAAAGTGCAGGTTTTTTCTGGGGAAATGGCTTGTTTTTAGGAAAATCCTGCGATAATGCAGGAATTTTCGACCGTTAAGGGGCTGAGCTGGGGTTTGGGCGGAAAAGCCTGCAGATTTGCAGGAATTTATCGAGGCGGGTGCATCAAGGCGCAAAAAAGATGTATTTTTGCAGGTTTTTTGCATGGGAGGTTGGTCGGTGGGGCGTTAGCGGGAGAGTTTTCTGTGTTTTGAGAGACGTAAAGGCGTATGCAGTATGTAGTTGACTTAGTAGCTGAAACGGTGGATTCCGCTGTCTGAAAAGTAGATAATTGGCCTGCAGCTTGAATTCCTGCAAAAGTGCAGGTTTTTTCAGTGAAAGTGGCTTGTTTTTGGGAAAAGCCTGCGATAATGCAGGAATTTTCGACCGCTACCCTGAGCTGGGGTTTGGACGGAAAAAGCCTGCAGATTTGCAGGAATTTATCGAGGCAGGTGCGTTAAGGCGCAAAAAAATGTATTTTCGCAGGTTTTTTGCGTGGGAGGTTAGTCGGCGGGGTGTTAGCGGGGGCGGGGAGGTAAGTAGGGACGACGCCATATCCAAGTAACGACAAAGACGCCCTCCTCCGACAACTTCATTAAGCTGCCGAAGAGTGGGCGTGCTGTGTCGAAGAGGGCGGACTGAACTGGAGGCGGCGTGCTAAGCCCTAAGGGCGCGCCGAGCCGGGGAGTGGCGCGCTACGCCGAAGAGGGCGTGCTAAGCTTCCCGGCCCTGTACCCAGACGCGCTGCAGCTCGAGCTCGGGGCTGACCAGGAGCAGGTCAGCCTGCTTGCCCGGCGCGATCGAGCCGAGCCGGTCGTCCTGGCGCAGCAGCCGCGCCGGGTTGCCGCTCGCGTAGCGGCTCGCTTCCGGGACGCTGACGCCGACCTCGCGCACCATGTAGCGCAGCGCGTCGATCATCGTCAGCGTGCTGCCGGCGAGGCTGCCGCCTTCCGTCAGCCGGGCCACGCCCGCCTGCACGGTCACGGCTTGCCCGCCGAGCTCGTACTGGCCGTCGCCGAGCCCGGCGGCGGACATCGCGTCCGTGATCAGCAGCAGGCCGTGCGGCTGCTTGACCATCGTCAGCAGGCGAATCGCTGCCGGATGCACATGGTGCCCATCGGCGATCACTTCGCCGCTGATGCGCGCGTCGGTGAGCACCGCACCGACGGTGCCGGGTTCGCGATGATGGAGTCCCGTCATCGCGTTGAAGGTGTGGACCGCATGCGAGAGCCCCTCGCGAACGGCCGACTGGACGTCGGCATAGCTCGCGTCGGTGTGTCCGCATGCGGCCACGATGCCGTGATCGCGCAGCCACGCGATCATCACGAGCGCCCCCTCGCGTTCGGGGGCGAGGGTCAACTGCCGCACGAGCCCCGGGTAGCGCTCGTGCCAGTCTTCGAGCCACTCGCGCTGCGGCAGCGCGATGTGGCTCGGGTTTTGCGCGCCCGGCCATTTGGGCGAGATGAACGGCCCTTCCAGATGCACGCCGAGCAGTTGGGCGTAAGGCATCGGAGCGCTCATGTAGCTGCTGACTTCGCTCAGCACGCGTTCGATGGCCGCATGCGGCGCCGTCATCGTCGTAGCTAGCATGGAAGTCGTGCCGTGGGCCGCGTGAAAACGGGTGATCGTATCCAGCGTCTCGGGATCCGAATCCATAAAATCCGCACCATAACCGCCGTGTACGTGAACGTCGATAAATCCGGGAAGCAGCCAGCTTCCCGCCGCATCGATCCGCTCCCCGCCGGGAGCCGGCGCTGCCGCAGAACCGCCGTTATGTTCATGGACGGCAGCGATAAGTCCGTCGCTTACACAAACGGTGCCGCGCACGATTACGCCTTCTTCAGTCACGATGTTCGCATTCGTAATGACCAGTTCGCTCATTGCATATACCTCCCGGCTTCCGCATCGAGCAGGACGACCAGGTGCGGATGCGTCTGCAGCAGAGTGGCCGGTATTTCCGTCGTAATCGGACCGGTCAGGGCACGGCGGACGATGTCCGCTTTATCCGCGCCGCGCACGATGAGCAGCACGGTTTTGGCTTTCAAAATGGTGCCGACCCCCATCGTCAACGCGTGGGTAGGCACTTCTTCCAAAGAATGAAAAAAGCGGGCGTTCGCTTCGCGCGTCTCGGGCTTCAGCTCAACCAGGTGCGTGCCGCTGATCAGCGAATGATCCGGCTCGTTAAAGCCGATATGGCCGTTGTGGCCAAGCCCGAGAATTTGCAGATCGATCTGCTTCGCTTTCTCCAGCTCTTCGTTATACCGGACGCATTCCGCCTCCGGGTCCGGCGCATTACCGTTCGGGATGTGGGCTTGCTCCGGAGGAAGGTCGATATGATCGTACAAATGCCGATTCATGTAAGTGCGGTAGCTTTCCGGGTGGTCCGCCGGCAGCCCGACATATTCATCGAGATTAAAAGCGGTCACGCCCTTAAAGCTGACCCGTCCTTTTTGATAAGCTTTGACCAGTTCTTCATAGATGCCGACAGGGGTCCCGCCGGTCGCCAGACCGAGGACGGCTCTGGGCTGCATTTGTACGAGACTGGCGATGATGCCGGCTCCGGCTTCATTCAGCTCCTGCTGGTTTTGAAAAATATGAATGTTCATGACCCGATGCCTCGTTTCCTAAAAATTTTATGATTTTGACTTCATTTTGATTGAAAAATTCATTTTGTATTCAAATAATTTTCAATTCAATCATAACTGAATTGCGAATGATCGGCAATATGCATTTTTCCAATTATGCTCATTGACTTGTTTGGATATCTTTGACATCCTTATTGAAGAGGATAGCCTGTACTTATGAAGATTTTTTGCCGATCGCAGGAGAGGGAGTTGAAACGATGAATAAAGAGAAACAACCCGAAGCTATGCTGTTTGACCTTGACGGAACGCTGTTTCAAACGGAAACGCTGCTGCTTCCGGCTTATCACGCCACTTTTGACGAACTGAGAAAGCAAGGGCTTTATGAAGGCGAAACGCCGCCGGAGGAGCTGATCCTTGGAGCGCTCGGCATGCTGCTGGAGCATATTTGGCAGCGCGTCATGCCGGAAGCGTCCGCAGAAGCGCGGCGGCAAGCCGACGAACTGCTGCTTCATTACCAGATGGAGGGCCTGAAGCGGGGGGAAGGGCTCTTGTATGAAGGCGTCGCCGAAACGCTGCAGCAGCTTCGCGACCGCGGCATTCGCTTGTTCGTTGCCAGCAACGGACTGGAAGGGTATGTAAAAGGCGTCGTGCACGCCAAAGGCATCGGGGATTTGTTCGAAGGCCTTTACAGCGCGGGGCAGTACAAGACGAAGTCGAAAGTCGATTTGGTCAAGCTGCTGCTGCAGACGCATGGCGTCAAGTCGGCCTGGATGGTAGGCGACCGTTCCTCGGATGTGGAAGCGGGACTGGGCAACGGGCTGACCGTAGCGGCGTGCGATTATGCCGGATTCCGCGAAAAAGGCGAGCTGGACGGGGCGCATATCCGGATTCAAAGCTTTGCGGATCTGCTGAGCTATTTGTAGAGCGGGGATAAACCGCGAAATAAAATTTACGACCGCACGAATTAGGCACGGCGGCATACACTATTATCATATTGAGAATAAGGTGCTGATAGGGAATGCCTTCTTTTTTAGGAGTGCTGAACATTAACCGGAACGAAGGAACCTTGATTAACGGGGACACCGCTATTGTTTCTCCGACGACCGCGAGCAAATCGTTTGCCGGCGGCGGGGGCGGGATAACCGGGGATTTCGTCATATCCAATACCACTTTTAGCGCAACGATTACCTTTGATCCCCATGTCGCGGAAGCCGGCGTGAACAGGGTAGGGACAGCAGGCTAAGCCAGCATGAAGACCGATTCGAACCGCGGAGGTTCGGGTCGGCAATTTTTTTATCCGAAAAGGTCATCCCCAGGAATGAATTTCCATTTCGAGGGATTGGCCTGTTTTTGCGTGGAAACCTGTTAATTTTGTAGTAGTGATGTTAAATAATTTTCATAGTCTGGACACAGGACGGGTATTAAAATTTAACTTGTAGGCAGGTTAATAAGACAAATATTTTTCGAGGGCTTTCGACTGTATGCGACCGTGATGTAGAGTGAGGCCGAGCCTACCGGAATGCGGTTTCGTGTTTCGCGCTTTTTGGAACCAGAATGTTTGCGACAAGAACAAGGGAGGCTACCAGGTACATGGAACGTAAATTGAAAAGCTTGACGGCATTGACTGTAAGCGCAATCATCACAGGAGGCTTGCTGGCGGGCTGCGGCGGCACGAATGCGGGCGATAAAGGAGGAGCGGCGGTAAGCCCTTCCGACACGAACGCGAAACCGTTCGCAGGCAAAAGAATTACGGCCTATATGGGAAACACCGGCACGACGGATATCATCAAAGCGCAGCTGCCCGAGTTTGAAGCGAAGACCGGCATGAAGGTCGAAATCCAGAGCTTTGCCAATGAACAGCTCAGCCAAAAGCTGACCGTTCAAATGACGGCCGGAAGCGCGGAGCCGGATGTGGCGATGGTTCGCCCCGCCGAGGAAGTGAAGCTGTTCAACCGCAACGGTTGGATGAAGCCGCTCGATGAATACGTGAAGAAGGACCCGAGCTATCAGTTCGAAGATTTCACGAAAGCGGCTCTGGACGCCACGACGGCGGACGGCAAATTGGTAGCGCTGCCGATGGTTACCGAACAGCAGGTTTTGTATTATCGCAAAGATCTGCTGCAAAAAGCCGGTCTGTCGGTGCCCAAAACGCTCGACGAGCTGGAAGTGGCGGTCAAAAAGCTGCACGACCCGAATAACGGCGTGTACGGTTTCGTAGCAAGGGGACAGAAGGGGCCGTTAGTAACGCAGCTTTCGTCGTTCCTGTATTCCGAAGGCGCCGATTTCCAAAGCGGAGACAAGGCGACGGTCAATACGCCCGAAGCGCTCAAAGGCATTACCCGCTATGTCAACCTGCTCAAAAACTACGGTCCTCCGGGAGTGCTCAACATGGGTTGGCCGCAGGCGCAGGGCGTTTTCTCTCAAGGAAAAGCGGCGTTCTTTACGGATACCAGCTCGATTTTGCCGAGCGTCATCGATAAGGAAAAATCGACGATAGTCGATCAAATCGGATTTGCTCAGTTCCCGGCGGGAGCTGCAGGCTCCAAACCGTACAATAATACGGCGTGGGCGATGATGATGAATGCGTCGACCGCGAACAAAGATGCGGCATGGGCTTTCATGCAATGGGCGACGAGCAAGGACATTATGCTCAAAGCGCAGCAAAAAGGGGTACCGGGCGCGCGCGATTCCATCTGGAACGATCCGAACGGCAATACCGGATTCCCGAAAGAATTCATTAGCGTCATCCAGGATTCGCTTAAAGTAGCCGTCGGTCACGACCGTCCTACGATCATCAATGTCGGTCAGGCGCGGGATATTATCGGAGATATCGTGGTCAAAGGCTTGATGAACGAGGATATCAAAGCTTCCGCCGATAAAGCGAACAAAGATTTTCAGGATCTGATCGACAAAGAAAAGACGAAGTAGACAGATAAACCGTTAAGGAGAGAGTGGAGAGTATGCGTACAGGTTGGCTGGATAAAAATATCAAATGGGCATTCACTTTGCCTGCGGTATTGTTCGTGCTGATCATGATGGCGTTTCCGATTTTTTACACGTTTCGGATCAGCTTCTACGACTGGAGTATGTCGGCCGCCAATCCTTCTACGTGGGTGGGCTTGGACAATTATAAGCATTTGTTGTCGGAGCAGAGGTTTTGGAGCGCTGTCGGGTCGACCTTTTATTTCACAGGCTTGTCGCTGGCGGTTGAAACTGTGCTGGGCACGGCCATCGCGCTCGTCTTGTACAAAGAGTTCAGAGGCAAAAATTTGGCGAAAACGTTGTTCCTGCTGCCGATGGTAGCGACTCCCGTAGCAATGGGACTCGTATGGCTGCTCATTTACGAGCCGTCCATCGGCGGCGCCAACGCCGTCCTGCGGCTTTTTGGCTTACCTGCCGTGGACTGGCTGGGCAGCGCGAGGCAGGTTATTCCGTCCTTGTCGATCATCGACATTTGGCAGTGGACGCCGATGATCAGCTTGATCGTCATGGCGGGACTGTCGACGCTGCCGCACGAGCCTTACGAAGCAGCGGATGTCGACGGCGCTTCGTCCCTGCAGAAGCTGCTTTTCATTACTTTGCCCTTGCTGCGCCCAACCATCATGGTGGCTGTCATGCTCAGGCTGATCGATGTGCTCAAGACGTTCGACATTATTTATGCAACGACGCAGGGGGGGCCCGGGAACGCCTCGGAAACGCTGAACATTTATTCGTACGTCCAGGGCTTCCAGTACTTCAAGCTCGGCATGGCGTCCTCGCTGCTCGTCATATTTTTCTCGATCGTCCTCGGCCTGACCTTAATTTTCATCTGGATGCGCAAACGATTGGGGGTGCAGTAAGCGGTGGAGCAAACAAAGCCGAAACTTGGCGTTACGATAGCGGCATGGCTGATCGTGCTGGTGTTTTTGACGCCGTTTATTTGGATGATTCTGGCGTCGTTCAAGACGCAGGCGCAAATTATGTCGCCCGCGCAAACGTTCATTTTCAAGCCGACCGTGAAAAATTACTCGGCCGTGTTCGAGCAGTACAATTTTATCAAATATATCGTCAATAGCCTGATCGTCGCTGTCGGCTCGACGCTCGGCTCGCTGCTGCTGGGCCTTCCGGCGGCATACGCGATAGCGCGCTACCGGCTGCAGGGACTCGGATTACTGCTGCTGGTGGCGAGAATTATTCCGGCCATCACCTTTTTGATTCCGTGGTTCATTTTGTTCACGCAGGTGAAGTTGATCGATACGTATTTGGCGCTTATTTTGAGCCACATGCTCGTCGGTATGCCGTTTATCGCCTGGATCATGATTTCTTTCTTCGAGGCGCTTCCCCTTGAGATCGAAGAGGCGGCGATGATCGACGGCTGCAGCAAAGTCAAAGTGTTTCTAAACATCGTGCTTCCGGTTTCCGGAGCGGGCATTATTACTTCTTCCTTGATGTCGATCATTTTCTCATGGAACAATTTTATGTTTTCGCTTATTCTTGCCGGAGAAAAGACGAAGACGCTGCCTGTCGCCGTATTCAACTTTATTTCCTATTCCGATGTGAACTGGGGAGGGCTGATGGCCGCAGCTTGCATCATCACGCTTCCGGTGCTCATCATTGCGCTGGTCGCCCAACGCTATATCGTCAGCGGTTTGGCCGCGGGCGCGGTCAAAGGATAAGACGGCAAACGATATCGGTATACTTCCGGGCTCCGCAAGCGGTATGATGAACCATATACAACATTGTGCAGCAGAGGAGATCCGGAGTTATGGCGATCATTCGTAAAGTTAATACGTTCGGCAAAGTGCTTTTGCTTGTGTGCTTGCTGCTCGCGCCCATTATTATTTTGTACGCCTACTCGCACCAGGTGAGCGTGAATGTAGTCAGGGAAAATATCGAGAACGAGAACCGCAACCGGCTCTCTTTCTTTATTTCCCAGATGGAATCGGCCGTCGAGCAGCTGACCAAGTTCTCGGTCGTCGTCAGCAGAGATTCGGGCGTCAAGGAATTTCTCGCCAACCGGCAAACGATGCAGCCGCTCGAACGGCTCCAGAAGCAAACCCGGATTCTGGAAATGCTGAATCTGCAAATTTTGACAAGCGGCTGGAACAACCAGATCGTGCTGCATTTGCGGGATACGAAGGAAGTCATTTCTACGGATTATTCCGTCGCATACGACGAGAATTACTTGCAAAACGCCCAACTTCGCAAATGGTCGCATCACGATGCGGTCCTTATGGGGACGAATCAGTCCTATTTTTCGGTAATCCGCAATGCCGACATTCCGGATCTGCTCATCGAAGTGCGTTTTACGGACGACAATATAAAAAATATGCTCAAGCAGCTGAAGCAGGGCGGAGCCGGAGAACCGTTTTTGTACAGCCGGGGCAGCGAGCCGATCATCAATTATAGCGCAGACCACAACGTCGTAAGCGGACTGGTCGCTTATTTGAACGGACAATCCCTCCCTAACGCCGGGCACGAAACCGTAACGCTCGATAAGAAAAAGTTTATCGTCAACTATGTCCGCTCGGACAGTTTGGACTGGTATTTGGTCGATTACGTGCCGCTCGAACATATTTTAACGCCCATTACAACGAGCCGGAACTTGTTCTACGTATCGATCGCCCTGCTGCTGGGCCTGAGCATTCTGGCGACTTTGCTGCTGTACCGCAACGTGCAGAGGCCGATCCAACTGCTGCTGCGCGGCGTGAAGCGGATCAAAAGCGGCCAATATTCCACCCGGCTGCAGCAGCAGCCGAACAATGAATTCGATTTTTTGTTCGCCAGTTTCAACGAAATGGCCGAGCAGATTCAGGAATTGATCGAAACCGTGTATGCGGAGAAGCTGCGGTCCCGGGAAGCTACGCTCAAGCAGCTGCAATCCCAGATCAATCCCCATTTTTTGTATAATTGTTTGTTTTACATCAAGAATATGGCGAATTTGGGACAAAAAGAAGCCGTCGTTGCGATGGCGCTGAGCCTGGGCGAATATTACCGCTATACGATCAGGCTGGAGAACAATATGACGACCATTCGGGAAGAAATCCAGCTTGTGACCAATTATTTGACGATTCAAAATTTGCGCATTCAGCGCTTCGATTACGCAATCGACATTCCGGAAGCGATGCTTGAGCTGGAAATTCCGCGGCTGCTCATTCAGCCCGTCGTGGAAAATGCGGTTATCCACGGCATTGAAAACAGCCTGGAATACGGGCTTATCGAGATTAGCGGAGACTGCTCGGACGGCAAATACCGCATCGTCGTGGACGATAACGGAGGGGGCTTGTCGCAGCAGGCGATAGATGCGCTGCACAGAAAGCTGTCGCTGCAAATGGACGACGAGATGGGATGCGGCATATGGAACGTTCATCAGCGGCTGGTCCATCTGTACAAAGGCAAGTCCGGCCTGCGCTTGTCCCGGTCGCCGCGCGGCGGACTGCGGGTCGAGCTGATCTGGGAGGACAACGATAAGCAGTAGCGGCAGGAGGCGGTAAGCATGTTTCATTTGTTGGTTGTGGACGACGAGGCGAGCGTGGTGGACAGCTTGGCGGATACGCTGCCTTGGCAGGAGATCGGCATAACGGCCGTGTTCAAGGCGTATTCCGGCTATGAGGCGCTGGAAATTTTGAAAACGAATTCCGTCGATATTTTGATCTCCGACATTCGGATGCCGGGTATGAGCGGCCTGGAGCTGCTTGAACAGGTTCAGCGCAGCTGGAAAAAAACGAAATGCATCCTGCTTTCGGGCTACGCCGAATTTCATTACGCCCAGCAGGCGATACAGCACAAAACGGTCGATTATTTGCTCAAACCGATCAGCGATGAAGATATTTTGAGCAAAGTACAGGGCGTCGTCAGCCTGCTCCGTACCGAGAGGGAGGAGAACCTGACTTACCAGCGCGCCGCGAAAGCTTTTCGCGAGCACCTGCCCCGGATCCGGGGGGAATTGCTGGGCGACTTGCTGCAAGGAAGACGGTTTTCTCCGGAACGTTTGCAAGAAGAGCTGGAGATGCTGGACATTCCCGTAAACCCGGAGGACCCCTTCGCTTTTATGCTGGTGCGCCTTGAAGATAATTTTGCCGAGATGGACGCGTTCAGCCTGTCGCTCATTGAATATGCGGTCGGCAATATGGCGGAGGAAATTTTCGAAGGCGCGTTTCAAATATGGCAGTGCAAAGATGTGCACGGCTACCTCGTGTTTCTCGTCAACTGCGCCCGCGGGAAGGCCGGAGAGCCGGCAAGCGCGGAATGCGGCCTGGAGGATGCGGCCGCGCAGTTTCAACTGCTGGCGTCGCAGCTGCAAATCAGCATCAAGCACTACTTGAAAGGCGTTGCGTCCGTTCTGGTGAGCGGCTGGGGGACATTTCCCGGCGACATTCATGCCAGGTATCAGGGCATGCTGTCGGCTTTGCGCAAACAGCTGGGCGGAAGCAGCGGGCTGTTTATTACGGTGACCGAAGAAACATGGCCTTCATCGGTTCACTCGCTGCAAACGCTGCACGAGCCCCCGCTGCTCGTTCATTTGCTCGAATCGGGCGACTGGAGGCAGGTCCGGGAAAAGCTGGACAACGTGTTCGGCGAGCTGAACGCCAAAAACGCCGATTCGCCCGAATATTTGACTGAAGTTTTTTTCGGCGTGTATGCGGCTTTCAGTTCTTTCGCCCACAAGAGCGGCCGCAAGCTGGAAGAGATGATCGGAAGCGCGCTTTCCGATATTTCCGGTCTCGGGACTAGCCGTTCGATGGCCGCCCTGCGGAAATGGGCGTACCAGGCTCTTGAGCTGCTGCAAAGCTTTATGGACAACGAAACGAAAAGCAACCGCGAAACGGTGGTCAAAAAAATTCAGAGCTTCGTGCAGAAGCATCTGGTCGAGGACGTGTCGCTGCAGGCGATCGCGGACACGATGTTCATGCATCCGGTGCACGTATCGCGGATTTACAAGCTGGAAACCGGCGAAAATCTCAGCGACTACGTGTTTCGCCTGAAGATGGAGAAAGCCGCCGTCATGCTGACGAACAGCTCGCTCAAAAACTACGAGATCGCCCTGCAGCTCGGCTATCAGAATCCGAACTATTTTATAAAAGTGTTTAAAAAATATTACTCGCTTACGCCGCAGGAATTTCGCTTGAAGCTTGCGGAAAGCAAGTAGAATCGTTCAAGTCGATGAGGGAGGTTTTGGCTGAAATGGAACAAAAATATAAAATATTGGTAACCGCTACGAACTATTCGGTTTTGTGCGCGGAAGCGAAACAGCTGCTGCTGGACAACGGGTGCGAAGTGATCGAGAACCGGCTGGGCTGGCCGCATACGTTCGAGGAGCTGAAGCCGCTTGTCGGGGACATCGATGGCGTGGTGGCGGGTGTCGATACGTGGAATGAAGATGTGTTTCGGATCGCGCCGAAGCTGAAGGTCATTTCCCGCTTTGGCGTAGGGGTCGACAATATCGATCTGGCGAAGGCGCGGGAGTATGGCGTTCAAGTAACCAACGTGCCCGGGGGCAACGCCAACGCGGTCGCCGAATTGACGGTCGGACTCATCCTCGCTCTAATCCGCAATGTACCGGCGCTTCATCAATCGGCAAGACAAGGCTATTGGGACCGCTTTGTAGGCAGTGAAATTGCCGGAAAAACGGTCGGTCTGCTCGGATTCGGCAACATCGCCCAGATGGTCGCCCGCAAATTGCAAGGTTTTGACGTTCGTCTTATCGCTTATGATAAATATCCGAATACAGCGAAGGCGGAGGAGCTGCACGTAACTTTTGCCGGCTGCGAGGAAGTGCTCCGACAAAGCGACGTCGTCAGCATGCACATGCCGAGCCTGAAAGAGACGTTCAAGATGATGAGCCGCGACCAATTCGCCATGATGAAGCGCAGCGCGGTCTTCGTCAATACGGCGAGAGGAGCTTTGGTCGACGAAGAAGCGCTTCACGAAGCGCTGCGCACATCCGTCATTGCCGGAGCGGCCATCGATGTTTATCAGCAGGAGCCGGCGGCCAAGGACAATCCGCTGTTTCAACTGGACAATATGATTACAACGCCGCACACGGCAGCCGAAACTTATGAAACGTATCGCAAAGTAAGCCTCGTTACGGCACAAGCAATCCTTGACGCATTGTCCGGCAAAACGCCGCAAAACCTCCTGGAAGCATGATCCCGGAGGTTATGGCAAGCCGGAATGCCGTCACGGCGCCGGCTTCCTTGTCGTTTTAGGCCTTGCTCTTCTTCTGCCGCAGCACCCACAACGCGTACTCCAGAGGGCGCACTAAGGATGCATGATAGGTGGAGGTTTGGCCGGTGCGGAGAAATATTTCGCGCGAAGGCTTCGGGTTGACTTCGATCAGCCAAATATTCCCTTTAGCATCGATGGCCATGTCCAGCCCCAACTCGCACAGTTTGCCGAATCTGTTCTCCAGGTAGGCGGCCAGCTTGTGAGCGAAGCCGTAAAGCTCGCTTTTGATCTCGGCGATTTTGCCGTCGGCTGCAAAACGCTGCACGAGCAAGCTGTCCAGCGTTACTGCGCTGCCGCCTCCGTGGAGATTGGACGTTATGCTGCGGTGGGGCCCTATGCGTCCGGCGCAGCCGGTTACTTCCCACTCGCCATTGCGGTTCTTTTGGATCAGGAGCCGGTAGTCATGCACGCGGCCGTTTTTCAGCGTCAGCGGAATGCCCTGCTGTACGACGTAATCCGGGCCTAAATTCATCGTCTGAAGCTTGATCAAAAGCTGTTTTTCCGGGGACCGGAACGGGGACAAAATGGCGCGCTGCTGATTGCGTCCCTGCATCAGATAAAGGTCTTTGGCGACCTGCTCGATCCGCAGTATGCCTCTCCCGCCCGTGCCGTTCTTCGGTTTGACGTAAATCTGCTTATGCTTTTTCAAAAAGCCCATAAGATCCTTGGGGCTGCTGAATCGAACGGTAGCGGGCAAATATTTGCGAATGGTTTCATCCTCGCTGAGCGTTTTATGCATTGACCATTTATTGACCAGCGGCCTGCTTAAATAAATGACATTCGCATGTTTTTTGCGAAATGCCTGCAGCATATTATAAAATTCCGCCCCTTGAGAACGGCATCTGTCGTATACGATCGGAGGAAACGAAGTTCTCCGGCGAACCCATTTCCCCTGGGCGTCATCATAAACCAACACGCGAACCTGGTTTCCGTTTTCCACGTCATCCGGCCTGAACACTTCGATTTGCAGCCCCAGCTTCTTTCCTTCCCGGCTCAGCTTTCGGAAATAAGCAAACTCCTCAAACCCGGTATTGTGATCATAAACAGCGAGTACGCCCAGTCGTTTCGGAGCCAAGGCGCTTCACCTTCTTCCTCCTCGATTCGTCAGGTACTGACTGTAGCGGATAATGCGCTCAAGCGATTTGCGGCGAATTTCCGGTTCATCGAATTTCATCGGTTTGGAGTTGGCTTCGAAAAACCAGATCCGGCCGGTCGTATCGATTCCGAGATCCATCGACATTTCCCCCAGCTGATTGCCGGAGGCTCTTTCTATTTGTCTGGAAAGCGTGACGGCGGCCCGCTTGGTCCGCTTGAGAATCTGATCCGCTTCTTTCGATCCGAAGGTTTGGGTAAGCAGCTTCCGTGGGTCGTCGATCGAGCCTCCGCGCGGCACGTGGGTCGTGATGCTCGCTTTGCCGGCTACGCGGGCGCCGATTCCGGTAACGCTCCACGAGCCTTTGGCGGTTTTCTGAATCAGCGTGCGCAGATCGAAAGCCCGCTGTTTATATCGGCTCAGAGGAATGCCCTGCTGCGCGATATATTCTTTGGAACCGCGAATCCGGTTCACCATTTGCCAGAGCTCGTCGATGGAGCTGTGCATCGAGTACTGCATTTCTTTGTTTTCCTGCCTGCTGAGCCGGTATTCGGTCTCCTTGTTTTTGCCGGTGATTCTATCCAGCCGCATAATTCCTCTGCCGGCTTTGCCTTTGGCCGGTTTCAAGTATACGACGGGATGTTGTTTCAGCAGTCGTTCCAGGTCGTCTGCGCCGGTCAACTGATGTGTTTCGGGAATGTAGGGCCGGCTTGCCTTCGATTTTTTCAACCATTCGAACAGAGTCAGCTTGTTGAAGAACGACGGATTGAACAAGGAGGTCTGGTTGCTGCGCATGCACGTTTGAATGATTTGCTGTACTTCCGGCTGCAGCTCCATTTTACGGTAAGGAATCCGGTTGTAAATAACGCGCGGAGAGGGGACGGGTCCTCTGCTCCATTTTTTTTTGGCGAAATCGTAGCGGTATCCTTTCATTTGGCCGCCCGAGAGTGTAAAGTCGCCGGTCGTTACGACGTACACATCCATGCCGAGCTCACTGCCGGTGCGGATAATGTCCACAAAGTTGCCCAGATTCCCCCGAAATATGCGTCCGCTATCTTTCACTGTCAAAATGGCCAGCGTAGGCTTCTGGCCTCGCTCCTGAAGGATGTATCCCATTAAATATCCCTCCTTGAGCGAAACCGGCTCAGATACAGACAGTGATCGAAAATATAGGACAGCGACGCTTTATCTCCATCCTTTAACGAAGGGTGTTTGAAAATCGATCTGCCCGGCTTGGCGTTCGCTTCGAACATCCAAATTTTTTCGTTTTGATCGATGCCGATATCGAATCCGAGTTCGCCGAGCAGGTGATTGTAGTTTTTCTCGATAGCTTCGGCGAGCTTGACGGCCGTTTCCTTGGCGTTTGTGAGCACATGATCGGCGCGGTGTCCGTATATTTGCCGAAGCACTTGCTCGATCGTCATCAGTTGTCCGCCGTTGCGGATGTGCGTAGTGACGCTGCCTTTGCCCGCTTTCTTGGCGCCGATAGCCGCTACGACCCAATTGTTGCTGCCGTTCTTCGTCATATGAAAGCGGAAGTCGATCGGGCAGCCGTCGATTTCGATCAGGCGGATGCCCTGCTGCGCCACGTAATTCGTCAATCGTCCGCGGCCGGTGCCGAGCATCCGCATCAAGCCTTCGAATTTGGAGTAGCGGATCAGCACGTTTTTGCCGTTTTTTCTGTAGCGCACGAAATAGCCCCGGTTCGAGTTATACGTGACGCGGTAAATTCCGATGCCGAGACTGCCGCCGGTCGGCTTCAAATAAATGAATTTATGTTTATCCAACATTTCTTTAATTTGCTCGGGGGAAGGATTGATGTGCGATTCCGGAACGAACTTGAAGGCGTCGTCGCCGTCCAGCATTTTGTATACATCCCATTTGTCAAAGAAGCTCCAGTTAAACAGCGGAATGCCCCTGCGCACGAAACGCTCTTTGAATCCCTGAATTCCCGCGGTTTTTTCGGCTTTGCGGCTGGATAAGCGGTTGTAGATGACATCGGGAAGCGGGAACGTTTTGCGGGCCCAGCCTCCGCTGTCATTGGGAACGATGCCCGATACTGTCTCCTGAGTCCAGTTGACGTCGGACGGGCTGAACGCGAAATGAAACGATCTGTTGACGCCGGTATTGATGATTTGCTTGATAAACCCGGTCTTGGTGCCGAAAGGGGCGGATTTGCTGCCGGTAATATTCGTTAATATACCGATTACGGGGCCGAGCCGGATTTCGTTGTTGCTGCTGGCCGCCATGACGCTGCCTATTCTCGGAATGCGCAGGCTGCCCATCAAGGACAGCGGAATATATAAATGCTGACCGGGCTTCTTGATCAGACGAACCGGCAGCACCGCCGATTTGCTGCCCGACTTTACGGTAATCGTCTTGACGCCGGTTAACCGCAAAGCTTTGACGAGTTCGCTTGATAAGTAGAGCGATCGGTCCGGTCTTCGTATGGCGTGGAGCGTGCACGTAGTCAAACTCATTAGGTTACCCTCCTAAACTAGTTGCAAAGCCCGGCACAGCCCGACTTCTTGTGCTTGTATGAAGCAATGCCGGACTGCTGATTTCTTTGGCTCGCGGATGCGTGTTCAGCAAATAGCGCGCATAGCGGATCGGATTGGCCAGGGACTTGAAACGGGCTTTCTCGTTTGCCAAAAGGGTGAAAATCGTCCGCCCTGGTTTGGAATTTACTTCCAGAATCCAAATGCGGCCTTGCGTATCGATGCCAAAATCGATGCCCAGCTCGGCAAGGCGGCCGTGAGCCGCTTCCAGAGCGGGCGGAATCAGGCGGGATAGCCTGGTTAGCATGCCGGTCAGTTCGACGGCTTTCGCCTCCCCGAACTCGCGGGCGAGAAAGGAGTGGACGTCTTCGGCCGTTCCGCCGCCATGCAGGTTCGACGTCACGCTCCCCGGCTTGCCGACGCGCGCCGCCATCCCGACCGTTTCCCACAAGCCTTTGCCGTTTTTTTGCACGAACGAGCGAACGTCGTAGGCGGAGCCTTCCGCATTGCGCAGCGATAAATACTGCTGCATCAGATAAGGCCTTCCGCCGATCTGATTGTGCAGCCACGCTGCGCAATCCTCCCACCGCTCGAAGCGCCCATGAACCGGCGCGTTGCGGGCGTCGCGGCCATTTACCGAATAAGCGTCGCTGCCGCCCCGGCCAGGCGTTTTGCGTACGTGCAGCGCGCCTTTTCCTTGACTGCCTCCTTGAGGTTTCAGGAACACCTCGTCGCCCTCCAAAAGCCATTGCCGCAGCTTCTTTTCGCCGGCGAGCCTGAAGGTGCGGGGCAGGAAGGGCCGCAGCTCCGCGTGATGCTGCATCATGCGCTGAACTTCCCACTTGCTTCCCAGTCCATAGCCGAGAAAGCGGATGCCGGGCAGCCCGCGCAGCTTGCTCACATGCATCCGGTACTGACGATAGCTCTCCTTGCTGCCGAAAAAGCAGCGGTCATAAATCAGGAAGGACAGCGGAAACGAGTCCGCGACCCATTCTTTGCTCTCGCAAACGTACTTATACCCTGCAGCGGTTCTCCGATACCAGTCGATCCGGTTCGGCGAGAATACGAAAACTTGAATGCCTTCATGCTTCCCGATCGCGGTCAACTTTTCATAAAGCGCTGCATTGGCAAAAGGAAGCGGGCGCATTTGCTCCGCTACCATAATCCCCAGCAGGGGATGTGCGGCTGTTTGCATGACTTCACCTCAGAACTTCGCCAAATAAAGGGCATACTGCACGACCTGTTTCACGGACGGTCTTATTTTGCGCTCTGCGGACAGCTGCGTGTTATCGTCCTTGGACGGCTTCGAGTTTACCTCCAGCAGCCATACTTTCCCGGTTTTATCGACGGCCAGATCAACCCCCAGCTCGCCAAAATGATTCGGAATCTGCGCCTCGATGCCTTTGGCGATATCCAGCGAAGCTTTGCGCAGCCGGCCGAAAGCGGAAGTTTTCGCCTGCGGGTTCAGGGAAGATTTGGCGAGCGCTCCTTTGACGGTGCTCAAAGTTCCGCCCCGCGCCAGATTGGAGACGAAATGCTGGTTGCCCGCGATGCGGCCGACAATGGAGGTAATGGACCATACCCCTTTCGGCCCTTTTTGCACAAGCGCGCGAAAATCGACCGGCCTGTTATCGGCGGTGATAAGTTCAAGCCCTTGCTGAATCTGGTAGCGCTGGGTTTTCAGCTTGCCCGACAGCGCCCGAAAAACGCTGGAGATCGAAGGGAAAGATTGCTTGCGAACCCCGTTCAAGTTTGTAAAATGGCACGTATACGCATCGCCGAGTTCCCGGCTGATCCGGATAATGCCTTTGCCGAGACTCCCGGTGATCGGCTTTAAAAACAGCACGGGATGACGGCCTGACATCGTCCTCAGCATTTGGTAATTTTTGAGCGAATGTGATTCGGGCAAATACGTGTGCAAGGAATTGTCTTTGTGCAGAGCCTGGAAAACTTCGGTTTTGTTCAAATATTTCTCATTAAAAATGTGCGCGCCGTAGCGGGACCTGGCATCGTTCATAAACTGCTGGACATTGGCCAGGTTTTCATATCTGCGAGAAGTCAGCCGATTATAAATGACATTCGGTATCGGAAACGTCTTTTTGCTCCACTTACCGTTGGCATACGAATAGCCGGCTACCGAACCGGTGCCTCCGTGCATCTCCTTGGGCGGGAAAAAGCATACCAGCGCGCCGAATTTTTCGCAGGCCTCGGTCATTTCCTTGCAAAAGGCGGTGATCGTTCCAAAGGGGCGGTCCGTCGAACCGGCGTGGACACGGCTGATCATAACGCCGATCAAAGGACCAATCGACAATGTGCCGCTGCCCTGTTTATAATGGAGACAGAGCTGAGCTCCGCTATGCAGCCCCAGCTTGGAAGCAAGAGCGGTGCCGACCCGCAAGCCGTTCGAAATCGCCGCCGAGACGACTTTCACCTCTTGTTTGGCAGAGCCGAATCGCAGCGTTATCGGCTGTTGGGTTGGAATTTTCCATCTTTTAACAATATTTTCACTTAGAACAACGGTCCGATCATCCAAGTAGATGCTGGTGCTTTGAATAGATATCCCGATTTTCGTCCTGGTCAACAGCGAACACTCCTTCCAGCATCAAAAATGGCATTGCTCAAGCAAAGTAAACTACTCCATCATATGAGGACATATACCCCTTGGTGCTTAGGGTTAAGCCCTGAAAGCGGCCGGGATAAGCCCAACTGGAGTACATTTTAAAGCGAGGAGGAATTATCAGATGAATGTGCATGACAAGGCTTACGAACTGGCCAAAGCGATCAGGGAATGCAGCGAGTTTAAGGAAATGATAGAAATACGGGGCAAAATCGACGCCGATCCGTCCAGCAAAACGATGCTCGACAATTTCCGCAGCCGGCAAAACGAGTTTCAACAAAAAATGATGGCTGGCGAAATGCCGGCCCAAGAGGAAATGGACCAAATGCAGAAGCTTTACGAGGTATTGGCGCTCAACCCGGCCATCGGCCGCCTGTTCGATGCGGAGCGCCGGTTGTCGGTCGTGCTGGAGGACGTGCAGCGGATCATTGCCGAGCCGTTGGAAGCGATGATGCGGTAGAACCGCTATCATCGTATTGATCGGCGAACGATTCTCCAAAGAAGCCGTCCATGCTGCGATAGCCAAAATCTAGCGCCGATCGGTATTGACGCGAGGCCGTGCTCCTTCATGAGGAGTACGGCCTTTTCGTTGGGGGATGGGTCCAAAAGCCACCTGCGGCCGTTGACGAAACGGCCTTGTAGCCGAAAAACCTGCGAAAGTGCAGGCTTTTTCGATAAGAACGGCCCGTTTCGGAGAAAAGCCTGCAATAGTGCAGGAATTCCCGGCCCAAACAGGCCCGAACCCGGGTTCAGGGGACAAAAAACTGCACTATTGCAGGAATAATTCGCGGACAAGCAAAAGGGGGAGCAAAAGGCTGTGCTTTTGCAGTTTTTTTGCGGGAGAGCCGCTTGAAAGTACGCCTCCGGCTACCTCGTAAGCTCCCACGCTTTCCTGACCGCTCCTCAGCAGACCCCAAACGTTGTGAAACGACGTTAGGAGTATGGAAGCAGCACCAGAGAACCGCCTCCATCACTACGAATCGAAGAACCGCCAAAGTCACTCCCCGATAAGTAGATAAGTCATGCGAAAGTACCCTGATGCCCACCCCGATCGCTCCCCCCGCCTACCTTCAGCACTACAAAACATCGCTAGCAGTGAGTTTACCCCGCAAAAGATGTTCCTCTGCAGCAGCTAGGAGGCGAGGCCGCGGCGGGCTTAACGATAAGCCGCCGAGTAAGCAAGCTGTCGGATTTGCTCTGCTACAGAGGCGCAGCAGCGGTTGCCTGCGGGCCAACTGGAGAGGGAGGCTTCTTTTTCGCTTGACACTCAACGAAGATTAATATATAGTAACTTACATAATATAAGTTGACTTCGAAATCACAAGGAGTGATTCTTATGATGCCAGCTTTATTTTTGGCGCACGGTTCACCGATGCTTGCTATCGAGCAAACGCCTTATACCGATTTTCTCGTCGATCTAGGCAAAAAGTACAAGCCTAAAGCGATCGTTATTTTTACGGCTCACTGGGAAAAAGAAACAGTAACGATCTCCTCACACGATAACGTGTACGAAACGATTTACGACTTCGGCGGATTCCCCGACGAGCTGTACGAGCAAACGTATCCGGCCAAAGGATCGTCGGCCGTCGCCGCCCTGCTCGAAGAAAGATTGACCAAACAGGGCATCGCGGTGCGCAAGGATACGGTCAGAGGGCTGGATCACGGTTCCTGGACGCTTTTGCTGCGGATGTATCCGGAGGCCGATGTTCCGGTCGTGCAAGTTTCGGTCAACCCTTACCTTTCCCCGGAACATCAATTCCAAATCGGAGAAGCGCTGCGCGGTTTTGGCGAAGAGGATATACTGGTCATCGGCAGCGGCGTAACGGTTCACAATTTGCGGATCATTAAATGGGGGCAAAAAACGCCTGAGCCTTGGGCGGTGGAGTTCGACGATTGGTTGATTCGAACCATCGAGGCGGGCGATTTGAAATCTCTGTTTCAATACGAAGCATTGGCGCCGCATGCGCGCACCGCTGTGCCGCGGGCGGAGCATTTTGTTCCATTGTTTATCGCGATGGGCAGTGGCAGCGGCCAGCCCCAAGTCATACATCGCAGCTACGATCTCGGAACGCTCAGCTACTTATGCATGCAGTTTTAACTAAAAACCGCTGTCAGGGTGAACAACCTTGGCAGCGGTTTTTTGGCTTCAGCAAACATTCAGTGGGCACTAAGGATTGCCTAAGATTTGTCATGCATAATTAGTCTCGTAAAACAAAAACACTACCTAGACAAAGGAATGAATGGCTATGAAAAATAAGGCACATGCATTTGCGGGTCTTTTGTTATGAGAAGAGCATCCAAATGGCTGAAATGGCAAATAGGCGCGGTCGTCGTGCTTCTCTGTTTTTTCCTGTTTCAGGAAGTGAAAGCAAGCCCCGAATTCAAATCCGCCCAGCAGCAAGCGGCGGCCGCATCCGCCCCGGCTTCAACGAAGACACCCTTGCTGTCGGACAACGGCAGCTCATTGAACGGCGGGGACAATCAACAATTCCGCCAGAAGGACAGACGGCGCGGCGGCGGCCGCTCGTTCGGCGGCAATTCAAACTTTGGCCGCAGCGGCGACAACAGCGGTACAGGGTCCGGGTCAACCGGGTCGGCAGGATCCGAGTCCGGGCAAATTCAGCCGCACACAAGGACGCAGGCTTCTTGAGCGGCATCGCGCAAGGAAGGGGGAGGAGCCGTATGCTCCAGCCTATCAATTTTCGCTCCATGAATACGGATATCCAGGTGCTGCTGGGGATCAATGCCGAAGACGACAGCCATGTGCTCGCCGATTATGTAAAAGCCTGGTTCAACAGCTCGGAAAAGCGCTTCAGCCGTTTTTTGCCGAAGAGCGAGCTGTCCCGCATCAACGCGTTGGCCGGCAGCCGCTGCATGGCGTCACCCCATATGATGGAAGTGCTGCAGCTTGCGGAGCATTACCGGGAACAGACCGAGGGCATTTTCAGCATATTCGTCAAAGATGCCATTCACCAAGCCGGGTATGCGAACTCTTTTGAAACGATGGGGTCGAGTACACGTTGTCTTGAACCCGGAGTCCCTGGCAGTACTACGCAGCCGGCAATCGATTTGAATGCGGTCATGCAGTCGGTCCAAATCGGACCCGGCTGGCGCATCGATCTGGGCGGAATCGTCAAAGGTTGGTCCGTCAAGCAGTTGGTAGCCTGGCTTCGCCAAGAGTGGAATGTAAAGAGAGGGCTGATTAACGCAGGCGGCGATTTGGAAGTATGGGGGCAAGCTTCGGAGCGCGATCCGTGGGTCGTCGCCGTCGCCCATCCGTACGGAGGTACGCAGGAAGTGCTGCTGCAGCTGGACTCTGGAGCCGTCGCGACATCCAGCACCTTGCGCAGAAGCTGGTCGACGAACCGGGGGCGAATGCATCATTTGATCGATCCCCGCACCATGCTTCCCGGCACAAGCTCCGTTGTTCAATCTACGGTAGTGGGAAAAGATTTGGTGGAGTGCGAGATTTGGGCCAAGGTGCTGTGCATTGCGGGAGTGGAAGCCGGCCTTCCCCTGTTCCGGCGCAAAACGAACGGACTGGAAGCGCTGCTTTATACCAAAGAAGGGCAGCTTCATCATATGAAACCGGCCTCCCCTGGCGTACACGGGCGCTGGTTTCATTTACAAACTGATTTTATCCATCATGTACCCTAAGAAAGGGGAGGAAAGCATTGATTCATTTCCTTGTTCAATTGCCGATCTGGACGTTGATCCGCGTATTCGGCCTATTGTCTTACTTTACTTTGTTCATCGGCATGGCGCTTGGAATCGCCTGCGGGTTTCCCAAATGGAAAGAGCGCAAAGCCCGGCTTCTGAAGTGGCATACCGCCGCCAATCAAACAGGCACCGTACTGGCGCTGCTCCACGGCCTGCTGTTGATCATCGATACGTATATGCCTTTTGATTGGCATGAAATTCTCATTCCGTTCGCCTCGGCCCATTCGACCGTTTTGAATGCATTGGGCACGCTGGCGATGTACGGGCTGCTGGTGGTCATGTTCACGACGGATTTGCGGAATAAGCTGAAAAGAAAAATATGGCTTGCATTTCATTTGCTGTCGTACCCGATTTTTGTTCTCGCGCTGATTCACGGCCTTTTCCTCGGCACCGACAGCTCGCAGCCGCTCGTTAAAGTCATGTACATCGCTACTGCCGCAGCGCTTGTCATTCTGACGATCGTGCGCATTGCTATTAAGCCCCGCAAGGGCCGCATTCAAGTCGTCTATGTGAAGAATATGTAAAAGACAGCCTTTCGTCCCGGGTGATACAATATGGATATTTCAAAATATGGATTAGCAGGGACGGTGCCGAAATTGCGGCTGCATGATGTTTGGGAAATAGGGCTGACTGCCCTCAAGTTGGGTTTGACTTCATTCGGCGGGCCCATTGCGCATTTGGGCTACTTTCGCGAAGAATACGTCCGCAAGCGCAAGTGGCTCGACGAGCATGAATACGCCGATCTCGTTGCGCTGTGCCAGTTTCTCCCCGGGCCTGCAAGCAGTCAGGTCGGCATCGGCGTCGGCTGGCTGCGCGGTGGTCTCGCAGGCGCAGTCGCCGCCTGGATCGGCTTCACTTTGCCGTCGGCGCTGTTTATGGCGCTTTTTGCCTATGCATACGGCAAATTCAATCTTGAAGGAGCGGCGTGGATACACGGCCTCAAGCTTGCGGCCGTCGCGATCGTCGCCCAAGCCGTGTGGGGGATGGGCAAATCGCTCGCGCCGGACAAAAGCCGGGCGACGATGGCCATCGGAGCGGCGGTTATAGCTCTGCTCTGGAGCTCGCCGTGGAGCCAGATCGCGATCATTGCGGCCGGCGGCGTGAGCGGGCTCCTTTTGTTTAAGTCAGGCCCCGCTGCCGAAACAGCAGCTGCGGTTAACCCGCGGCCAAGCGCCAAAACGGCCGGGTTTCTGATTCTTTTTGCCGGTATATTCCTCCTCCTCCCGCTGGCCCGCATGCTTTACGCTTCGGACTGGCTCGCGCTTGCGGAAAGCATGTACCGCTCGGGCTCGCTCGTGTTCGGCGGCGGGCACGTAGTGCTGCCTCTGCTTGAGCGGGAAGCGGTGCCGGCCGGATGGCTGGATCATGAGCGGTTCATCGCCGGATATGCAGCTGCGCAAGCGGTGCCGGGCCCGCTGTTTACTTTTGCGGCTTACATCGGCTTCGCCGCCAAAGGCTGGCTCGGTGCAGCCGTTGCAACCGCCGCTATTTTTCTCCCGGCATTTCTTCTTGTCACAGGAGCGCTGCCGTTCTGGAACCGGATTCGCGATTATGCCTCCGTCAAGCAGGCGCTGCTCGGCGTGAATGCGGCGGTCGTAGGCATTTTGCTCGCGGCCTTGTACGATCCGGTCTGGACCAGTGCCGTGCATTCGACCGGTGATTTTTGCATGACGGTTTTGCTGTTCGGAGCGCTCGTTTATTGGAAAACGCCTCCATGGATCGTCGTGCTTGCCGCGGCGGCGGGCGGTTTTTTGTTGGTCTGATTTGAGCTCGGTCCTCCCTGAAAGAAGGGGCATTCCGGGGGAAGTTGCCAAGTTTTCCGAAACTCTCTATAGTAGAAAGGGAATCAGAAGGAAACGAGGCTTAAACGACACATGGCAAAAGCAAAAATTACCGAGCTTGATATCGTAAGGGCACTGGCGATTATCGCTGTCGTCCTGATCCATGTCACTTCAGACAGTACGGTGGATCCGGCTCTAATGGGAAGCAGCACCCAACTGTTGGGCTTATTTTTGAACAAAATCAGCTATTTTGCCGTTCCGGTTTTTATTTTCATCAGCGGCATCGTGCTGTTTTACATTTATATCGACAATTGGAGCGGAAAGCAGGCGGCTCTTTTTTATTGGAAAAGGGTGCGCCAGGTTCTTCTCCCGTATATTTTATGGTCGTTTTTTTATTACATATATAATCCGTGGCTGTGGACGCCCGGGCATCCGGTCAAGGTGGATTTGAAAGTATTTTTGGAGCAGCTGAAGTGGGCGGATTCGGGCTACCATCTTTACTTCATGATAATTATCGTGCAGTTTTACGTCCTGTTCCCGCTGCTCGTGTGGGCAGCCCGAAAGTTCGCCTGGTTCCGAAAAACGCTGGCGCTGTGGGGACTGCTGATCCAGGCCGGAGTATATGTGTACAATCACTGGTTCGGAACGATCAGCCATAAGCCTGAGCTTTGTATCACCTATTTCGGCTTTTTCCTGGTAGGCGGAGCCATCGGGATTCATTACGGGGCTTTCCGGGCGTGGCTGGACCGGAATATCGGCTGGGTGCTTCCTCTTTCACTGCTTAGCGGCGTCGGTTACGCGATGCTGTTTGTCGCGGCGCAAAAAGGAGCAGCCATCGAAAATACGTGGTTTGAAGCGTCCTGGGTGCTGTACAGCATAGGAATCGGCGTCAGCTTCATCTGGATCGCGCAGCGCATGCAAAAGGCGGCGGCGCGTCTGGCGGCCTTCCTGACTTCGCTCGGAGCCGTATCGTTCGGCGTCTACCTGATGCATCCCGCGCTTTTGTCGGCCTGGAAATACAAGGTTCACACGCCGGGGTCCATCGTCCTGTACAATTTGTATAATTTGATTGTGTTCGTGCTTATTATCGCCATCCCCTGGGTGATCACTGTCCTATACCGCAAGGGAAGAAAAGCGCTGAACATAAAATGAATAAAAAGGGAGTGTACACTGCATCGGCAGAGGCACTCCTTTTTTTACATGGATAAGGTCCTGCTTGTAAAGATTCTGTATAGTTCCTTATGCTACGATCGAATCTGTCGAAATAATATGGTTTTTATCGAAATAGGAGGAGCGAGGTGACTTTGGCTCCCTATTCGGACAGGTGGTGAACGGATATAAGAGCGGAATAGACTAAGAACGATCGTTTTACTGCATGCTGAGTACAACATTCATACCGGATTGCCGACGTAAGAAGCAAGATAACTCAAATGAGAGCAGAGGCGCTTGAGTTAGAAGTGGTTGACAAATTTGTTAAGTGGAAGGGAGGAAACCTGCTTAACAGAAAGAAATCTGCAAATATGGAATTTCTATATGCTTTCGTAAGCAGGTATGAACGGAAGATGAAATTAAAAAATCGAAGAATGTTATCTTTTCTAATGGCAATCGTTATGGTATTGACGATGATCCCTTTTCATCCGTTAGAAGCAAATGCAAAGGCAACACCAACACTTGATCTTGGTAATCCTGTTAGCGTAACCGAAACAACCTATCAGCTGCCAAGTGCTACAATTACAGACACAGGTGTCGTTGATACACACGGCGGATACTTTACTGTGGCGGTAAATAATGGCTCAATTGCTGTTGGGACTGTGCCAGGCAGTATTACCGAGATGACTAATGGTATAAAAATTATCAACGTTAGTACTGACATATCTACACCTACAAATAGAGTGTTCAATTTTTCAGGCGCTGCTACTTATGAAGACATTCAATCTGTGATTCGAAATATGACATTTACTCAAGTTTCAGGGCAAACCCAAAGTGTCACAGTCAATGTAACGCCAGGGGCACCATTGGCCGATGGAAAAACATCTGTGCGCACCTACAACGGACGTTATTTTGTATATGTGGCAAGACAGAGTACCATGACTTTTTACGATGCTGTGAATATTGCAACGAACAATAACGGACATCTTGTAGAGCCATCAGCAAATAATCCTGGAGAAATGTTAGCGATTGCCAGTATGTTTAAAGAATTTAAGAGTTTCTGGCAAGGAAGCTGGTACTTTATAAGCTTTATAGGCGCTACTAAAACTACAGCACCTAATTGGAACACTTCCAGTTATAGCGAGACAAGGTATGTATCAAACGGTCAGCCAACAGGTCTTGACTCATCGAGTAATATTGTGCCTAATGGATCCTATGACCATATTACACTTGTGCTAAACAGCAGTAATACTACATTAGGTTATTTACCCGTACTTAATATACACGGTAGTAGCACATATAAAGATCCAGGAGTTATTGTCGAGTATAATTCCGGTGTCATTAGTGTCATCACTGCTACAAAAGATATGGTAATTTCGGCTCCGACAGCGCCGGTAGAAGTAAGCAAAACTGCAACAAGCATTACTTTGCAGGCAGTCAACGGCCAAGAATACAGTAAAGACGGCGGCGTGACCTGGCAAGATAGCCCGACGTTCAGCGGACTGACGCCGAATACCGACTATACGTTCGTAACCCGGGTGAAAGCGACAGCGACTCAGAATGCGTCCCCTATCAGTGCGGGAATAAAGATTCGTACAATGTCCAGTAACGCGGACTTGAAAAACTTGACGCTGTCGAGCGGCACGTTAAGCCCAGCGTTTGCAGCAGGCACGACAAACTATACGTCGTCGAGCGTAGCGTACAGCGTGTACGAAACAACAGTGACGGCGACGGTATATGATTCTGTTTATGCAACGGTGACGGCGAGCGTATACAACAGCGCAAACGTTTTGGTAAAAGGTCCGATTACGTTGACAAGCGGCGCAGCATCCGATTCGCTGCCGCTGAGCGTGGGCAGCAATACAATCAAGGTGGTTGTGACGGCACAGGACGGCACGACGCAAACGTATACCGTGACGGTAATACGTAATGATAGTTCTGGTTCTGGTTCCGACTCAGGCTCCGGTTCCGGCAGTGGCACTGGCTCTGGCTCTGGCTCTGGCGGAACGACCGTAGATCCGACTCCGGCATCGGGTGTGAAAACAACCGTGAACGGTACGGACAGCAGCTTCGCTACAAGCACTACGGCAGACAACGTTACGACCGTTGCGATTGATAAAGATAAATTATCGGATTATCTCTCCAAAGGCAACGGACAGAAATTGAATGTAATTGTGCCAGGCGACGGCAACATCAAGGTTACAGGTTTGACTGCGGCAACCTTGAAGCAGTTGTCCGATACCGGCTCGACGCTGAACATCGAGAACCTGCTTGCCATTTATCCGATTCCAAGCAAACAACTGGATTTGAGTTCGGTCACAAAACAATGGAGCGGCGCCCCGCTTGGCGATATTGCCGTCGATATTAACATCAAGAGCTCGTCTGACGCATTGAAAGCTGCGGCAAAAGATCACGCGGCCAAAGGCGGCTACGACCTGCTTGTCAATCCGGTCGATCTGTCGCTCAGCTTCACGTACCAAGGCCAATCCGTCAAACCGGATCAACTGACGAGCTATGCGCCACGCTATATCGCATTGCCTGAAGGTATTGATCCGAACAAAATTACGACCGGTGTTGTTGTCAACCCGGATGGCACGGTATTCCATGTGCCGACAGTTGTAACAAAAATCAACAACCGTTACTTTGCACTGATCAACGACCTGCGCAGCCAGGGCAGCTACTCGGTCATCTGGAATCCGCAAAATTTCGATGATGTGAAGAACCACTGGGCTAAGGAGAGTATCAACAATATTGCAGCCAGACTGCAGCTTGAAGGTACAGGCAACAATACCTTCTCCCCGGACCGCAGTATCGAGCGTTCTGAATTTGCCGCGATTGTGGCAAGCGGACTTGGCTTAATGCGCCAAGGAGTAGCTAACGCTCCGTATAGCGATGTTGCAAGGTCGAATTGGTACCATGATGCCGTAACGATTGCCAGCGAATTTGGCATTATTGAAGGTTTTGAAGACGGTGCGTTCCACGGCAGCGCGCTGATCACGAGAGAGCAAGGCATTGCCATGATCGCCCGCTCCCTTCATCTGGTCCAGCCGCAAAAAGCGCTGGGCGAATCGGAAATCAATCAGATTCTGGCTCCTTACGGCGACTCGGACAAAATCTCCGGATATGCCCGGGAGTCGGCAGCTCAACTGATCAAGGCCGGCATCCTGCAAGGAAGGGACAATCAGCTGCTGAAACCGAAAGCGGAGCTGACGCGCGCGGAAACTGCCGCTTTGCTCGAAAGACTGCTTAAAGTTACGAAACTGATCGACAAGTAATAAAGATTAAGAGGGGGCTGCAATTAACCCCCTCTTTTTTGATATTATAGAAAGTATAAGTTTTCTGGGGAGGACGTGAGGGCCGGCCACATATTTCGAACCGGCGGCACTCTGATCGTTCAGGAAAGAACATATAGTTTTGCACCGAAAAAAGGCAAGCGATTCATGAACCGGAAAGGAAGGCATGATCCATGAACGAAACGATCTCTCTTTTGCAAAAGCACCGCTCTATCCGCAAATTTACGGATGCTCCGGTCACACCCGAGCAGCTAAGCGCGATTCTCGCCGCGGCCCAGGCCGCTTCGACTTCGAGCAACATGCAGGCTTACAGCGTCATCGGCGTTACGGACGCCGGGCTGAAGCGGCAGCTTGCCGAGCTGGCGGGCAACCAGGCTTATGTTAGCGAGTGCCCGCTGTTTCTCGTGTGGTGCGCGGATCTGCACCGCTTCGAGCAGGCGGTCCGCCGCCATACGGACGCGCCCGTCACCGGCAACGCGGAGAACTTCCTCGTTGCCACGGTCGATGCTGCATTGGCTGCGCAAAATGCAGCCATTGCCGCCGAGTCGCTCGGCCTCGGCGTCGTCTACATCGGCGGGCTGCGCAACCAGCCCGCCGAAGTGTCCCAGCTGCTGCAGCTGCCGCAGCTGGTGTACCCGGTTTTCGGCATGTGCATCGGCATGCCGGACCAAGAGCCGCTGCTGCGCCCGCGGCTCCCGCTCGAAGCCGTATACCACGAGAACCGGTATACGGAAGAGCGCTACCCCGCCGCCATCGACGCTTACGACGAGGCGATCCGCGCGTACATGGCGGAGCGTACCGGCGGCAAAACGGACACGGTATGGTCCAAGGAGATGGCCATCAAAGCGCTCCGCCCGCGCAAGCATATGAAAGCCTTCCTGAGCTCGCAAGGCTTCGAAATCGAATGATCCTTAGCTCCGGCATGAGATTGTTCTCATAAACGAGGAACTTGTCTCATACAATGGAACTATGCAGCAGGAATAACGAGTTCTGTCGGAGCGAAAGGAGTGCAGCCACGTGAAAGGGTTAAAAAATGTCATTTACATGAGCGCGGCGCTGGGGATGCTGTTTTATTCAGTTCCCCGGTTGGAATTGACGGAAATCTTGTCATTGCAGGGCATTTTCAGCATCATATGGATTTGCATGGCGCTGCTGGTCGTAGCGGCGCATCTGCACCAGCTTCTCGGCGTTGACGAAGAGAAGCGCAGGGAACTGAATCGGATCAAGAAGATGAAGAGATGGCAGTTGGAGCAAGCGCTGCAGGGCCGGAGAAAAATTTTGCAAATCCGCAAGTGATCATCACGAGCGTAAAAGGGAAAATGCCCGCAGTGCTGGGGGGTTTTCCTTTTTTTCTTTGTTTGGGCTGCCGCAGCGTGCCCGGGGCGAACGCGTCGCGTCGTTGGCGGCGATTTGCGCGCGGAAAGCCTGTACGTTTCAGACTGTGGAGAAACCCGCACGCCGGAGCCGGTTGCGAAGAAAACCTGCAAAAGTACAGTTTTTGCTCAATGGATGCGCTGCCGACGAAATATTCCTGCACAATAGCAGGCTTTTCGCCAAAATGAACCGTGTTTACGGAAGAAACCTGCATTTTCCAGGCTGTTGAAAAACCTCCACGTTCGAGGAGATGACCATAATCTGCTCGCCTGTACAAAGAAAACCTGCAGAAATACATGAATTTGCGTCCTTGATCGCTGTCCACGAACAATTCCTGCAAAAGTGCAGGCTTTTCACCAAACACATAGGCTCATATTCACTTTCAGCGAAAATTCCTGCACTTTTGCAGGTTTTTCGCCAAAACAAGCTAATTTCGGAAGAAAAGCCTGCACTTTCGCAGGTTTTTTCCCTAGCAAGCTGATTTCTACCCAGTCGTGCGGCTCCACGACCTACACCGATAGAGGCACGTGCCCAGAAAAAGCGGTTGTCCCCCAAAAGCCATACTCGTTTCACTAGGAGTCTGTCCGACGGAGTTGCTTTTGTGCATATCGGGTGAATCATGGCTGCATATATTGCCGCTCACGCTATATAATTACTGTCATTTTGTATATACCTTCTACGTGGTTCATCGGACAGACTCCTAGCCCTCACAGAGTGTCGCGACTTGCTCGGGCAGCCTGATAATCGCAGGCTCTTCTCCTGCCAAGCCGCCTTGTCCCTCCACTTCAACTCCGCAACCTATGCTGGAGAGGCGAGGGGGTGGTTGGGGGAAATGTGGTAACGCGTCACTTTGCAAGCTTCCTGTGAGTTAATGAAGATGCGCCTCTCCAATGTACGTTTTCTCCACAGCATTCACTTTATACGAAAATAAATAATGTGCAGATTTTCCAACGGTTACGCTTATAAAGCCGGAAACTGCTGCAGCAGGTCCGGTTAATTTCATTCTGTAGGTGACGT
The DNA here is from genome assembly GCF_059820445.1 of Paenibacillus sp. sgz302190. Classification (NCBI taxonomy): domain Bacteria; kingdom Bacillati; phylum Bacillota; class Bacilli; order Caryophanales; family Paenibacillaceae; genus Paenibacillus; species Paenibacillus sp. sgz302190. Next base: position 61,232 of record NZ_JBZYAO010000031.1, read on the forward strand.
CCACGGCGTCATGGGAGTTTTTCAGATTTCACGCCGTTTACGGGCGTATATTGAACGATTTCGCCACTTTGGCGGCCGGGCCAAGGCGTCAGTCTGCCCGATTCTTACCCACACTGAGGGCGATGCAGCGGAACAATGTCCGAGTGCGTCTTCCAATGCGAACATATGTGTGGTAAAATGAATTCACTCATTGTTCTCTATGTGTAGAACTACTATAATAATGATACAGATTGCTACAGTATTGAATAAATGAGGTGTAACAGATGGATACACATATTGCAGATACATTGACCAAGCATGAACAAATTTTAAGGCATATCGAAAGCCTCAATCTCGGCACCCGCATTTCCGTGCGGAAAATCGCCAAAAACATGGAGGTCAGCGAAGGCACGGCATACCGCGCCATCAAGGAAGCGGAGAACCAGGGGCTCGTGAGCACAAAAGAACGGATCGGCACGGTGCGCGTGGAGAAAAAGCTGCGGCAGAACATTGACAAGCTGACGTTCGCCGAGGTGGTCAATATGGTTGACGGCCAGGTGCTCGGCGGTTCCAGGGGGCTGCATAAGACGCTGCACAAATTCGTCATCGGCGCGATGGAGCAGGACGCCATGATGCGCTATATCGAGGCGGGCAGCCTGCTGATCGTCGGCAACCGCAACGGCGCGCACATATGCGCGCTGGAGCAGGGCGCGGGCGTGCTCATTACGGGCGGCTTCGACACGAGCGCGGAAGTTAAGGCGCTGGCCGACGAATTGGAGCTGCCGATTATTTCAAGCACCTACGATACGTTTACGGTCGCTTCGATGATCAACAGGGCGATCTATGACCGCCTGATCAAGAAAAAGATCATGCTCGTCGAGGATATGCTGGCTTCCGGCGCAGCGGTGTTCGCTTTGAAAGCGAACAGTATGCTCAAGGATTGGCAGCGCCTTTCCGAAGAAACCGGGCACAGCCGGTTTCCCGTCGTCGACGAGTGGAACCGGATTATCGGCGTCGTGACTTCCAAGGATATGGTCGGCGCAAGCCCGATACAGACCGTGGACAAGCTGATGACGCGCAGCCCGCTAACGGTTACACCGCATACGTCGGTCGCCTCCGCCGCCCATATGATGGTTTGGGAAGGCATCGAGCTGCTGCCCGTCGTGGATGCGAACCGCAAAATTTTGGGCGTTCTGAACCGCAGCGACGTGCTGAAAGCGATGCAGTACATTCAGAAGCAGCCGCAGAACGGCGAAACGTTCGAGGAATTGATTTGGTCGGGGCTGGAAGAGGTAAGGGATGAGGCAGGCTCGCTCCAATTTCACGGGATCATCACCCCGCAGATGACGAATCATCTCGGAACGGTTTCGGAAGGTGTGCTGACCACTTTGATGACGCAGGCCGCTTACCGGATCGTGCAGGAGCATAAAAAAGGCGATCTCGTTATGGACAACATGTCCACTTACTTTTTGAAGCCTGTGCAGATTGACAGCAAAATAGAAATACGGCCCACCATTATCGAGGTGAGCCGCAAATTCGGCAAAATCGATGTCGAAATTTACCATGCCGGCGCTCTCGTCTCCAAGGCGATGCTGACGGCGCAGGTGATCTAGGCGGGTGAACCACGTAGAAGGTATATATGCAGTCATGATTCACCCGGTATGCACAAAAGTGACTCCTAGGCGTCTGGCGGGTGAACTCCGCCCGCCGGGTTCCCAGACGCCAAAGCAGCTCCACCGGGCAAAATCCTAGCGGTTCAGCCGGTCGAAATGCCCGTGGTTGCGAATGCCGGCAAACAGATTGAACAGGCCGAGCAGCAGGCAGACCGTGCCGAATATGCGGCGCAGCGACGAATCCTGGAAGAAGAATAGCTGCGTGACGGCAATGACAGCCAGCATGAGCCCCATCGAGATGTTCATGCGGGCTGCATACAAGCCTCTCTGGCGAGCGTCGGTAGCGCGCCGGGAGCGGATGCTGAAATAGACCGAGCTGATGAGCGTGGCGACAATGAGCGCGAATGATGCAGTTTGAATCCAAAGCATGAGCGGAAACCGTCCTTTATGCGGGTGATTTTTCCTTTTACTGTAGCGATTTTCGCCGGAAATTGCAATCCGGTTCCGCCGGCGAGATCCGAGACTCCGCCCGGACGGCCCGCATCATCTTTCATGTGCGTTTTTCTTCGGCCGTTATCCAGATGCTGAGCTCGGTTTGAATCAAGACGATGGATTTGACTTCAACCGCATACTTTTTATCGTGCAGCACGTAAATTTTTTGCGTGATGAGCTTTTCATAGAGTGGTCTGACATCGCGCACATAGGCGGTTTTTTGCCCGATTACAAGTTTGAGCTCGTTTTTTACGCCGCTTTCGATTTCCTGCTGAATATCTTCGCTGATCGGCTCGTCCTGGCTTTTTTGCACCAGATAGACGTGCACGGCGTTGATGAGCGCCTGCTTGTTGCGGGTTTTGATCAGGTCTTCGATATCGCCCTTCAATTCCGTGTTCTCTTCCATGTATTTGCGCATCTGCACATAGAGCTGGCTGTACGTATGCTGATGGATGCTCATGTACACGGCGCTGCCGATAATAGCTCCGGCCACCAGCAGTCCGAAGCTCGCCAGCAGGCGCTGATAACGGGCAAACGGAGGAACCCTCAAGACTGGTTGCCTCCTTTGCAGATCATCTGGACCAGGGAAGTGCCCATCTGCGCGCCGACAAAGGCGACTACGATCAGGACAATCTGCTTGATGGCGGGGTTCAGGTGCCCTTCGGCCACATGGCTTTCAATATAGCGAATCGGGTCGATTGTGCCTCCGACGGCTGCGACCATCGCCCAGATTTTAATGTTTTCCGAAATGGTCATCATTTTTTCGGTGGGGGACTGCATCGTCAGCACGGCGGCAATTCCGCTCAGCATGCTGCCGCCGAACACGACCCCGAATGAAATGCAAAAATATACGATTATATTGGCCCAAAAGCTGTACATGCATTATCGCTTCCCTTCCGGCTTGACAAGCTCCTTTGTACCAATGTATGGGAAGGCATGGCCATAATATGATAAAATGGATATAAAATATTGCGCGGGACATTGCCCGCGAAACCGGATTGCAGCGGTTGGGAGGGAAGAGAGTGGGTACATTCGTACATCTGCATGTGCATAGTGAATACAGCTTGTTGGACGGCGCTGCGCGTATGGAAGACCTTGTCAAGCAGGCGGCGGCTCTTGGCATGACCTCTCTGGCCTTAACGGACCACGGCGTCATGTACGGCGCCATCGCTTTTTACAAGGCATGCAGGCAGCATGGGATCAAGCCGATTATCGGCTGCGAGGCTTATTTTACGGCCGGTTCGATCCGGGATAAGGGCACGAGGCAGGAACAACCGATCTATCATTTGATTCTGCTGGCCAAGAACATGAAAGGCTATCAAAATTTGATGAAGCTCTGCTCGATCGGCCATTTGCAGGGCTTTCACTATAAACCGCGGATCGATTTGGAACACCTTGCGCGGCATTCGGAGGGGCTCGTTTGTTTAAGCTCGTGCCTCGGCAGTGAAGTATCCCAGCATTTGCTGCACGACCGCAAGGAGGAGGCCCGCCAGGCGGCGGAAAGATACAGGCACATTTTTGGAGACGACTTCTTTTTGGAAATTCAGGATCACGGGATGGTCGAGCAAAAGAAAGTGATGCAGTCCATGATTGAGCTGAGCCGTGAAACCGGCATTCCGCTTATCGCCACGAACGATGTGCATTACGTGCGGGAGCCCGATCATGTCGTACAGGATATTTTGATCTGCATCGGGACGGGCAAGATGGTCGAAGATCCGGACCGCTTGCGCATGGGAACGAGCCAGATGTATCTGAAAAGCGGCGAGCAAATGGCGAGCCTGTTTGCGCACGTTCCCGAAGCGGTAGAGAACACGGCAAGGGTGGCTGAACGGTGCGAGCTTGAGTTGGAGTTCGGCCATTCGATTTTGCCCAAATTCCGCCCGATCCCGGAAGGCATGACGGCCGGCGATTATGTCAAGGAGCTTTGCCTGCAGGGTCTGGAGAAGCGCTACGGGGCCAAGCCGGACTGGCATGCGCCGGATTCCGCTTTGAACAGGCAGGCGAAGGAACGGCTGGTCTATGAACTTGGCGTCATCGAGAGTATGGGCTTCTCCGACTATTTTTTGATCGTTTGGGATTTCATCCGTTTTGCCCATGAGAAGGGCATCATGACCGGGCCCGGAAGGGGTTCCTCCGCAGGCAGCCTCGTCGCTTACGCGCTGGGGATTACGAATGTGGATCCGCTTCAGTACAAGCTGTTGTTCGAACGGTTCCTGAATCCGGAGCGGATCACGATGCCGGATATCGACATCGATTTCAGCGACGAGCGGCGCGACGAAGTCATCGATTATGTCGCCGCCAAATACGGGCATGAGCATGTGGCGCAAATTATTACGTTCGGCACGATGGCTGCGAAAGCGGCGGTCAGGGATGTCGGCAGGGTGCTGAACCTGCCTTACGGCGAGGTGGACCGCGCTGCCAAGATGATCCCGCACCAGCTCGGCATGACGCTCTCCGAGGCGCTTCAGACAAGCCCGGAGCTCAAGGCGCTGGCCGCCAAGCAGCCGAAAACCGCCGAGCTTCTGGACATGGCGATGCGCGTCGAAGGTATGCCCAGACACGCGTCTACGCATGCGGCGGGCGTCGTCATCTCCAGAGAGCCGTTAACGGACTATGTCCCTCTGCAGGAGGGAACGGGCGGGACGGCTCTGACCCAGTATACGATGGAGCACCTGGAATCGATCGGTCTGTTGAAAATGGACTTCCTCGGCTTGCGCACTTTGTCGATCATTGAGCGGACGCTGAATTGGGTCGAGGAGCTGGAAGGTGTGCGCATCGATTTGACAAAGCTGGACATGGATCACGATGAGTTTACGTATGAAATGCTCGGCAAAGGAGAGACGACCGGAGTCTTTCAGATGGAATCCGCCGGCGTCAGACGCGTGCTGAAGGAATTGAAGCCTTCCGTATTTGAAGACATGATTTCCGTCGTGGCGCTGTACCGGCCGGGTCCGATGGAATTCATTCCCAAATATATTGACAGCAAGCACGGGCGGACGGAAGTCGAATATCCGCATCCGTCGCTGGAGCCGATTCTTAGCGATACTTACGGCATCATCGTTTACCAGGAGCAAATTATGCAAATCGCATCCTCGATGGCCGGCTTCAGTCTTGGCGAAGCGGACTTGCTGCGCAGAGCGGTTTCGAAGAAAAAACGCGAGGTGCTCGACGAGCAGCGGGCGCATTTCGTCGCCGGGAGCACGGAGCAGGGCTTTAGCTCCGAGGATGCGAACCGCGTGTACGACATGATCGTCCGCTTCGCCGATTACGGCTTTCCCCGCGCCCATGCGACGGCTTACGGGGTTCTGGCTTTCCAGACGGCGTATTTGCGGGCTCATTATCCGATGCATTTTATGGCCTCAATGCTGACGGCCGTCATGGGCAATCACCGCAAAGTCGCGGAATATGTCGATGCCTGCAGGCGGATGAAGCTGGCTGTGCTCCCCCCGGATGTGAACGGCAGCGGCACGGTGTTTACGCCGGACCGGCAGGGCGCGATCCGCTTCGGCCTCGCCGCCATCAAAAACGTCGGCACCCAGGCGATCGAGGCGATTCTCAGCGAACGGAAGCAGGCGCCGTTCGAGAGCCTGCTCGATTTTTGCCGCCGCGTCGACCTTCGCGTCTGCAACAAGCGGGTTATCGAATCGCTTATTCAAGGCGGCGCGTTCGACACGCTCGGCGGCCATCGCGCGCAGCTGCTGGCGGTTCTCGACGAAACGATCGTTTCCGCGACCAAATGGCGCAAGGAACGGGACGATCTGCAGCTGCACCTGTTCGGCTTCGTGGAGGAGCCGAACTGGGAGGTCGAGCTGCCGGATATCCCGCCGATGCCGCGAAGCAGGCAGCTGGAGTTCGAGCGCGAGCTGCTCGGCATGTACATTTCCGGCCATCCACTCGACGCGTATGCCGGAACGCTGGAGGAGCTTGAGGCGGACAAGCTGCACGAGCTGCATGAGCTGCCCGACAACAGCGAAGTTGTCGTAGCGGGCATGATTTTGACGAACAAGACGATCGTCACGAAGAAAGGCCAGCCGATGGCGTTTATGGAGCTGGAGGATCGCATCGATAAGGTCGAGGTCGTCTTGTTCCCCGAGACCTGGAAAACGGCGGCTCCGCTCGTCCAGAAAGGGCAGCTCGTCCTCGTCCGGGCGAAGCTGCAGCTGCAGGACGAGGACCCGCCCAAGCTGCTCGCGGAGCAGCTTGCCGCGCTGGACGACCCTGCGGCCGTCCAGCGGCTTCGCCGGCAGCCCGCACGCGCGGCTGCCGCAGGCAAGGCGGCCCCGGCCAGACCGGGCCGCCCGGCCGACCGCGCAGCGGCGCAGCCTGCGCGGGGGAACGCCGCCCCGCGGCAGGCCGGGGGCGGCAGCGCCGCTACCGCTGCACCGAAGGAGCAGCGGGTGTACGTCAAGATCGCGGCTGACTGCGAGCAGCCGGACAAGCTGCTGCAGCTGAAGACGCTGCTGAAGCTGCACACGGGCCCGCTCGCCGTAGCGCTGTTCTACGAACGCGGCGGCCGGCTTCTCGCACTGAGCGAGCAGTANCAAGATCGCGGCTGACTGCGAGCAGCCGGACAAGCTGCTGCAGCTGAAGACGCTGCTGAAGCTGCACACGGGCCCGCTCGCCGTAGCGCTGTTCTACGAACGCGGCGGCCGGCTTCTCGCACTGAGCGAGCAGTACCGGGTGAAGCCATCCCCGGAGCTGTTCCGCATGATCGAGACGATTATGGGCAAAGATTCCGTCAGAGTGAAATAATGGTCGCCTCCTCCGCATATAAATAGGAACCCGGCTTTTTCCAAGCTTCGAAGCTTTCGTGTATATTGTTGGGCGTTTTTGTGACAGCCCAGGCCAACATGCGCGGAATCGGCTTCGAAGCTTCTGTTCAATTTGCGGGACCGGAGGGAGAATGTTATGACCGAACAATTTATGATACAGCTGCTGCAAAAGCGCGGCGTTGCGATAGAACAAATCGCCGAAATTGTGTTGAAGCTGCAAAAGCCTTATAACAGCCGGCTGACCCTGGAGGATTGCACTGAAAGCGTGCTGACCGTTCTGAACAAGCGGGAGGTGCAGTATACGCTGTTTACCGGCATTGCGCTCGACTCGCTGGCCGAGAAGAAGCTGCTGCCCGAGCCCTTGCAGTCGATTCTCGAAGCCGACGAGCCTTTATACGGCGTAGACGAAACGCTGGCTCTTGGCATCGTTCACGTATACGGGATGATCGGGCTTACGAGCTTCGGCTATTTGGATAAGGAAAAAATCGGGATTATCAAAAAGCTGAACGACAACAAGGCGGCGGTGCATGTTTTTCTCGACGATCTGATATGCGGACTGGCGGCCGCGGCATCGGCCAGAATAGCCCATCAAAACGAGAATGCGCCGAACTACGGCGCCAAACTCGATCTGGACTAGCGGCAAGGAGCCTGTCCGACGGAGTTGCTTTTGTGCATACCAAACTGAATAATGACTGCATTTACTGCCGCTCACGCTGCATAATTACTGTCATTTTGCATGCATTTACCTTCTACGCGGTACATCGGACAGACTCCAAGGGGAGCATTCCGGCACCTATTGGCAAAACTGCTTTGTTGCGGGAAAAAGAGTAATTATGATATCATTATTCCATTATGTATGCCTATGCTTAATAGAGGGAGCCAAATAGTCACCTTCTCGGAACCGAAAGCTGACTATTTTAGCATGTCTCATAGAGATTGTTTAAAAAGTCTGGCAGCCCGCTTTTTAAACTCGAGCATTTATAGGAGGTTTTTTTTGCATGTGGACGGTGATTTACATAGCTCCTACCGCGAAAATCGCAGACCGTATCAAGTTGAGATTGTCAGAGGAAGGCTTTCTCGTTCAGGTACGCGGCATCAGCCTGTCCAAAAATCAGTTCGAAATTCTCGTTCCCGAGGGAGAACTGGAGGAAGTGCAAGAAGTGCTGAACTCGATTTTACATAGATAGGAGTCTGTCCGAATAACTCAGGAGAAAGTAGATGCATGCAAAATAACGGATTTTATGCAGCGCGAGCGGTGTGTATGCAGTCATTATTCATTGATTATGCACAAAAGCAACTCCGTCGGACATACTCACAGGCGATGCTGCAAGTTGACGTGGCTTGTCAAGGATTTACGATAAAAGCCAAGTAGAGGTGGAACAGTGCTAAAGGATCTTTTTCAAAAACGAAAGTATGCGACGATTCCTTCCGAGAAAACAAAACGGGATATCCCCGAAGGTTTAATGAATAAATGTCCGCAGTGCGGTACGATTCAGACGAGCAAAGAGCTGGAAAAAAACTTGAAGGTATGTACGGCTTGCGGCTATCATTATCGGTTAAACGCGATGGAGCGCATCCAGATGACGCTCGACGAAGGCCGGATACTCGAATACGACAACGGCATGGTTTCCGAGGATCCTTTACAGTTTCCTGACTATATGGAAAAATTGGATAAAGCGAGAAATGCGACGAATTTGCAGGACGCCATCGTAACGGGCGAAGGGACGATCGGCGGCTTTCCCGTTGTCATTGCCGTGATGAGCTTTGATTTTATGGGCGGCTCGCTGGGGTCCGTCGTGGGCGAGAAAATTACCCGGGCCGTGGAAGCGGCGATGGAGAAGAAGTGGCCGCTCATTATTTATTCGACCTCCGGCGGAGCCCGTATGCAGGAAAGCATCCTCAGCTTGATGCAAATGGCCAAAACGAGCGCCGCGCTCGCCAAGCTGGGCGAAGAGGGCGGGCTGTACATCTCGGTTATTACCGACCCGACTTTTGGTGGCGTGTCCGCCAGCTTTGCCATGCTGGGCGACTTTATTATCGCAGAACCCGCCACGTCGTTCGGGTTTACCGGACGCCGGGTCATCGAGCAAACGATTAAGCAGAAGCTGCCCGACAACTTCCAGACATCGGAATTCAACCTGGAGCATGGGCAGCTCGATAAGGTCGTCAGCCGCAAAGATATGAGGCCTACGCTTATCAAACTGCTGGACATGCATGGAACGAAAGGGGAAGCAAGCGATGGCGAATGAGTTGCCGTTTGAAAAGCCGCTCTCGGAGCTTAAGAGCAAGATTGCGGAGCTTCGCCAGTTCGGCACCGAGAAACAAATCGATTTTACGGATGAAATCCGCCGTCTGGAAGAGCGGTACGTTCAATTGGAAGAAGAACTGTACGCGAATATGTCGTCCGCGGAAAAAATGCAGTTTGCCCGCCATCCGCAAAGACCGACGACGATTGATTATATTCAGGCTATATTTACGGATTTTATCGAGCTTCACGGGGACAGACTGTACGGCGACGATTTGGCGATCGTCGGCGGCCTGGCCAAGCTGAACGGCGTTCCGGTGACCGTCGTCGGCCACCAGAAAGGCAAGGATACCAAAGACAATATCGCCCGCAACTTCGGGTGCCCGCATCCGGAGGGCTTCCGCAAGGCGCTGCGTCTGATGCGCCAGGCGAACAAGTTCAAGCGTCCGATCGTTACGTTTATCGATACGAAAGGCGCTTTCCCCGGCAATGCGGCCGAAGAGCGCGGACAAGGCGAAGCGATTGCCAGAAATTTGCTGGAAATGGCCTCTTTCCGCGTGCCGATCGTTTGCGTCGTTATCGGAGAAGGCGGCAGCGGCGGCGCGCTTGCGCTTGGAGTGGGCAACAAAGTGTTGATGTTGGAAAATGCCATCTATTCGGTGATCAGTCCCGAAGGGGCAGCCTCCATCTTATATAAAGACGCTTCGAAATCGCTGCATGCAGCCGAAGCGATGAAAATTACCGCCGACCACATTATGGAACAAAACGTGATCGACGGCATCATCCCGGAGCCCAGGGGCGGTGCTCACAGGGACCCGGCAGCGCAAGCCGAATTTATCAAATCCGCTGTCTGGGAACATCTTCAGCCCATGCTAGGCATGTCGGAGCAGGAGCTTATCGAGGACCGTTACCGCAAATTTAGAGAAATCGGGCGGTTCACATTCACTCAGGAGGGAAACCATGCGTAAAACGAAAATTGTATGTACCATCGGACCGGCCAGCGAATCTTTGGAAAATTTGAAAAAGCTGATGGAAGCGGGCATGAACGTTGCCCGTCTCAACTTCTCCCACGGAGACTTTGAGGAGCACGGCGGCCGTATCCGCAACATTCGCAAGGCGTGCCAGGAAACAGGTAAAACGGTTGCGATTTTGCTCGACACGAAAGGCCCGGAAATTCGTACGGGCAAATTGAAGGAAGAGCCGATTGAGCTTGTTCAGGACAAGCACATCATTTTGACGACAGAGGAAATTTTGGGCGATGCGGACCGCATTTCCGTTACTTATGAAAACTTGCCCCGCGACGTAAAAGTAGGCTCCACGATCCTCATCGATGACGGACTGATCGGCCTGACGGTCGTTGATGTGCGCGGTACGGAAATCGAGTGCCGAATCGTCAACGGCGGAACGATTAAAAGCAAAAAAGGCGTGAACGTGCCCGGTGTGAAAATCAGCCTTCCCGGCATTACGGAAAAAGATGCCAACGACATCGTTTTCGGCATCGAGCAGGGCGTAGACTTTATTGCCGCTTCGTTCGTCCGCAAAGCCGGCGACGTGATGGAAATTCGCGAGCTGCTCGAAAGACACAATGCGACTCACATCCAAATCATCAGTAAAATCGAGAACCAAGAAGGCGTCGAGAACCTGGACGAAATTTTGGAAGTGTCCGACGGCCTGATGGTAGCCCGCGGCGATCTTGGCGTGGAAATTCCGGCTGAAGATGTGCCTGTCGTTCAAAAGCAAATGATCAAAAAATGTAACATCGTAGGCAAGCCGGTCATCACGGCTACGATGATGCTCGATTCCATGCAGCGCAATCCCCGCCCGACACGCGCGGAAGCAAGCGACGTGGCGAACGCGGTGTTCGACGGAACGGATGCGGTCATGCTGTCCGGGGAAACGGCGGCGGGAAAATATCCGGTAGAATCCGTGCTGACGATGGCCCGCATTGCAGAGCGCGCGGAAGCGGCTCTTGAATATAAAGAAATTTTCCTTCGTCAAGCGCAAGCGCAGCAAACGACTGTGACGGAAGCGATCAGCCAGGCTGTCGCCAACTCGGCGCTGGAATTGGGCGCGAAAGCGATCCTGACTGCAACGGAAAGCGGCTATACGGCGAGAATGGTATCCAAATATCGCCCGAAAGCGCCGATTATTGCCGTAACGCCTAACGAGCAAGTGATCCGCCGTCTGTCCCTCATATGGGGAGTCATCCCGGTGCAAGGCGTAGAAGCGAAAACGACGGACGAGCTGTTCAACTTGGCTGTTGAAAGCAGCATCAAAACAGGAATCGTCAGCCTCGGCGATCTCGTTGTCATTACTGCAGGCGTGCCTGTAGGCCGCTCCGGAACGACAAACCTGATCAAAGTTCATCAAGTAGGCGAGATGATTGCCAAAGGTACCGGGATCGGAACGCAAATTGCGACAGGCCGTGTCGTAACCGCCCGCACTCCGGAAGAAGCGAATACCAAAATGACGGACGGCGCCGTGCTCGTGACGGTTTCGACGGACAAAGAGTACATGCCTGCCGTGCAAAAAGCAGCCGCACTCATTACCGAAGTGGGCGGCATTACGTCCCATGCTGCGGTTGTCGCGCTCAGCCTTGGCATTCCGGTCATCGTCGGCGTCGAACGCGCGCTGGAAATTATGAAAGACGGAACAGAAGTTTCCATCTATCCGGAAGTTGGCGTTATCTACTCCGGACAAGCGAAAGTTCTGTAGTCAGATTCAGACAGCAAGAGGCTGTCCCGCAAGCGGCTTTAGCTGCTGAAGGGTCAGCCTTCTTTTGTAAACGCCAGGGAGGGAAGCAGTATGAGCAAAGACCGGTGGTACCGCCACGAGCAGCGGGTCCGTTATGCCGAAACGGATCAGATGGGTGTCGTCTATCATGCGAATTATTTGACCTGGTTCGAAATCGGCCGAACCGAATGGATCAGGGAAATCGGACTTTCCTACCGCAGCATCGAGGACAAAGGGCTGCTGCTGCCGCTAGTCGAGGCGGAAGTGAAGTTCAAACAGCCTGCCCGGTATGACGACCGGGTAGGTATCTACACGCGGCTCTCGAGCTACAGCGGCGTGCGCATGGAATTTGCCTACGAAATCCGCCGCTGGGACGAGGAGAGCCGGGGGGACGCCGGACAGCAGGATTCCGGCCTTGTGCCTGTCGGCGATTTGCTCGTTAGCGGGGCCACCCGACACGTCTGGGTGAATCCTTCATGGAAGCCGGTGCGTATAGATAAGGAAGCGCCGGAAATATGGCGGCTGCTTGCGGGGAAAGCTTAATGCAAAGCGGTTAAATTTTCATTACGGTTAGGAGATGAGCGAATGTACCGTCTGCTTCTTGCTGTGTTCATCATCGTGCCGGCGCTGGAGATTTCCGTAATGATTGCTTTGGGCCGGTATATCGGCGGCTGGGCGACGTTCGCTCTGATTGTGCTCAGCGGCATAATCGGGGTGTACATTACAAGACGCGAAGGCCGCAAAGTATGGGATTACGCCCGCTACGAGCTGTCGAGAGGGCATTTGCCCGCACAGTCGCTGCTGGACGGGATTTGCCTGTTCATCGGCGGAGTTTTGCTGATTACGCCGGGATTTTTAACCGACATTGTCGGTTTCCTGCTCGTATTTCCATGGACTCGTCCCATGTTCAAGGTCGCTCTGCTGGCACTCATTCAAAGGCAAATCGGCAGAGGCGGTTTCACATTTTTTTTCCGCAGATAAAAGAAACGGAAGAAAGGCCCGGCATTCGTTATTCGGAAGCCGAGCCTTTTTTTATGTATGAAGCGATATCGTGAAAAATTCGGGCGCGGTAAAAGGCGGATAAAACAACGAGCGAGACCGGACCGACGATCAGGCCGACGAAGCCGAACAGTTTCAAGCCGACGAACATTGCGACCAATGTCGCCAAAGGATCCAGCCCGACGCTGGAAGCGAGCACTTTGGGCTCCATAATTTGCCTGGCTACCAGAATGACTCCGTAAAGCACGCTCAGTCCGATCCCCAGATAGATGTCCCCCTGCGCGAAAAACACGTACAAAATCCACGGAACCATGACGGCGCCGGTGCCCAAATACGGCATCAAATCGGCCAGGCCGGTCAACAGCCCGATCGTAATCGCATAGGGGACCTGCAGGATGAACAGGCCGATAATGACGACAAGTGCCGTCAAGGAAACGAGAATCAACTGCGCCCTTACGTAGCCGAACAGCGCTTTTTGCAAGTCGCTGCGGATGAGCTTGGACGTGGCGACGATCGAGTCGGAGACGATGCCGGAATATCGTCCGATCAGCAAATACCAGTCTTTGCTGATGAAAAAGGTGGCGAGCACAACTATGATCGTCAGCGTTGCAATGTTGGGCAGTGAGGTTAGGAAGTTTTTCAGCGTGTCGAACACATAGCCGATAACAAGCTTGCTGACGTTGGCGAGGGAACCTGCGGTCGAAGATAAATTGCTGTTGACGGTTTCCTGGTATTTCGGGTTGTTTTCAAAAAATCGGTTGACCTTTTCGATTAATTCCTGAAACGCCGTGGAATGAATAAACAAATTGAACTGTGCGGCGAGGCGGTTGACTTGATTTTGCAGCGTATCGGCCAGCGAGCCGAGCTCGACGATGATGTTCGCGACCAGCAGCGTAACCGCAGCGATCATCGCCCCCAAAAACAGCAGCATAGATATCGTTACGGCGAGCCAGCGAGGCAGTCTGAGTTTGAACTGGAAAAAGTTTACACAAGGATTCATCATCATGGCGATGATCCAGCCGTAGATAAACGGGTAAATTAACGGGGGAATATAATAAATCGCCAAACCGATCAGGAGAACGATCAGAGCTACCCAAATGCCCCTGAAAATTTGATGAACCAACCGCGGATTCAGGATATTCATGGTATTTTCTCCCCTTGCCTCTAATACTTGTATTGTAACACTGATCTTAAAAGAAAGCGAAAAAGCCGCAGCGCCGGGGGCAAGGCGAATGTTTAAAGAAACCTTTACAAAATCTTAATAATTGAAAAGCGCTTTCCCCGCATTGTCGGTCTATGCCGGGCATAGTACAATAAAATAAGGAATGTCGAAAATTAGGAATTTTTACGGAGGTTTTATGAGTATTGCAAGAGAGCCTGCGGTGAGGGAAATCAAAGAAGTCGGCGAAGTTTCGTCCATGTATTTGAACCGCGATTTGAGCTGGATCGAATTTAACCGGCGAGTTTTGGAAGAAGCTCAGGACCCCAGCACTCCGCTGCTGGAAAGAGCGAAGTTTCTAAGTATCGTATCCAGCAATCTGGATGAATTCATGAGCGTGCGTGTTGCCGGGCTCAAGGATCAGATGAAAGCCGGGTACAACAAAAAAGATTTCACGGGCTACACGCCCGCCGGGCTCATTAAGCGCATCATGAAACGGACCGCTAAAATGGTCAGCGAACAGTACAAAACGTACCGGGACGTTATCCGGCAATTAATTAAAGAGGGAATCGTTTTTACCGAGTACGAAGAATTGAACATCAGCCAGAAAAAAGCGATGGATGCGTATTATCACGATATTGTTTTTCCGGTATTGACTCCGATGGCGGTCGATCAGAGCCGTCCTTTCCCGCTTGTCCATAATCAGTCTCTTTATTTGGCTGTGGTACTGATCCGTGAGGGCGACGATCCGGACGATGAGCCGTATTTTGCCATCGTTCAGGTGCCCAGCAATTTGTCCCGCTACATCCCGGTACCTGCCAGAACGAACAGCAAGAAGCAGGAGTTCATTCTTCTCGAGGAATTGATCGAGCACCATATCCAGTCGCTGTTCAGCGGCTATACGCCGATTGCCGTGCACGGGTTTCGCCTGACGCGCAATGCCGATCTTACCTTGAACGAAGAGGGCGCCGAGGATTTGCTCGAAGAGATCGAGAAGGAGCTGCGCCGCAGAAGATGGGGCTCTCCGGTGCGTCTGGAAATTCAGGAAGGGATGCATCCTTATGCGCTTTCCCAGCTTCAGGACGAGTTCGAAATCACGGAGCACATTTTTGAAATCGACGGTCCGATCGACCTGACTTATTTGATGAAGCTGGCGGGCAGCTTGAACGGATTCGATAATCTCCGCTACCCGCGCATCGTTCCCAAATATCCGGTGGAATTCGAGGATACGAACGACTTTTTCACGCTGTTGAAGCAGCAGGACGTGCTTGTGCATCATCCCTACGAATCGTTCGATGCGGTGACCGATTTTGTCGTGCATGCCGCTTACGATCCGCATGTGCTTGCGATCAAAATGACGCTTTACCGGGTCAGCGGCAATTCGCCGATTATTCAGGCGCTTGCGATCGCCGCGGAGTCGGGCAAGCAGATCACCGTCGTCGTCGAGCTGAAAGCTCGTTTTGACGAGGAGCGCAACATTGCCTGGGCGAGAAAGCTCGAAAAATCGGGCTGCCACGTCGTTTACGGTCTTGTGGGCTTGAAGACGCACGCCAAAATCACGCTCGTCGTCAGACAGGAAGAGAACACGCTGCGCAGATACGTCCACGTAGGTACGGGCAATTACAACGACAGCACGGCCAGACTGTATACAGACGTAGGGCTGTTCACCTCGCACAGCGTCATCGGCGAGGACGCATCGGCATTGTTCAATGAAATCACGGGGTATTCCGCGCCGCACGATTGGCAGGCTTTTGCCGTCGCTCCTACGGATTTGAAGGATAAGCTGTTTGAGCTGATCGAGCGGGAAGCCGGGCATGCCAGAGCCGGAAAGCCGGCGCACATTATCGCCAAAATGAACTCTTTGTCCAACCAGCAGATGGTGGATGCACTGTATGCCGCGTCGCAGGCCGGCGTGAAGATCGATCTGATCGTGCGCGGCGTCTGCTGCCTTCGCCCGGGAGTGCCGGGACTAAGTGAGAACATTACGGTGCGCAGCATCGTCGACCGGTACCTGGAGCATTCGCGCATGTACTATTTCGAAAACGGCGGACAAGTCGACGTGTACTTGTCGTCGGCGGATTGGATGACCCGCAATTTGACGCGGCGCATCGAGCTGATGTGTCCGGTATTCGACGAACAGCTGAAAAAAATGATGATCCAAATTTTACGGCTTAGTCTTAACGATAATGTCAAGGCAAGGGAGCTCATGACCAACGGCATGTACACCCGGGTAAAAAATGAACTGACTCCGTACCGGAGCCAGTTCGAGGCGATGAAAATTAAGTCGTGGAAAAAGCTTCAGCTTGAGCCTTGAGCGCAAGTCCCCACACTTTTTCAAAATCTTTGGCGAAAGCGGCGATCTCGCTCAGTTCGGCGGCTGGATTGTCCGCGCACAAAAGTTTTAGCGTAATCGTCTTGCCGATGATGGAGATGATGAGCTCCCGAACCGGCTGCGTTTCGCTGCGGTCAAGTGCGATGGCAAGCTGCAGCAGTGTTCCCAGCTTCGCAACAAGCAATTCGTCGGATTCCTCCAAAATGTCTTTGTAAGCAAGGGCAAGCTGGTGGGTCCGGCTTTTTGTTTTATGGGAAGCGATCAGCGAGCAGAGCGCGATTTCCCGGTGGCTGAAGCCGTCGATGCGGGCCTGTGCGATCATATATTGCGTATGTTTGCCGTATTGATAATAATTGACGCTAGATCCGATCCGGTACAGCAGCGCGGCGGCATGAAGGTAGCGTCTGCTTTGTTTATCCAGCCCCTGCAAGGAAGCAAGCTCGTCGAATAAGCGAAGCGCGAGCTTGTCGACATGCTTGACGTGCTGGACGGCCGCACCCGGGTGAAGCATCAGCATGTTCTGGACGCTAGCTTCCAGAACATCGTCGACCAGCGCATTCCCGGGCCTGCACAGCTCGTAAAAGATGCCGTCCCGCAAGCCTGAGCCGCTGACGATGCAATGCGAAGCCGCGGCTTCACTAAAGATCGTATCCAAAATGATGAGGCCCGGAACGATAATGTCCACGCGGTCTTTGGAAAGTCCCTCCACCTTTTTGCGCTTTTCAAGCGGCAGGGAGGACAGGAATTCCAGGAAAAAATCGAGCTCCCCGGTTTTCAGCTCATAGTTGTGGGCAAGCTGCAGAGAATATTTGCTCCGCTTCTGGCTCATCTTGCCGAGTGTGCGGATCGTTCCGCCCAGCCCGATCATGGGCAAGCCCGGCGAGCTTTTGATCCATGGATGGGCGGCGAGAGCTTCCTTTACCATAAGGCGAATCCCGGCCTTTTCGCTTTCGGTGATGACGCCGTTCTTCATAAATTGGCGGGTCGTGTTCACCGAACCGAACGGGAAGGAGAAGCTTTGCTTGAGTTCCCGGCCGCGGAACAGCGTGACCTCGGTGCTGCCGCCTCCGATATCGATAATGAATCCGTCACTGATATCGATCGTATTCACGACGCCGAGAAAGCCGTAACGGGCCTCGTCCTCTCCGCTCAGCACCTCGATATTGAAGCCGGTCCGGCCTTCGAGCACCCGGACAATTTCCGCGGAATTGGCCGCATTGCGGATCGCCGCCGTGGCGACGATTCTTAGCGTCCGCACGCCGTGCGCGAGACAGAGCGCTGCGTAGTGGGAGAGGATGGGAACGACGGAAAGAATGTCTTCGCTATGTAAAATGCCGTCGGCACCGATCCGCTGGCTTAGTCTTGCGGAATCTTTATACTCGCTGACGACGCGGTAGGCGCCGTATAAATTGCGTTCGTAAATAACCAACCGGATGGAGTTCGATCCGATATCGATGACGCCTATGTAGGAGATGCTGCTCATTTCTTGGCTCCTTCAACAAAAGTAGATCTTTCAGAACAAAGGTCGTACGAAGTAAACATGTTTCGCATGCCGTCCAAAACGGTGCTGCCGCCGTTCGTTACGCGGCTTGGATTGGTTTGGCTGGCCAAAGTACAGGCAGCCCGGAAACCCCACGCGCCGGAGCCGGTCGTTACGATCTGCCCAGTTGCGCGAAAAACCTGCAAAAATACAGTTTTTGCTGGATGGAAACGCCGGCCACGGCAAATTCCTGCAATTGTGCAGGCTTTTGGCCGCGAACACGGGCTCGGGTTCATTTTCATCGAAAATTCCTGCACAATTGCAGGCTTTTCGCTAAAATGAACCATTTTTAAGGAGAAAACCTGCACTTTTGCAGGTTTTCTCCCTGCCAGGCCGCCTTGCCCCACTTCTGTGCCGCAATCGGATGCAGGAGAAGTGTGGCCCACTCCACCGCCGCAATCGTAGCCAGAGATGCGCGGCTCCGTTCCCTTTGGTTCCGTTAACCCGGCACTTGATCCACATGCAGGTTTTCTGCGCATTTATAGAGATGCTTCTCTCCAATGTACGTTTTCTTAAAGCCTGGCGTGCAGGTCTTCTTGCAGGTTTTCTTCGACAGGCCAAACGGATATGCCGCCTTGGGCGTGACAGACCGCCGAGCATGGCCGACAATTCGTCAGCTTCGGCCGACAGATTTTCAATCGTCTCATGCTGCCGCTTTGTTTTACATTGTATCAAGCTCAACTGTTCTCTACAAACTTTTTCCGCAAAGTTCCGTATAATTCGAGAGAATTAACAAAAACTTGTATCGTGCCGTAAGCGCTCGAATTTCGCCAAAAAGAATCTTTATGATAGTGATAACTTAGTTTTATGCCCTTTTTTGTTCACTTACAGGGTGAAATCCTTTATTATTAAGTTAGGAAAAAGTGAGTTTTTGCAAAAATCAAGTAGCTAAGGAGAGATTCCCATGACTGCAACCAAGGGTTTGGAAGGTATTGTAGCCACAACCTCGTCGATCAGCTCCATCGTGGACGGCGTTTTAACTTATCGCGGGATTGATATTGATGACCTCGCAGAAAATGCGACTTTTGAAGAAGTCATACATTTGCTTTGGTTCGGCAAACTGCCTACAGAGTCCGAGCTGGAAAAGCTGCAAAACGATCTGAACGCGTACAGCAGCGTACCGGAAGCGGTGATCGATCAGCTGAAGCTCTATCCGAAAGACGTCAATTCCATGGCTGCGCTACGTACGGCCGTTTCCAGTCTTGCGCTTTACGATGAAGAAGCGAACGATATGAGCACGGAGTCCAATGTGCGCAAAGCGATCAAGCTGCAAGCCCAAGTGCCTGCGATTATCGCGGCTTTTGCCCGCATCCGCCAAGGACTGGAGCCTCTCGCTTCCAAAGGATATTCGTCGATTGCCGCTAATTTCTTATATCAAATGACAGGCAAAGAGCCGGATAAAGTTGCTATCGAAGCGTTGGATAAGGCGCTTGTTCTGCATGCCGACCATGAGCTTAACGCGTCTACATTTGCGGCCCGCGTTACCGTTGCAACTTTGACCGATATATACTCCGGCATCACTTCCGCGATCGGCACGCTGAAAGGCCCTCTTCACGGCGGCGCGAACGAAGCGGTTATGGCCATGCTTGAAGAAATCGGCACGGTCGAAAACGTAGAGCCTTACATTCACGGCAAATTGGAGCGCAAAGACAAAATTATGGGCTTTGGCCATCGCGTTTACAAAAACGGCGACCCTCGCGCGAAGCACTTGCAAAAAATGTCGTATGAGCTCGGAAAAATTACCGGCAACATGAAATGGTACGAAATGTCCATTAAAGCGGAAGAGCTTGTAACCGGGCTGAAAGGCTTGAAGCCTAACGTCGATTTCTATTCCGCATCTGTGTATACGTCGCTGGAAATACCGCGCGACTTGTTCACTCCGATTTTTGCGATCAGCAGAACATCCGGATGGACGGCTCACATGCTGGAGCAGTACGAGAACAACCGCCTGATCCGCCCTCGCGCCGAGTACACGGGCCCAGTGAACCAAAAATATATTCCGATCAGCAATCGCTAATTTATGTTATCATGTTAAAGATGCGGGTTGTTCGGCATCCGTCCGGCTTTTTGCCGGGGGGAGTGCCGCGACTCCCGCCGCTTTTGTGTGTCTGACCCCCGGCAGCCTGGACTGTCTAAGGGCAAAGGCATGTTTTACATTTTATTTTTCACAATTTTAAGGAGGACATACCATGCCACAATTCGAATCTTACGAACTGCCAACCGAAGGTCAAAAAATCACCATCGAGAATGGTGTTCTGCAAGTGCCTAACAATCCGATCATTCCTTTCATCGAAGGCGACGGCACGGGCCCTGACATCTGGTCGGCTTCCAAGCGCGTTCTTGACGCAGCCGTAGAGAAAGCTTACAAAGGCGAGAAAAAAATCGCCTGGTACGAAGTGTTTGCCGGAGAGAAAGCTTTTAACAAATACAACAACTGGCTGCCAAACGATACGCTGACTGCGATCCGCGAGTACATCGTTGCGATCAAAGGACCTCTGACGACTCCGGTTGGCGGCGGTATCCGTTCCCTGAACGTTGCGCTTCGCCAAGAGCTCGATCTGTACGTATGCTCCCGTCCGGTTCGCTACTTCGACGGCGTGCCTTCACCGGTTAAACGTCCTGAGCTTGTCGATATGGTTATTTTCCGTGAAAATACAGAAGATATTTATGCAGGCATCGAGTGGGAATCCGGTACCGAAGCCGTGAAAAAAGTGCTTAAATTTTTGCAGGAAGAAATGGGCGTTAAGAAAATCCGTTTCCCTGAAACTTCCGGTATCGGCATCAAGCCTGTATCGTCCGAAGGTTCCGAGCGTTTGATCCGCGCCGCTATCGAGTATGCGATCAAGCACGGCCGCAAGACTGTTACGCTTGTGCACAAAGGCAACATCATGAAATTCACCGAAGGCGCGTTCAAAAACTGGGGATACGAGCTGGCTGAGCGCGAATTCGGCGACAAAACATTCACGTGGGCGCAATATGACCGCATCAAAGCCGAGCAAGGCACGGAAGCGGCTAACAAAGCGCAAAAAGACGCTGAAGCAGCCGGCAAA
Organism: Paenibacillus sp. sgz302190; assembly: GCF_059820445.1. Taxonomy (NCBI): domain Bacteria; kingdom Bacillati; phylum Bacillota; class Bacilli; order Caryophanales; family Paenibacillaceae; genus Paenibacillus; species Paenibacillus sp. sgz302190. The sequence goes on from NZ_JBZYAO010000031.1 coordinate 82,146, forward strand.
GTCATCGTAAAAGACGCAATCGCCGACATCGCTCTGCAGCAAGTACTGACTCGTCCTACCGATTTTGACGTTATCGCTACGCTGAACCTGAACGGCGACTACCTGTCCGACGCGCTTGCTGCGCAAGTTGGCGGTATCGGTATCGCTCCCGGGGCCAACATCAACTATTTGACCGGACATGCCATTTTCGAAGCTACTCACGGTACGGCTCCTAAATACGCAGGTCTTGACGTTGTAAATCCGGGTTCCGTTATTTTGTCCGGCGTTATGATGCTTGAGCACCTTGGCTGGCTGGAAGCGGCTGAACTGATCTACAAAGGCATGGAAACGTCCATCAACAACAAAACCGTTACTTACGACTTTGCTCGTCTGATGGAAGGCGCGAAAGAAATCAAATGTTCCGAATTCGCCAACGAAATTATTAAAAACATGGGCTAATTCCCGCCCCGGACGCCGGATTTATTTTTTAAAAATTGAAGGAGGAATTCCTCAAATGGCAATCCGTCGTAATAAAATTACCGTTGTAGGAGCCGGATTCACAGGTGCGACAACTGCGCTTATGCTTGCGCAAAAAGAGCTGGGCGACATCGTTCTGCTGGACATCCCGCAGCTTGAGAATCCGACTAAAGGCAAGGCGCTCGACATGCTCGAAGCAGGTCCTGTTCAAGGCTTTGACGCTCAAATTACAGGTACTTCCAGCTATGAAGATGCGGCAAACTCCGATATCGTCATTATTACGGCAGGTATTGCCCGCAAACCGGGCATGAGCCGCGACGACCTGGTGAACACCAACGCGGGTATCGTAAAATCCGTTTGTGAGAACGTCAAGCAAGTAGCTCCCGATTCAATCGTCATTATTCTCAGCAACCCTGTGGATGCGATGACGTATGTAGCTTATCAAGCGCTTGGCTTCCCTAAACACCGCATTATCGGTCAATCCGGCGTTCTGGATACGGCTCGTTACCTTACGTTCATCTCCCAGGAGCTGAACGTTTCGGTTGAGGACGTTCAAGGTGTCGTTATCGGCGGACACGGCGACGACATGGTTCCGCTCGTGCGCTACACTTACGCCGGCGGCGTTCCTATCGAGAAGCTGATTCCTGTCGATCGAATTGAAGCTATCGTTCAACGTACGCGCACAGGCGGCGGCGAAATCGTAAACCTGCTCGGCAACGGCAGTGCTTACTATGCTCCCGCGGCATCGCTCGTACAAATGACGGAAGCGATTTTGAAAGACAAAAAACGCATCATTCCGACAATCGCGCTGCTTGAAGGCGAGTATGGCTACGACAACCTGTTCATGGGCGTTCTGACTGTACTTGGCGCAAACGGCATCGAAAAAGTGCTTGAGATCGAATTGACTGCCGACGAAAAAGCGGCCCTTGATAAAACGGCGAACTCCGTCCGCAACGTTATTAAAGTTGTAACGGGCTAATCGCCATATCACGAAGAACCGGTTTCCTATGCAAATAGGGGGCCGGTTCTTTTTTTTGTCGGATTGCACAACAATTTGTTGCTTTTGTAAATTTACTGCAAATGGCTATTTTTGGGCGGAATCCTGTGCTACGATACACATAGGCCAGCTTGGCTATTTATTCCATGGATGGAGGGAATTCATTATTTATGAAAAGCTTGAATGGAACAAAGAGCTTGAAAGGTCTTGCTATTACCGCGGCACTGGTCGCATCTTTGTCCGGAGCGATCCCGCAAGCGTTTGCAGAGGGACCGTCAGACCCGGCGCCAACGATTAACCCGTCGACACCTAACGGGAAAAAGGTGCTGTTCGACAACACGCACGCTCAGACGGCAGGAGCGGCGGACTGGGTCATCGACGGCGGCTTTTCGGATTTTGGCAATGCGCTGGGCAATGCCGGCTACTATGTAAAAGAACTGCGCAAATCCAGCCCGATTACACTTTCGGACTTATCGGCTTATGATGTTTTCGTCATTCCTGAAGCGAATATTCCGTACAAAACTTCCGAACAAACCGCTATGCTGCAATATGTGCAAGGCGGCGGCAGCATTTTCTTCATCAGCGATCATTACAATGCCGACCGGAATAAAAACCGCTGGGACGCTTCGGAAGTGTTCAACGGCTACCGCCGCGGAGCCTGGACGAATCCGGCTCTTGGCATGAGCGCGGGAGAAGCCGCTTCCTCGGCGATGCAGGGCGTTGCCAGCTCCGACTGGCTGGCGGCGAATTTTGGCATCCGGTTCCGCTACAACGCGCTCGGCGACATTACAGCGAACAATATCGTCGCTCCTTCCCAGGCATTCGGCATTACGAGCGGCGTTTCCACGGTCGCTATGCACGCGGGATCTACGTTGGCAATTACAGATCCGACAAAAGCAAAAGGCATCGTCTACTTGCCTGCGACGACTACCAAATGGGCAAACGCAGTGGATCAAGGCGTTTATAACAACGGCGGGGTGGCCGAAGGCCCTTATGTCGCGGTTTCCAAAGTAAGCGCAGGCAAAGCCGGCTTCATCGGGGATTCCTCCCCCGTGGAAGACGCCACGCCGAAATACTTGAAAGAAGAAACCGGCGGTACGAAAACGACTTATGCAGGCTTCTCGGAGCAAAACGATTCCACGCTGCTGGTAAATATGGTAAACTGGCTGGCGACAAAAGAAAGCTACACAAGCCTCACGCAAGTGCCCGGGCTTACGCTGGATACGGCAACGGCGCTTTATTCCTGGGAGCAGCCGGCCAACACGACGGAACCGCAAGCCGAACCGTGGGCAGCGCCTGCAGCCGGATACAAATGGTATGATCCGACGACTTTTAAAGCAGGTTCTTACGGAGTATCGACAACTTCGTCCAATGATCCGTATGCGTTCGTTCACCAAGCCACGCTGCCGAACAGCGCATCTTTCCCTGTCAAAATCGTCGTTAACGGGTTGACAGCCAACTCCACGACGAGCGGCTACTCGCTCGGTGTTTATACGAGCTCCGGCACCCAAGTGGCTAAAGTGCAAAATGACAGCGGCACATGGCCTTCCTCTTACGGTTATAGCGCTGCTTTCTCGTTGACTGCCGACGCCAACGGGCATGCGGAAAAAATCGTCAACGTGCAAATCAATCCGAGCGTGACGGGTGCGGCCAACATGCGCCTGCGTCTGAACAGTACAGCTAAGTATACGGAAGCTGTAACAATTGCGAATGTTGCTGTAGAACCGCTGCCATAAAAGGTATACCCGCAACGACAATCCCTTCGAACTGTGCAATAGCCGGTTCGGGGGGATTTTTTGTTCGCGGGTAGGCGGCATAAACGTCTGATCGGCAGCCGGTGTTGTGCGCGATCGACGACTTGTCCCTCTCCCGGAGGGGCGATTGCAGAACCGCACGGGGGAGCGGCTGTGAAGCCGCTTGGCAGGCCAAGCTAGGCCGGGCCGGTTCGGTCGAGTCGGGGCAAGCCTGATCAGGCTGTTGTAAAGCCCCCGGTCAGAAACGATAGCCGCAATCTGCCTAGGGTCGCACCGCGCGCAGCTCCCAGCGCACGGTGTTTCGCTGCATGACGGCGGTCGGTCGACCACATGCGAAAAAAACCTGCAAAAATACATGAATTTGCGCCCTTGATACGCTGGACGCGAGAATTCCTGCAATTGTGCAGGCTTTTCGCCGCGTACAGGGGCTCGGGTTCATTTTTAACGAAAATCCTGCACTTTCGCAGGCTTTTCGCCAAAATGAACCATGACCGCGGGAAAAGCCTGTACTTTCGCAGGTTTTCCCACCGGCCCCCGGTAGCAGCAGCGGATTATCATGATAATCATTGGAACACTTTTCCGCCGAATGTCTAATTCACCGGGGGCGGGAGAGCCAGGGATTATGTACGTAACGCCCCGCCGTTTTTATACTAGGGGTTACAGGCAAGCTTGAAAGGAGGATTATGGAACTCGAAAATGAAAGCGCTTTTTCGAAGCGCGAGAAGTCATTTTGTAGCAAGACAGACAAGGAGGTTAAACAATTTACATGAACAAGAAACGCATGCGAGCCGCCGGTTTGGCCAGATTTTTGGCGATAATGATGTTTATCGCGTCGGTTGTACCGTTCGGGGGCAGCGAAAATGTCAAGGCTGCAGCCACATTCCCTACCGGTTGGGGAAATAAAGATATCAATGCTGCATCCGCATCCTGGCCGTCTGAGGCCGGAACAAGCACGTACGGCGTAAGCAACGGATTGGGTGTATTTACGCTAACGAGTCCGGCATCCAACAATGGAATTGTCGGGTCATCTTCCAATGGGGAGCAATTTCAGTATGCCTATATGCAAACGCCCGTAAGCGGTGAATTCAGCATAGTGGCAAGGGTAAAAGCTTTCAGCGCGAGCAGCACATCCGCTTCCGCGGGCATCGTCATCCGCAAGGCGACAGAAGCGACAACAAAGCCGGGCTATATGGGGGCTTTGTTGTATTCCAGCAAAACAGCGCCTTATTACGACTTTTACGCATATTACAGATCGGCGGACGATGCAGGCACCAGCAACGGGTCAGGCATTCTTTCCAATTATGCGGGAGCAATCAATACGACGAGAACGGCCAATGGACTGGATGCGATTGACAGCGCCACGGGCATTTCCGCCCCGCAATTTATTAAAATGCGCCGTTCCGTATCAGGCGGCAATTCTGCGATTTATGTAGACTACGGTTCATTGTCGCAAGACGGTCAAACGATTTATTGGACCCAAACCAAAGGGCAGACGATAACCGGTATGACCGATGCATACATAGGCTTGGGCGTCGGAAAAGCGGCGACGGCGGCATTTGATTACATTACTCCGAATACGACGGCAGGGGCGTCAATATTCACCCCTTCTACTGCGGTCGCTTCATTGACCGCGGTTCTGCCGATGCCTGCTCTGGATGCGCCGAGTCTGACCGCTTCCGCCGGCAGCGCCAAGGTGGATTTGGCCTGGAACACGGTTACCGGGGCGGCCTATTATAACGTAAAACGAAGCATTGTTTCAGGCTCGTCTTACTCCGTAATTGCATCCGTGTATGGAACCGGTTATAACGATACTAGCGTCGTCAGCAACACTTCCTACTATTACGTTGTGACCGCCGCGGGCGATTACGGAGAGAGCGGAAGCTCGAACGAGGTGCAGGCCGCTCTTCAATCCTCGGTACATGTACCCGCAGCACCGGCGGGATTGACGGCAGCCGCGGGCGATGCCAGGGTTGATCTTGCCTGGAATGCGGCCGGCGGGGCTGTTTCCTACAATGTGAAGCGGAGCGGGACCAAAGGTGGCCCTTACAGCACTGTCGCCAATGTGACCGGCACCACGTTTGCCGACACCGGATTGGCCAATGATACCCGTTATTATTACGTGGTAACGGCGCTCAATCAGGCTGGCGAAAGCGCTATCTCTGCAGAAGCGGCAGCGAAACCGATCACCTACTTGATCGATGACAATTTTGAAAGCAGTCCTTTGCAAGAGAAGCCTGACGGATATTCGAACTTTACCGCAGAGTCTGCCGGCAACAACATCACGGTAATCAGCAACGATCAGTTGACGAATAAGTTCGGCAATGTTTCAGGCACCATAACGGGGAACTCGACCCGTGTCCTGTGGGTTAACGACAACAGCACAAGCAGGGGCGGATTTGTGAAAATTTTTGCTCCGGTCAAAGAGGGGATTACGGCTCAGCTCGATTTTATGGAACCGGTGATCATGGGGGATTCCTATCCTTTGGAACTGGTCGACAGTTTGGGCAAAACGGCATTGACGCTGAAATTGGGCGATTACTCCTCGATGTATGTCAAAGGTACATGGATGAAATTGAAATTCGTTGCCGACGCAGGCACCAATTCGGCGGAATTGTACATCAATGACGTTTTTCAAGGCAATATGACCTTTGCCAGTCCTGTGACCGATATCGCCAAAATTCAGGCGCGTACGCCCGGCACCTCCAAGGGAAGCTTGTATATCGACAATGTTAAGGTGTACCGGCAAAGCGTAACGATTCCGCAAAACGTTGCGGCGAGCGGAGCCAGCCACAAAGTGATTTTGACCTGGAATCCGGCTACCGGTGTCGATTCTTACAATGTATACCGGAGCACGGTTTCCGGAGGTCCTTACAGCTTTATCGCCAATACCGCTTCTCCGGCTTATACGGATACGGGGCTTGAGAACGAAACGAATTACTATTATGTGATTACAGGTGTAAAAGCCGGCGGGGAGAGCGAAGCTTCACGTGCTGCCGTGGGATATCCGAACGATGTGCCGCCTCCGGCCGCACCGACGGCGCTGACGGCTGTCGCGAGAGACAGCGAGTTTACCTTAAATTGGAAGGCGTCCGAGGGGGCCGATTTTTATACGCTTCAAAGAAGCACGACACCGAACGGCCCGTTCCTTTCTTTATCGAATAAAATTACCGGCACGACTTATCACGACACAGGCTTGATAAACGGCATCACTTATTATTATCAGGTTGCCGCGGGCAATGTGGGCGGGACGAGCGCAGGCTCCGAGCTTGCGGCCGCGGTTTCCGGCCGTCCTTTGCAAATGCCGGCGATGCTGGGCGCCGTACCGGGCGATCAGAGGGTGGATCTCAGTTGGACGCCGGTGACACAGGCTGTTTATTATAATGTGAAAAGAAGTACGGCGAACGGCGGACCTTATACGACGATTGCCGAACATCTCAGCCAAACGACTTACAGCGATACGACTGCCGCCAACGGAATTACGTATTATTATGTGGCAACGGCGGCGAACGACAATGCGGAAAGCATGATTTCAAACCAGGTGAAAGTCTCGCCTTATGCGGCCGCGACCGGAGCTCCTGCAGTGCCCAACGGTTTGACGGCTATTGCCGGCGACGGAAGCGTTAGTTTATCCTGGAACGCCGTTCCCGATGCGGCTTCTTATGAGGTGAAGCGAAAAACAGCGGGTGGAGGCACTTATACTGTCATAGGGACGATCTCAGGCACATCGTATACGGACAACACCGCAGCGAATGTGATCAATGACAACAATTATTTTTATACTGTTGCGGCGGTGAATGCCAAAGGCAGCAGTCCCGATTCGGAGGAAATCGTCGCAGCCTCTTCGAAAGTGATAATGGTGGCGCAGGACGGCAGCGGCGATTATACGACCGTTCAGGGAGCCATGAATGCCATTCCCGCATTCAATACGGCGCGAACGGTCATTTACGTCGGCCCTGGGACATATGTGGAAAAAGTATACATGGACCGCCCTTTCGTAAGCCTGATCGGCGCGGGGATCGATGTGACGACGATCGTATACGACGATTACGGCGGCACGAACGGCAATTCGGGCAGGCCGGGAGGCACGGCGCAAAGCTACACGTTCGGCGTTTTTGCGAACTATTTTACGGCTTCCCATTTGACGATCAGGAACAGCGCCGCACCCCGGTCGGAAAAAGGGACGGCTGTAGCTTTGCTTGTTCAAAGCGACCAATCCGTGTTTGACCATGTAAAATTGACCAGTTTCCAGGACACTTTGTACAACTATAAATCGGGGCGTCAATATTTCCGCGACAGTATCATCGAAGGCGATGTCGATTACATTTTCGGAGAGGCTCCGGCAATTGTATTTGACCGAGCGAAGCTTGTGCTTGTGAGCAATGCGGCGAGCGCAGGAACGGGCGGGGGCCATATTACGGCGGCAGGACAAAGCAATCCGGCGGATCCGGGTTACGTATTCATCAACTCGCAAATCATCGACGGCGCTTCGGCGCTCGGCACTTACGATCTTGGTCGCGCCTGGAAGGACTACGCTAACGTACGCTTCATCAATACGTTCATTAATTCCAAAAACTTCCTGGCCTCAGGCTGGGCCACTTCCTGCGCAGGCAGCTGTAAAGTGAGAAACTTCAGCGAATACAACAGCTACGGCATCGGCGCCAACCCGGCGTCCCGGGCGATTTCCACGCAAATGACGGGGACGGAAGCCAGCGTGACGATTCCGCAAATTTTTTCCGGCTGGGACCCGACGATTCCCGTTATCAGGCCGAAAATGACTTTGGAGCCATCGATATCGGTTGCGTCTGCGAATTTTGACAAAAATCCGCTCTATCAATCCGATATTCATGTGATAGCGCAAGCGGGCGGACACGCTTTGACGAAGCTTACGAATGGCGACAAGGTATTGGCTGAAGGGGATTATACGGCAGCAGGTAATGTAATTTCAATCAACAAAACGTATCTCGCTGGGCTGCCGTCAGGAACTGCAACGCTTTACGTTCATTTCGGCACCTATGCCGTGCCGTTAACCGTAAACGTGACGGATACGTCCGCTTCGGACATTGGCAGACAGGTGCTGGCCGCGAATGACGGTTGGGGAGCATTCCCGGCAGGCACCATTACAGGCGGATCGGCGGCCGCAGCCGGTACGGTAGTTACAAAACGGAGCGAGCTGATTCAGGCGCTGGGCGGCAGCAACAGCAGCAATGCAACAAATGCGACGCCGAAAATCATATATATTAGCGGGATGATCGATATGAACGTCGATGATCAGGACAATCCGTTGGGATTCGACGATTACAAGGACGAGGGCTACGATTTCCATGCATATTTGCGAGCCTACGATCCGGCAACCTGGGGCAAAACGTCTGTGCCTTCCGGTGCATTGGAGACGGCCCGGGCCAATTCGGAGAAAAAGCAAGGGGCGCAAATTCAAATCAATGTCGGTTCGAACACGACCATCGTCGGCTTGCCGGGCACCAATGCCACAATTGTGGGAGGCAATCTGCTGATCCAGAACGTAGACAACGTCATTATCCGGAATATCGAATTCCGGGATGCGTTTGACTATTTCCCGCAATGGGACCCGACGGACGGCGACTCGGGCAACTGGAATTCCGCCTTTGACAGCATTACAGTCAAAGGGGCGACGCATGTCTGGATCGACCATAATACGTTCAGCGACGGCGACAATAAAGACGATTACAGCAAGCAATATTTTGGCCGCCAATACCAGCAGCATGACGGGTTGGTCGATATTACGAACGGCTCCGACCTTATAACGGTGTCTTACAACTATTTCCATGATCATGACAAAACGACGCTGATCGGCGGAAGCGACAGCTACACCGGGGACATCGGCAAAGAAAGAATTACGTTCCACCACAATTACTACAAAAATATCGTTCAGCGCGCGCCGCGCGTGCGGTATGGCCAAGTGCACATGTACAATAACTACTATGAAGGCACTTTGAATGATGCCAGTTATCCGTTCCTGTATACGATGGGAGTCGGGTATGCATCGCAAATTTACGCGCAAAACAATTACTTCAAGCAAGACACGGGCACGCAAGCGGCCGATTTAATCGGCGTATTTGCGGGAGGCACCGCATTTACGGATACAGGCTCGGTGCTGAACGGCGTCGATGTGAATATTGCGCAGAGCAAAAATTTAAGCCCTGTAAGCTGGACGCCGCTCCTGCACAACACGATCGATCCGACGCGCTCCGTGCCGGCCATTGTCTCGACAAGCGCCGGGGCTGAACGTACGACTGTGGCTGCTCCGCCTGCGGCGCCGCAAGGGTTGACGGCCGCGGCAGGAGACGGGCAGGTCAGCCTGCAATGGAATAGCGCGGCGGGAGCGGTTTCTTATCAGGTGAAACGCAGCACGGCGAGCGGCGGACCTTATACGACGATCGCGGCGAACGTCGTGACCGCTTCGTATACGGATACCGGAGTCACGAACGGTACGACTTATTATTACGTCGTAACAGCGGTAAATGCCGACGGGGAAAGCGCCCTGTCCGGCGAGGCGTCGGCGGCTCCGAAGCAAGCATCCGGTTCGGGTTCCTCCGGCGGAAACGATAGTGGCAGTGGAAGCGGTAGCGGTAGTGGCAATGGCAGCGGCGGTGACACGGCGTCAGCAGGTCAGACCGTGGAAGCCAATTCGGCTGGAGCGCGAATCACGAATGTTGCTAGTGCGCTTGACACAACGGCGGATGGACGCAAGGTTGCGAGCGTAACCATTGAAGCTGCGGCTTTAACGAAAGCTGCGGCGGCTTTGCAGGGTTCGAGCCGAACGATCGCCGTGGAAGTGGCGGGCGGCGAGGCGGGAGCGAAGGTGCTGCTGCCGGCAGCGGCAGTGCAAGAAGCGCAGCGCATAGCGCCGAATGCGGTGTTTAGCGTGAAGCGGGACGGCTTGACGCTCAGCTTTCCGCTGCATTCGTTCGATATTGCGAAGCTGTCCGGCGAAATGAACGCTGATCCCGGCGGCGTCATGCTTCAGATTACGGTCGGGGATGTATCCGACGCGGCAGCGGACGCAATCGCCCGGCGTGCCGGGCAAGCGGGCTTGAAGCTTCAGGCCGGCGTGACGGAAATCGCGATCGGCGCGGAAGCGGGAGGCCGGCATGCAGCCGTAAGCAGCTTTAACGGCGCTTACGCAGCGGCCGTACTCGATGTGCCGGGTAATCCCGACCCCGCCCGATTAACGGCGGTTTCGTACGATCCCGATTCCGGCGAACTGCGCTTCGTTCCGGCCGTGATCGACGTATCCGGCGGCGCGGCGCACATTACTGTCAAAATGCGTACGACGGGCATCATCATGCTTATGGAATCGGTCAAATCTTTCCATGATATGAACGGTCATTGGGCGAAAGCGGATGTGGAGCTTCTGGCTTCGAAGCTCGTGATTCAAGGCGTGTCCGAGCATGACTTTGCGCCGCAAGCGCCGGTCAGCCGCGCTGAATTTGCCGCCCTGCTGGCCCGGGCTCTCGGCTTGCCGCAGGAGCGGGCGGGAGCGCGATACTCCGATGTAACAGCAAGTGACTGGTATGCGGGCGCGGTAGCTGCCGCAGCCAAAGCGGGCATTGTAGAAGGCTTCGCAGACGGCAGCTTCCTGCCGAACGCCGGCATCACGCGGGAGCAAGCCGCGGTGATGATCGCCCGCGCCCTGGAAGCCGCAGGCAAAAAGCCGGCGGCGGAAGGCCAAGGAGCCGCGGCCTTTGCGGATGCGCAGGAGATCGCCGGCTATGCCAGGAACGCCGTCGCGGCGGCAGTGCGCGCAGGCATCGTGGACGGCGTAGCGGACCGCATGTTCATGCCTGGAGCAGGCACAACGCGCGCGGAAGCGGCCGTTATGCTGAGGCGCCTGCTTCAGTACGCAGAGCTGCTGAATTAAAGGTGCCCCCGCAGTACCGGCAGGCTATCCCCGCGGAGCGCATGTGGTCAAACCGCCCGCGTCTTGCAGCGAACCGCCGCGTGTTGGGTGCAGCGCGCGGTGCTGCAGGCTGCCAGAGAAAGGCCGGGTTCTCGGCTGACTTGCCGGAAGGTGCCGCCCTGCCCGGTCGCGCCGAGGACCGGCTCATCCGCGGTGAGGCGTCGCTGCGCACCCGCTGCGCACCCGCTGCGCACCCGCTGCGCACCCGCTGCGCACCCGCTGCGCACCCGCTGCGCACCCGCTGCGCACCCGCCT